>VXMR01000110.1 GCA_009841005.1 Gemmatimonadales bacterium
GCGCGCGGGGGGGGGGGGGGGGGGTTGGGCCGCGTGCCCCCCCACGCCTTCAACGCCGAGTGCATGACGGGCGGCAAAGATCCCGGGATCGGCCGCCGAAGCTGGGAGGCCTACCGCGATGTCCTCGCCGACGGCGACCTCACGGTCCGGATCTTCGTCCTGTGGGACGGCCGCGACGGGACGCTGGAGGAGGTCCGCGCCTACGCCGACAGCCTCGCGACCTTCACGCGGCCCTACGAGTCGACGGGGGACGACCGGCTCATCCCCGGCGGCGTCAAGTTGTACAGCGACGGCAGCGGCGGCGCCCGCACGGCCTGGCTGTACGAGGACTGGAACCGGGAGCGCACCGGGACCGACACCGGCAACCGCGGGTATCCGGCCATGGACCCGGACGAACTGCGCCGACGCTTCCGGGCGTATCACGACGCCGGCCTCCACGTCTCGATCCACTCCATTGGCGACCGCGCGATCGACTGGACCGTCGACAGCTTCGTCGAGGCGCTCGAGGCGACCCCCACCCGCGGGCTCCGGCACGGGGTCATCCACGCGAACATCCCCTCGGACCGCGCGCTCGACGCGATGGCCGAACTCCAGCAGGAATGGCAGGCCGGCTACCCGGAGCCGTCCCCCACCTTCACGTGGTGGATCGGCGACACCTACGCGGGGAACTTCGGGCCCGAGCGAGCCCTGCGGCTGAATCCGTTCCGCTCCTATCGGGACCGGGGCATGATCTGGGCGAGCGGCTCCGACTTCTTCGTCACGCCCTACCCGGCGCGCTACGGCGTCTGGGCCTCCGTCGCGCGCCAGCCGCTGCTCGGCGTCTACGGGAGCGACCCGTACGGCACCGCAGAGTCCGTCGATGTCGAGACGGCGCTGCGCTCGTTCACGACCTGGGCCGCGCACCAGATGTTCCTCGAGGAGAAGGTCGGAACGATCGAACCCGGCAAGTACGCGGATCTGGCGGTCTGGGACCGCAACCCGCTCACCGTCCCGACGATCGAACTGCGGGACATGTCGTGCGAGATGACCGTCTTCAACGGCGAAGTCGTATTCGACCGCGCGAGCGTCCCCGCACCATGACGCGCCCCGGCCGCTGCGGCGTGCTCCCGCCGTGGAAAGGATAGCGAATGCCACCTCGACCCCTCGCGCCCGAACGTCCCATCCCGGAGAGTTGGGAGCCGGACCTCAATGCGACCCTCCTCTACATCGTGCGGGGAGGGGAAATCCTCCTCATCCACAAGAAGCGCGGACTCGGCGCCGGCAAGCTGAACGGAGCCGGGGGCAAGGTCGAACCCGGCGAGAGCACGATCGAGGCCGCGATGCGGGAGTTTCAGGAGGAACTGCGGGCGCGGCCCGTGGCGCCCCGGAAGGTAGGCGAAGTGGGATTCGAGGTGCTGAGCGGCATGTCCATCCTGATCCACGTCTTCCGGTCGGACGTGCTGGAAGGAGAGCCGGTCGAGACGAGCGAAGCGACCCCCGTTTGGGCGCCCCTCGACGACCTCCCGTACGATCGGATGTGGGAGGACGACCGCCACTGGCTGCCGCACCTCATCGAGGACCGCCCGTTCGAGGCGTACGCACGTTTCGTGGGCGACGACATGGTGCACTGCGAGGTGGCCTGTCTCTCCGACACCGAGAGCTTCCGCTGGGAGTCGTGCTGACGCACGCGCTGTGACCCCCCGCCCGGGTACCGAGTCTTCACAGGAGATGAATCCGACCCTGACCGTTTCGCGTCCCCTAACCGTTTCGCGTCGCCCGGCCGTTGGCGCCCTCGCCGCGCTCGCGCTGGCGGGACTGGCTCTCCCTAGGAGCGCAGCGGCGCAGCAGCCGGTAGAGATCGCGGGACGCCTCCTCGACGCCGGCACGGGAGCCCCCATCTCGGCGGCGCTCGTCTCCATCCCCGCGCTGGACATCTCGACACTCACCAACACGGACGGAGCGTTCCACCTGGTCGTCCCCGCCGGCTCCCACACGTTCGAGATCCGGCATATCGGCTACGGTACGCGGACGACCGAATTCGAGGCGCCGGACGGCACACTCTCGCTGGAGATCCGCATTGAACCGGGCGCGATCGAAGTCGCCCCGCTCGAGGTCAGCGTCGAGTGGAGACCGTCATACCTGGAGCAGGTCGGTTTCTACGAGCGCCGGGCGCACGGCAGAGGCAGATTCTACGATCCCGAGGACATCCGCCGCGGGGGCGACCCCTTGATCGTCGGCTGGCGAAACATGAGCGAGCGCATTCTCGACATGAACCGGGTCAACAGCCTGGGGTGCGCCCCACAGATCCTCATCGATGGCTGGCGGGACCGCGTTGGCCTCATGACCACGCTCGCCCATCACCGAATGGGAGGCGTCGAGGTCCACGGCGAGCCGCACAAGGTGCCGGGCCTCGATTCTCTCATACGGGCGGCAGGCGAGGATCCATTCTGCCCCACGGTCATCGTGTGGACACGACAGTGGCTGACCGCGGCCGAGCTTGAAGAGCGGCGGATCGTTCTCTGCGAGCCCGGCCCCGCGACGGAACGGGCTCCGCTCGTGGTCGAGGGGACGGTCACGGATGCGTTGACCGGCATTCTCCTGCCCCGCGCGACCGTGACGGCCTGGATCACGGAACCGGCCGGTCGGCGGCGCGAGAAGGAGACGACCGCCGACGACAACGGCCGCTTCCGGTTCTGCGACCTCGATCCCCGGACGGATGTGAGCATCTGGGCTCGGTTCGCCGGCCTCAGCGGCGAACTGGCGCCCGTGGCGGGCGAGGCAGCCCCCGTGGCGGCCGATGCGGCCCCCGTGGAGCGGGATCTGGTGGTCCCCATTTCTCGTCACGGCCACGTCGCCGGCCGCGTCTTCGAACTCCGGCGAGGTGGACCCGCGCCGGGGGCCGAGATCATGCTGGCGGAGGCCGAGGCCGCACCGGCGCATGGAAACCGCGGCCCGCCCGCGGAGACCGAATACCTGACGACGAGCGACGAATACGGTCTCTTCGCGATCCCGGACCTGGTGCCCGGGGACTACCGGCTCGCCGTATCCCACCCCGACGCCGGGGTCGCCGGAGACACCATCCCGGTTCCCTCCGGTTCAACGGTGGATGTCCGCGTCGAACTCGGCCCCACGCCGCCTCCCGCGTCCGACTCCGTGACGGCCGTGGCGGGGCCGCGGATCGTGGCCGAGCGGCGGCATCCGCGTCTCACGGAGGTGGGTTTCTACGAACGCAGGCGGGAGAGTGCGACGCGCGGCCGCGGACACTTCTTCACGCGGGAGCGGATTCGGGCCCTCGCGCCCACCCGCCTCACCGACATCCTCACCGAGGTGGACGGCCTGCGCGAAATCTGCCCGCGACAGACCTGCCGCCCCGTGTCGCGAAGGGCGCGGAGGTGCTCACACATGTCCGTCTACCTGAACGGAGCCCTGGTCCTGGATGGCCGCGCCTGGAACTTCGAGCGGGGGGGCGTGGACGACTTGGCGGCTCCGCACGAGGTCGCCGCCATCGAAGTCTACCTCCGGTCCGTTTCCCTGCCCGGCGAGTTCACCGCTCCAGCCGACCGCTGCGGTGCCATCGTCATCTGGAGCGGATAGCCCCGACCGCTGCTCGGCGGTGGACGAAGCGTTACGTTGAGATGGTCCGCCGTGAAGACGCATCGCGACGAAGGGTGAAAGGGCCGGGATGACGGTAGGCGTCAACGAGATCATGTCCGGAGCCGAGCCCTCGCTTCGGCTGAAGCGTCAGGCCAAGATCGAGGCTTGGCGGGACGGAGCGGCGCCGGAGCGTACGGAACACACGCTGTATCTTGGCGATGCCCGCGACATGCCCGAGGTCCGGGAACCGATCCACCTCGTCGTCACGTCACCGCCGTACTTCAACCTCATCGACTACGACGGCGGGCGCGCCGACGACGGCCAGCTCGGCGGCATCGATGACTACGAATCGTTTCTGGACGAGCTGGACCGCGTGTGGCGGCGGTGCTACGACCTCCTCACGCCGGGCGGCCGGCTGTGCGTGGTCGTGGGTAGCGTCTGCATTTCACGTCGAGCCGGAGGCCGCCATCACGTTCTGCCACTTCCGGCCGACATCTCGGTGCGCGCGCGTCGGATCGGGTTCGACTACCTCACGCCGATCCGCTGGTACAAGATCGCCAACATGGCGACGGAGGCGAGCGGAGTCGGGTTCCTGGGGAAGCCTTACGAACCCAACGCGATCGTGAAGAACGACGTCGAGACCATCCTGATGCTGCGGAAGCCCGGGAGCTACCGGAAGCCGACGGCGGCACAGCGTGCGCTCAGCCTCATTGAACCGGACGACCACCAGCGCTGGTTCCGGTCGATCTGGGACGACATCCGCGGTGAAGCCCGGAAACGAGGCCATCCGGCGCCTTTCCCGGTGGAACTCGCCTCCCGTCTGGTCCAGATGTTCAGCTTCGTGGGGGACACCGTCCTCGATCCGTTCTGGGGGACGGGGACGACGACAGCCGCCGCCATGCTCACGGCCCGTTCGAGCGTCGGGTACGAGATCGAACCGAGATATGTCGAGATCGGACGGAGTCGACTGGAACAGCTTGACGCCCTGCAAGTGCCGGCGGAGGTGACCTTCCCTTGAACGCCCCCGAAGCGTTCGTCCGCCACCTGGCCGAGAACAACTACCATCCACGATCCGACGCTCACAGCAACGCCATCTGCCTCGCGATCGTCGATGACCTGCTCGCGCATTGTCCCGCCTTTGCCGAGCGAGCCCGGGCCGGCGAGATCGTCGCCAAGCTGAACCATACGGTCAAAGTCAACTACATGGACTGGAACATTGACCTGGCGGTGGGCCCGCCGCCGGGATCGCCCATCCAGCCCAGCAACGGTTCGATATCGTTCGAGACTCCGGCCACCATCGAGTTGGCTCTTGAAGCCAAGGCCATCATGACGGAACACGGTAAGGCACGCCGGAACCGGCTTCGTGACCTGCAGGCGTTCCACGGCTACGCCCACAGCTACAACGAGAAGACGATCGCCGTGGGAACCGTGGCCGTGAACGTCGCGCGTGTGTTCTGGTCGCCGACAAGACCCAAGGAAGACATCACCGAACACGACAACATCGAGAAACTCGGAAAGAGCACCGTTGAACTCTTTCGAGGGCTTCCACTACGACACACTCCGGCGGAAGGCCCCGGCTTTGAGGCCGTGTCCCTGGTCGTTGTTGACTTCGACAACCTGAAAAAGAACCCGGCCTTACCGTACGGCGCTCCGCGCCCGGAAGACCCAAAGCTCGTCACGGGAACTCCGGCGCCCCGGACGGGTGATCCCATGCACTATGCCACGATGATCCAGCGGATCTGCGCTGCCTACGAAGGTCGCTGGCAGAGAAGGACCCGCTAGCGCTCACCGGAGGCCCCTGCGTTCCGGGCTGGCCACATCCCGGCTGGCTACTCCAACGGACGCAGGGGCTGCACTTTCTGCTTCGCCGCGACTACCGGGTCCCGGAGGCCTGGGCTCTCAGCGCGGCGACCCGCTCCTCGGTGGGCGGATGCGTAGTGAAGAGGGACGTGAGACCGCGACGTCGCCCCGCGAAGGGGTTCACGATCGCGAGGGAGGCGCCGGCCGGGTTCACGTCCATCGGGATGCGGCGGGCGCCGGACTCCAGGCGTTTCAGCGCGCCGGCCAGACCCATGGGGTCTCCCGTGATTTCGCCGCCGGTGCGGTCGGCCTGAAACTCGTTGCGGCGGCTGATCGCCATCTGGATGATGATGGCGGCGAGCGGGGCGACGATGGCCATGACCAGCATGCCAAGCGGGTTGTCGCCGTCGTCGCGTCCGCCGCCGAAGATGAACCCCCAGCGGGCGATGGAGGCGATCATCGCGATGGCACCCGCCATCGTCGCCGCGACGGTGCCGACGAGCATGTGCCGGTGCTTGATGTGGGCGAGCTCGTGCGCGATGACGCCGTCGAGTTCGCGGGGAGGCAGCGCGCGCAGGATCCCCTCCGTGAAACAGACCACGGCGTGCTCCGGGTTCCGCCCCGTCGCGAAGGCGTTGGGCTGCGGCTGCGGCGAGACCGCCACGACCGGTGCCGGCAGCCCCGCCCGCTTCCGCAGCCGCTCGACCCGGTCGTAGAGGTCCGGCGCCTGCGACCGGTCCACCACCTTCGCCCGGTACATGCGAAGGACCACCCGGTCGCTGAACCAGTACATCCCGAAGTTCATCGCCCCGGACAACACCAGGAACAGGACCGCACCCTGCTGCCCGAACAACATCTGGCCGGCGAACACCAGGAGAAGCGTCAGACCCGTCATGAGGCCGAATACTCTGAACATCCGCGATTACCTCTCTATCTCACGTTCCGAGCTGACGTGTCCGTCGCTCGCAGTGTTGCTACACCCCAGGCGGCAAGTGGGTCACGCTGTGCGTCACGCTGCCGCCGCGAGCAGATCGCAGAAGACGAAACCGTCCCGTTCCACGACCTCGCCGCGCACGACCGGGATCGGCCGCGGCAGAATCGGGCCGTCCCAGACGAACGTATGGAACTCTCCGTTCTCCCCGCACGGATCCACGCCCTCCGGAAGATCGGCGACGAAAGATGCGTCGAAGGCGCGGCCCGCGAAGGAGGCGTCCAGCACCGCCGGATTGATGCACACCGCGACGGCCTCGAACCCGTCCCGGATGAAGGAACGCGCGAGCGCCGCCGTGGGTTGCTTCCAGATCGGAAAGAGACACTCCAGCCCCGATGCGGCGAGTTGCCGTTCGCGGTACTCGCGGAGGTCCTCCAGGAAGATGTCTCCGAAGGCCACGCGGCGGATCCCGTCCTCGTGGAGGCGGTCGAAGGCCTCTCCCATCGCCCGTTCATAGATTTTATTCGAGGACTGCGGCGGGACGACGACCTCGACGAGCGGGATGCCGATAGCCTCAGCCTGGTCGCGCACGAGCGCGCGCCGCACGCCGTGCATGCTCACCCGATCGTAGGCGTCGGTCACCGTCGTGATCAGGGTCTCGACCCGCCAGGCTCCGGACTGCTGAAGCGCATGCAGGGCCAGGGCGCTGTCCTTGCCGCCGCTGAAGCACATCGCGATGCGTTCGCTCACTCCATGACCGTCGCTTGGAACGCCCCCGTGAGGACGCGGCCCTCCCGCTTGACCTGCACCCAGATCGTGTACTCGCCCGGCTGCGGGAACGCGAACGGGAACTCGACGACGCCGGCAGGGGCTGCTGTGCCGCCGCCGGCCATCGGCGACCCTTCGGGCGCGAGCACCGAGAGCGAGCCCATCGAAATCGTGCCCGCGGGATGCAGGTGCACGAACACCGCCCCGTCATCCCGGGTGAGCGCGGCGTGGCTGCGCATCCCCATGTAGGGTTCCAGCTCGGCCGGTTTCTCGTCGGGATCCCACACCCTGAACGACAGCACCGTCTCCTCGTCGACCCGAAGCTCCCGGTCGCCCTGCCATTCGAGGATCGAACCGTCGGCCAGCGGCGCCTCGGAGCGCGGCCCCGCGAGCGCCATCGGACGGCCCGTCCACGCCGAGTCGTCCGGGTCCGGCAAGAGGTCCGCGCCCTCGCCGACCTCCTCGGGAACCACGAGCGCCGCCGCGTCGACGGTCACCGTGTCGACGACCGTCTGCGCGAAGCCGGACTCCTGGACGATGTCGCCGTAGATCCGGTACTCGCCCGGCGGAAGGTCCGGCCACGGGACGCGAAAGGTGGATGAGTCCACGGGAACGGGGTGCACATGGGCGAACGCGTCCATGCCCGGCGCGCCGACCACGAACATGTGCATCAGCT
This sequence comes from Gemmatimonadales bacterium, assembly GCA_009841005.1. Lineage (GTDB taxonomy): Bacteria > Gemmatimonadota > Gemmatimonadetes > Palauibacterales > Palauibacteraceae > Palauibacter > Palauibacter polyketidifaciens. The sequence goes on from VXMR01000110.1 coordinate 7,749, forward strand.
TGCCGTGGTCCGGCACCAGCGGGCTCCAGTCGCGGCCCCGCCAGGCGGGATCGGTGATCGTGATTTCCAGAGCAGGCGTCCCTCCGTCGCGTACGATCGCGCCCTCCACGGTGAGGCGCTCGAAGATCCCGCTGCGGACGTCCCGGTCGACCGCCTCCCACCAGGCGTTCCCCAGGTAGAGGAGGCCCGCGACTCCCACGGCGGTGAGGGCCATGGCGATTCGGGCGCGGCGGCCGCCCGCCGGACCCGCCGCCTCCCCCGCCGGAATCTGGCTCTCCCGCACCGCGGCCCCCGTGATCGAGACCACGCCGGCGACGAGGAGCAGCGCGAGCGCGGCCAGGATCCAGCCGAGACCCGGCGGCAGGTCGCGCACTCCTAGCATGACCGAGGTCACGGGGACCGAGACCTCGCCGCTCCCCCGGGCCCCCTCCACCGCGACCTCGACCCGGTACGCGCCGACCGTCATGAGCCACAGTTCCGCGGCGTACAGTTCGGGATCGCCCGCCACGGGAACGGCGACATCGGGGGGCGGCGCGCCGCCTTCCCGGGCCGCGTCCCAGCGCACGGGGCGCACGGTCACGCGGTCCGCGCCGCCGCCCGACACGCGGACAGAGACTTCCGCCAGTCCCGGGATGACCTCGGGGGGACGGATGATGACGGAGACGGGGTAGGGGCCCGCCTCGCCCGAGAAGAACACGTTCTTGCTCCCGACGTGCCCCGTCGCCACGACGTACAGCCCGGCCACGAACGCCGCTGTCCGCGCGAGGCGGGCGGCCCGGCCGGGCCTCACCGGCGGACGCGCAGCCACCAGTTCCCCAGCCACAGGCCTGAGCGGGCCGAGACGAACGCGATCGGCAGCGCCCACCACGCCGCGGACAGGAAGCTCGATACCGAGAACTCGCCCGCGAGGAACTGGCCGCCGTGCCAGAACACGTTCTCCCAGTCGCCGGGCGCGGTCGTGTAGCCCCACGTGCTGCCCTGGAAGAAGTAGTTCCGCGCCCCTTCGGAGAGCATGAAGTCGGCGAACACCCACTGGATCGCGCCGAAGATGCCCACGAAGGCGACGCCCCCCACGGCCGCGATCCGCCAGTCCGTCGAGGCCCGCTCGGGCGCCTCGCCCGGCGCCGAATGTCGCCGCAGCAGGAGGTCGATAACGATCGCGGGCGCGAACAGGAGAAGCGGGAACTCGGGCGCCACCATGTGGGTGACCGGACGCAGGATCGGCGCGAGCATCGGCTCCGCCGGGAAGAGCGGCAGCACCCACATCATCGCCAGCGAGACACCGGTATAGACGAGCGCCGCGCACGTCGCCGGCCAGCGCATCTGCCCGGCCCTCCCGATGGCGAAGAAGAGGACCGGAAAGACCGCCGCCATGATGAGGTGGAACGTCGCCCCGTGCATCTGGTTCGGGAACGTGTACTCCAGCAGCAGCACCGAGAGCGACAGGATCAGCATCGCGGCGCTGAACACGTAGGCCCACGCGAGCTTGCGCCGGCCCGTCTCCGAGGCGCGGTTGTGCCACGACAGCGCCATCAGCAGAGCGCCGACCTGGATCGCATAGATTCCAAGCGCGAGGACCACGTGGGGCGGGCTCAGGATCTCGACGTCGAGCCCGTACGCGTTGTGCCACCAGTCGTCGAGCGGGGCGGACGTGAGCATGGCGATCGCGCCCCAGATCGCCACCCAGGCCCCGAGCGGCGCACGAAAGCCCCACATGCGGACGGAGCGTCCGACCTCCGCATCCGTCCCCGAGAACGTCGTCTTCAGCGCGAGCCACCCGCACGACAGCCCCGCCGCCAGCCCGCCCGCGTAGACGAGCAGGTGCGCGGGCGTGAAGAGGGTGTCCCGCCCGATCGTCCGGTGCCACGAGATGTCCCACGTGATGCCCACGATCACGGCCCCCGAGGCGAACAGGACCGCGGCCAGAGGCCAGGGGATGCCGTCCGCCGACTCCGCCGCGCCCTCGCGCCGCGCGAAGACGGAGGCAGGTGCTGCTGTCAATTCCATCGCGTTCCCCCCGAATTCCTTGCTCCCGCGGCCGGCCGCTCCATGGGCCGCGGGCTATCGACACATCCGATCCAGCGCCCGAAGATAGGTCTGGTTCAACCGAGATGCAGGAGATTCGACGTGAGATCAGAGAGATTCCGGCACGCGCGCCGGGGGTGGCCCGGGAGCGCGCTCGCCGCGGCGGCCCTCGCCCTTGGCGTCGGCGGCTGCGCCGGGCCCGACACGTCATCGGACCCCGCCGCCTCCGATTCGTCCCCTGCCTCGCTTGCGGCGGACCAGATCGACGCGATTCACGCCATCGCCGCTTCCCCGATCGAGGCGGGTCGCGCCGCCGGCATGTCGATCGCGGTCGTGCGCGGGACGGACACGCTCCTGATCGAGGAGTTCGGTCACGCCGCCCTCGAACTGGGCGTGC
>VXMR01000042.1 GCA_009841005.1 Gemmatimonadales bacterium
TCGGACCCGTCCTTCAGGCGGACGCCCGCGACCCTCCCGCCCCCCCGGAGGATCTCAGTCACCTCCGTGTTGAAGCGGAACTCGCCTCCGTGCGCCTCGCACCCGAGTTGAACGTTGTGGCAGCAGAGTTGCGGGTCGTTGATGTAGCCGGATTCCGGGATATAGACGGCCCCGGCCACGTTCCCGCCCGTCGGCCGGCCGAACGCCGGGTCCTCCTCCGTCACGGGAGGGCCGAACTGCCGCGTGTCGAGGACGGAGAGCTTTTCGCGCATCCCCTCCGCGTCCAGGTCCTCGTACGCGACGTGGAGTTCGTCGAGACTCTCTTTCACCCGCTGCAGGTAGTGGTTCTTCTCCGTCTTCGTGACGAGGCAGCCGGTGTTGACGTAGCGGGCCAGCCCGGAAGGGTCCGGCACGCCGACGTACTTCCCCCAGTCGAGCCAGTAGAAGTACGACTCGCGCGCCATCGCCACGCCGTCGGGCGTCGAGTAATGGAGACGGATGATCGCGCAGGTGTTCGAGGTCGAGCCGTAGCCGGCGGCGGGGAGCTTATCGACGTTGAGCGTCCGGAACCCGCGCTTGGCGAGTTCGAACCCGGTGCAGACGCCGATGACGCCGGCCCCGATGACGATCGCGTCGTAGTCCCGGGACATCGCGTTCTTCACCTGCCGATGCGCTCGTACACCGCATGCGAGACGCGTTCGTTCCCGTCCGCGTCCGTGCTCCGGTACTCGTTGTCGATCCGGTTTCCGTCCTCGGAAAGGACGTTGATGATGACCTGCGTGACGCGGCCGTCCCGCCGGCTCGTGATCCGGTTCGTGTAGCGGTCGACGACTTCCACCGCCGTCTCGACCCCGTCCCGCCCCGTCACGGGCCGGAATTCTCCGTCGAACATCGTCTCGTAACTCCACTTCGCTTCGCCGCCGCGGGCGTTCGTGGACTCGACGGTGATCTTCATCCCGCCGTCCCCCCATGGGTCATAGGTCATGACGTTGAGGGCCGGGGCCGGCGCGTCGGAGCGCAACTTCCACACGCCGTAGCGGGGGTTGGCGCGGTCGGCGGACGGGTCTGCCGGGGTCCCCGGGTTGAAGAGGAAGTAGTCGTAGATCGCGCGCGAGATCTGGGCGATCGTCGCCTCCCGGGCCGGGACGGGCCGCTCCGAGTCCTTCACGAAGAGGACCGTGATCACGTGTCCCGCGTCATCCGGAAGGTAGATGTATCCGACGTCGTTCGTGGTCCCGCCGATGGTTCCCGTCTTGTGGCCGACGGGTGTGCCGGGCGGCAGCACGCCCTTGATGCGGCCGGTGCCCGTCTGGACGCGCAGCATGACGTCCTTGAAGACCTCCGTGTTCTTCGAGCCCAGCGCCTTCCCCGCCCAGGTCATCGCCAGGAGGTGAGCCATGGCGCGGGGTGTCGAGGTGTCCTGCAGGTCGGTCGAGAACGCCTCGCGGGCCGCCTCCCGCTCCGAGGCGGAGACCTCGCCCGCGCGTTCGCGGAACTCCGCCATCGAAATCCGTCCGTCCGCCGGGGTCTCGACGCCCGAGTAGTCCCCGATGAGGACGGATGTCGGACGGTTCACGCTCAGGCCGTCCACGTTCAGTTCACTCATGCGGGCATTCACGGCGTCCGGGCCGCCGGCCGCGGTGAGGGTGAGGTCCGTCGCGCTGTTGTCGGAGATGAGGAGCATGAGTTCGAGCAGGTTCCGGAGGGAGAGCGCCACCCCCGGGTCGTCGAACAGGTTCGAGATCGTGCCGCTGCCGGGATGGATGTCGCCGGGTTCGAGTTCAACCATGTCCGCGAGCGTGATCTCGCCCCGGTCGACCCGGGACAGGAGTTGGACCGCGATCGGAACCTTGTAGGTCGAGGCCATCGGGAAGCGCTCGTCCTCGTTGAACCACACCGCGCGGCCCGTCTCGATGTGGACGGCGCCCACGCCCACCGTGCCCCCGCTGCTCGGGGCCAGCCGCTCGATCTCGGCCAGAAGACGGCCAAGGCCCGGGTCCCCCTCGGGCGTGACGGACTGCGCTGCGACAGGAACGGCGGCCACGAGCCCGACCGCAAGGGTCGCTGTGGTCAGGGTCACCTTGGCCAGGGTCGTCGCCCGCCTCGTGGCGGCCCACCCGGTGAAGTAACGACGTGTCCGGACGCGCATCGATCATACTCCGTGGTTCGTTTACGCTGAGTTCCACTCCAGCCGGTACGGTAGCCGTTGCGCAGCGCCCGGACGAGGCCGCCGCGACAGGGTCGACCCGGGAAGCCGATCCGTGACATACTCCGCGTATGGGTACGGGGGAGGAGACCATGCCGGGCGACGGCGGCGCGCTGTCGTCCGAGGAACGCCGCGCGGCGGAGGCGGTGGACGCGGAACGGCTGTTCGCGCTCCTCGCCGACCTTGTCGCGATCGAAAGCGTCGCGAACCGGGAAACGCCGGCCCAGGAGCGGGTGGCCGAGGAGATGTGCGATCTCGGCGTCGAGACGGACGTGTGGGAAATCGACTTCGAGCGGCTGCGCCGGCACCCCGCGTACACGGCCGACGTGGAGCGTCGCGAAGGTCTCGGGGTCGTCGGCAGCATGGGCCGCGGCGAGGGCCGGACGCTGATCCTCAACGGCCACGTCGACGTCGTCCCCGCGGGAGAGGCCGAGCGCTGGACGCACCCACCCTTCGAACTCACGCAGCGCGGCGGGCGGCTGTTCGGGCGCGGGGTCGTGGACATGAAGGGGCAGCTGTGCGGCGCGCTGGCGGCGGCGCGGGCGCTGCGCGACGCGGGGATCGAACTGGCCGGCGCCCTCCAGGTCCAGAGCGTGATCGGCGAGGAGGACGGCGGCTCCGGCATGCTGGCCACGATCGAGCGCGGGCACACCGGGGATGGAGCGATCGTCGTCGAGCCGACCGGGTTCGTCATCGCGCCCGCGCAGGCCGGCGCGCTCAGCTTCCGCCTCACCGTCCCCGGTCTCGCCGCGCACGGGGCCATGCGGGAGGAAGGCGTGGACCCGGTCGAGAAGTTCATCCCGATCTTCCGGCGGCTCCGGGCGTTGGAGGCGGAACGGAACCGCGACGTCGCCGATCCGCTGTTCCGCGGGGAAACGCTGCCGTACGCCCTGACCATGGGACGGCTCCGGGCCGGGATCTGGCCCTCGACGGTGGCGGAGAGCCTCGTCGCGGAGGGTCGCTACGGCGTCGCGCCCGGGGAGGACCTCGCCGGGGCGCGACGCGCGCTGGAGGACGCCGTGGCCGAGGCTGCTTCCGGCGACGCATGGCTGCGCGACCACCCGCCCGCCGTCGAGTGGGTCGGGGCGCAGTTCGCGGCCGCCCGCACGGACGCGAGCGACCCCGTGGTCGGCACCCTGGCCGGTGCCGTGCGGTCGCTCGGCGGCACGGACGCCCGCATCGGGGGCGTGCGGTACGGCGCGGACATGCGGCTCCTCGTCAACCACGGCCGCGTGCCCACGGTGCTCTTCGGCCCCGGCGACGTCCGCGAGGCCCACCGTCCCGACGAGAGCGTTCGCGCCGCCGACCTCGTCGAACTGGCCCGTATCCTCGCCGTCACGGCGATCCGCTTCTGCGGCATCCGGCGGTCGCGCTAGCCTGCTCCCGCCGGAGCGGAGGGATCCAGGACCGCCACCCCGGTCGGCTCGAAGTGCCGAACATTGCGCGAGACGACCGTCAGCCCGCGCTCCAGCGCCGAGGCGGCGATCAAGAGGTCCGCGTCCTGGCGGCCCAGAGTCTGCGAGAGGCGTCCCCAGCGCCTGGCCGTGGGAAGGTCTACGGGCAGAATGCGGTCCCCGTACAGTCTGATGACGTCGTCGAGCCACCCGCCCAGCGTGTCCGCGAAGTCCGGATTGCGGCGTCGCTGTTTCTCGATCCCCCGCTCGATCTCCCCGATAGAGACCACGCTGAGGTACAGGTCGCCCGTACGCTGACTCGCCACCCACCGGACGATCGAGCGGCTGCGTTCATGTTGACGGAGCGCCGAAAGAACGTCGGTGTCGACCAGGAACATCAGAGATCGACCCGCCGAAGGGTCAAAGGCCGCCGCTCGAATTCACCGTCGTCCCGGGGAATTGCGAGCAGCACCTCCGCCAGGCTCGGTGCGGCCGCCGCCTCCTTCTTCCGGAGTCGCTCGTACTCCTCCACGGCCACCACTACGACGGCCGGCTTACCCCGTCGCGTCACGCGCTGCGGTTCTCCGGCCACGGCGGCCGCGACGACCGCGCTGAACCGGTTCTTGGCATCATGCAACGGCCACTCATTCATCGGGACTCCCTATGTCCAATACACATGTCTAGATTATTGTGTTGGACAGAATCGCGGTCAAGCACGTCGGCTGCGTTGCGGTCGGGATCGAGAAACCGGAAACGTCTTCCGGTCGGATCAGGTCTCGCTAAAGTTGAGGATACGCCCTCATATCAACGGCTGCTCATCGAATCTCCCCGAGGACAGGTGCTGCCATGTCTGCTCGAACGTCGATCGCAATCCGGTTGGCCCTCTCATTCGTCCTGGCGTTCGCCGCGGCCCCTGTCCCGCTCCACCCACAGGCCTTCGAGGTCGAGGAGGCGACGGTCGCGGAGGTCCACGCGGCTTTCCGGTCGGGCGACCTCACCTGCGAGGGGCTCGTCGCGCGCTACCTGGCCCGGATCGACGCGTACGACCAGCAGGGGCCGCGGCTCAACTCGATCGCGGTCGTCAACCCGCGGGCCCTCGAGGAAGCCCGAAGCCTCGACGCCGCCTTCGCGTCCGGCGGCCTCACGGGACCGCTGCACTGCATCCCCGTCCTCCTCAAGGACCAGGTCGAGACGAGCGACATGCCGACGACCTACGGGTCGGCCCTCTTCGCCGGCTACATGTCGGAGCGCGACGGAACCATCGTCACGCGCATGAAGGACGCCGGCGCCCTCATCATCGCGAAGACCAACATGGGCGAATTCGCCTCGCGCTACGTGGGGTCCGGGTTCGGGATCATCCGCAACGCGTACGACCCGCAGCGCAACCCGAGCGGTTCCTCCGGCGGGACCGGTTCCGGTGTGGCGGCGAACCTCGGCATGATCGGCATCGGCGAGGACACGGGCGGATCCATCCGCGGACCGGCGGCCGTCGCCTCGCTCGTCGGCCTCCGTCCCACGCTTCCCCTCGTGAGCCGCTTCGGGATGATGCCCGCCAACCCCACCACGGACACCATGGGCCCGATGACCCGCACCGTGATGGACGCGGCCATCCTCCTCGATGTCATCGCCGGTTTCGACCCGAACGATCCCGTGACGGCGTACTCCGTGGGACAGATCCCGGAATCCTACGCGGACGGACTCGACGCGGGTGCGCTGGCGGGGGCCCGGATCGGCGTCATCCGCGAGCCGATGGACCGGTCCGTTGACACGTCATCGGAAGGCTTCCGGCAGGTGCGCGCCCGGATGGAGGCGGCGATAGGGACTCTCCGCGACCTCGGGGCCGAGGTGTTCGACGTCGCCATCCCCGGGATCGAAGGCGTGGCGGCCATCTTCGGCGCCAACTCCTACGAGACGGAGGAAGTGACCGACGCCTACCTCGCCGAACTCCGCGACCCGCCGTACCGCACACTCGCGTCGATCCTCCTCTCCGGCCGCGTGAATCCGTGGCGGGCCGCCGGCATGGCCGACCTCCTCGGGAAGACGACCCGCGACCCCGGCTACCTGGAATACCTCCTGGCGCGCGACCAGGTGAGGGAGGACGTCATCGCGACGATGGCCGAGCACGACCTCGACGCCTTCGTCTACGCCACCTTCGACCACCCTCCGGACCTGATCGCCGAGGATGTGGAGACGAACCCCGCCCCGGCCGACCGCTACGCCCTCGGCGACAACCGCTCGCTGAGCCCGCTCACGGCGCTCCCCGCGCTCACGGTGCCCGCCGGGTTCACGGACGACGGCCTCCCGGTGGGTCTCGAGTTCCTCGGACGCCCGTTCACGGAGGCGATGCTCCTCGGCTTCGGCTACGCCTACGAACAGGCGACGAACCACCGCCGCTCGCCGCCCGCCGCTCCGCCCCTCGGAGGTTGACTCGACCGCCATGCACCATCATGTTGTGCATGTGTAAAAATCATGCGCATCCGAGAGGGGCCAATGTCGAGGATCCACTTCGTCGTTAAGGAGACCGCCAAGATCCGCTACCAGGCGGAGGCGGAGCGTGAGGGAAAGTCGCTCGGGCAATGGTTGCGCGAGGCAGCCGACGAGAAGCTGGAGGCCGCCCGTCCGCGCCTGTTCACCGTAGAGGAACTCAAGGCGTTCGCCGCCAAGTGCGACGCGATGCATCCCCCCGGCGCCAAGGAGCCGGACTGGGAGGAGACCAAGCGCCTGATCGGCGAAGGGAAGCTCACTTCCGCGAGAAAGCTGGGCCTCCTCTGATCTTCGTCGACGCCAACGTCTTCATGTACTTCGTCGGTTCCGAAGATCCCCGCCGAGACGAGGCCCGATCCTTCTTCGAGCGGTCGAGGGAGCGGAATACCCCCCTCGTGACGTCTGCCGAGATTCTTCAGGAACTCCTGCACGTCTACGTCAGCAGGGATCAGCAACACCGACTGCGCCCGGCGTTCGATCTTGTTGAAGCCACCGTGACCGAGGTCTGGTCCGTCCACCGTGAGGACGTGCAAATGGCCTGTGACATGGTAGTCCGACATCCGGAACTCGAGGCGCGCGATCTCGTCCACCTCGCGTGCTGCATTCGCCGTCAACCCGACGACCTTATGACGTTCGACCGGGCGCTGGCCGCGGCCTGGCGTTCCCGGTCGCCCCGCAGGAACTGACGCGAACTCTCGGCAGACCGCCCCGCGTCGCACTCTCCCTCCATCCGCCGCGTCACCTCGTCGCTCGCCGTGCTCTGTCTGACCCGTATCTCCCGGGATAGCGTATCCGGCGGAATCTTCGCGGAAACCCGGCACGGGCTGCCTGCCCGCGGCAAGAAGGAGAGCAGCGAGATGAGAGACTCGACGAGACATGGTGCGTCGCCCGCGCGGCTGGCGCTCGTTTGGGGCGTCTTCATGGGAGTTCCCGGAATCTTTCCTCCGTTGACCCCGGAGGTTCGGGCGCAGGAGGTCGATCAGGAGCTGGTGGCGGAGGTGGTGGCCGGCCTGCCGTTGCGCGAGATCGGCCCCGCGTTGATGGGCGGCCGGATCGCGGACATCGCCGTGCACCCGCACCGGAGCAGCACCTGGTACATCGCGGTCGGCTCCGGCGGGGTGTGGAAGACGACGAACGCCGGCGTGACGTGGGACGCGATCTTCGAGGACGAGTCCGTGTACTCGATCGGCGACGTCGCGATCGACCCCGACAACCCGGACGTGATCTGGGTGGGGACGGGGGAGAACGTGAGCGGGCGCCACGTCGGCTGGGGGGACGGCGTCTACCGCAGCCGCAACGGCGGGGAGACGTGGGAGAACGTCGGGCTCCCCACCTCGGAGCACATCGGCCAGATCCTCGTCGACCCGCGCGACAGCGACGTCATCCTCGTGGCGGCGGAGGGGTCGCTCTGGGCCGCGGGCGGTGAGCGCGGCGTCTACAAGTCCACCGACGGCGGCGACTCCTGGCGGCTCGTGCTGGGGATCGACGAGAACACCGGCGTCACCGACATCGAGTTCGCCCCCGGCAACCCGGACATGATCTACGCGGCGGCGTACGAGCGGCGGCGGAAGATCTGGGGGCACCTCGCCGGCGGCCCCAACTCCGGCATCTACAAGTCCAGCGATGGCGGCGAGGGCTGGCGCCGGATTACGGCGGGACTCCCGGGCGGCGATGTGGGAAAGATCGGACTCGCCGTCACCCCGGCGAACCCCGAGGTCGTGTACGCGACCATGGAGGCGAACGACGAGGAGCGCGGCTTCTACCGGTCCCTCGACAAGGGGGAGAGCTGGGAGCGGCGGAACTCGTACATCTCCGGGGGCACGGGTCCCCACTACTACCAGGAGATCGAAGCCTCCCCGCACGACGCGGACGTCGTGTACCAGATGGACGTCTTCATCCAGGTCACGCGGGACGGGGGCGCGACGTTCGGGAACCTCGAGACGGCGCGCGACAAGCACAGCGACAACCACGCCCTCTGGGTCGATCCCGAGGACCCGCTGCACCTGCTGGTGGGGACGGACGCCGGCCTGTACGAGAGCTTCGACGACGGCCGCACCTTCCGTCACTTCCCGAACCTGCCCATCTCGCAGTTCTACAAGCTCGCGCTCGACAACGCGGAGCCGTTCTACAACGTGCTCGGCGGGGCGCAGGATCTCGGCACGCTGTGGGGTCCCGCCCGCACGACGAACGTCGAGGGGGTCCGGAACCGGGACTGGTACGCGCCGATGGGGGCGGACGGGTACGCGGTCCAGATCGACCCGCGGGATCCGGACATCCTCTACCTGCAGACGCAGCAGGGGAACCTCTACCGCTACGACCGGGCGAGCGAGGAAGCGCTCGACATCCAGGCGCAGCCCGCGCCCGGCGACCCGCCCGAACGCTGGAACTGGGACGCGCCGGTCCTCATCAGCCCGCACAACGCCGACCGCATCTACCACGGCTCGCAGCGCGTGTGGGCAAGCGACGACCGGGGCAACTCGTGGACCGCGATCAGCGGCGACCTGACGACGAACGTGAACCGCTACGAGCTGGAGTTCATGGGGCGGGTGTGGAGCGTCGACGACCTCATCGACAACGGCGCCATGTCGAAGTACGCGACCCTCACGGGGATCTCCGAGTCGCCGGTCACGGCGGGCGTGATCTACACGGGGAGCGATGACGGCCTCATCCACGTGACGGAGGACGGCGGGGCGAACTGGCGGCTCGCGGCCCCGCTGCCCGGCGTGCCGGAACGGGCGTTCATCAACGACATCGAAGCCTCGCAGCACCTCGCCTCGACTGTGTTCGCGGTGGCGGACAACCACAAGGAGGGCGACTTCCGGCCGCTCCTCTTCCGGAGCGACGACGCGGGGCTCTCCTGGCAGTCGATCTCCGGCGACCTGCCGGACGGCACGATCCTGTGGGCGATCGAGCAGGACCACCTGAACCCGAACCTCCTCTTCCTCGGAGCCGAGTTCGGGATGTACGCGAGCGTGAACGGGGGCGAGAACTGGCACATGCTTCCGGGCCCCACGATCCCGCACCGAGATCTGGAGGTCCAGCGGCGGGACAACGACGTGGTCGGGTCGACTTTCGGCCGCGGCTTCTACGTGCTCGACGACTACACGCCGCTGCGCGAACTGGCGGGCGGCGAGAATACGGCCATGGCCGCCGCCGATGGCGGCGCGCTGTTCCCGGTGCGCGACGCGTGGTGGTACATCCCGTCCGTGCCCCTGCAGGCGCGCGGCAAGCCGACGCTCGGGACGGACGACTACACCGCGCCGAACCCGGACTTCGGCGCCGTGATCTCCTACTATCTGCCTGAGACATCGACGACGATGGCGGAGGCCCGCCGCGCCGCCGAAGGGGAGGTGCGAGCGGGCGGGGGAGATGTGGCGTTCCCCGGCTACGACGTGCTGAACCAGGAGGCGACGGAGAGCGGACCCCGGGCGCTGGTCGCGATCGCCGATGCGGACGGGCGGACCGTGCGCTGGGTCGCCGGCCCCGCGAGGGAAGGGCTGCACCGCGTGAGCTGGGATCTGCGGTCCCCGGCGCCCGATCCGATCGACCTCACGGTCCCCGGCTTCACGCCTCCGTGGGTGGGGCCGCCCCAGGGGCCTCTCGTCGCCCCCGGCGAATACTCCGCGCAACTCGTCGTGGTCACGGCCGAGGGCGCGCGGGAAGTTGGACAGGCGCAGACGTTCGAGGTGAAGGCGGTGCCCACGGCGGAGCCGGGAACGGACTTCGGGGCCGTCGTCGCCTTCCAGAACGAGGCGTCGGAGTTGAGCCGCCGCATCGCCTCGGCGGGCGAGGAGATCGGCCGCGCCCGCGATCGGCTGCGTCACATGCGGGCCGCGCTTCTCGAGGCGCCGGACGCCCCGCTCGAACTGTTCGGCGAGCTGGATGCGCTCGGCGCCGGCCTGCAGGACTTTTCGATCCGCCTCTTCGGCGACCCGGCCCGGCAGCGCCTCAACGAACCCACCGTCCCCTCGATCTCGAACCGCGTGGGACGGGTGATCGGCGGCCACTGGGACACGCGCC
>VXMR01000131.1 GCA_009841005.1 Gemmatimonadales bacterium
GTGTAGATGCCGTTGTTCTCCCACCGAACGTTGGTCCAGCCCGAGATTGCGAACCCTTTGTCTTCCGTTCCGTCTTGCCCAATGAAATAGCTCAGAGCTTCGTCAAATGTCTCACGGAACTGATCTTCCGCTGCCATGGTCGGCTTGAACATGACGTTGGTCTCGCCATATGCATAAAGGTCATTGATGTGTTCCGTCGCACGGGCGGCATAGTCGCCGCCATCGGCATGAGTCTTGGCGATCGCGACAATACCCGCGCCCCAGGCGTTCTGTGCATCAATGACAGCCTGTTCGGAGATCTGTTGCGCCGCAGCTGACGTCGCAATGGCGGCAAAGGCGAGGCTGGAAGCCGCGGCCAGAACAAGGTGTAGTTCATTCTTCATGATGGGTGTCTTCTCTTTCGTGAAATAGCTGGTTCTCTTCCCGCGTCGGACGATCGAGAGGGTACCGGAAAGCGATTGCCTCGGCAAGATCGGAAGGGAGTGAAGCTTGTATTGGTCTCCCTTGTCTTCTCCTCCGTCAACGACGCGACGCATTGAGACACCAACCAGGCGGAGTGGACCCCGGAAAAGTCAGAAGCGGACCGCCGTAGTGCGATGCACCCGCGCGGTGGACCTCCGCGATGGCCAGGGGGCCGGCGTCCGGCCATTCGACTCGGAGGTGGGGGGACGTCGACGGCGCGCGCGAAGGTGTTGGCTCGCCATCGGTGCGCCGCGCGCGTATCATCCGGCGCGAAAGGAGGGGTGCGATGACGAGTCCGGAATGGCGGGTCCCGAAGCCGCTCGACACCGTCTAAATCGAAGCGACCGGCGGCGCTCCCATCATGCTTCGGCGTCACGGGGACGTGAAAGGGCCGCGGCTCATCCTCAGCCACGACAATGGGCTCGCGATCGACCTCTATTACCCGTTCTGGTCGCGCCTCGTGTCTCGCTTCGAGTTGATCGTCTACGACCTCCGCAGCCACGGCCGGAACCCGACGGCCGACCTCGCCCACCACAACGTCGCGACCTTCACGGCCGACGAAGGGCGCATCCGGGCGAGCATCGAAGAGCACTTCGGTGCGAAGCCCGCGGTCGGCGTGTTTCACTCGCTGTCGGCGATGGTCGCCCTCAACCACGATCCGCCGGGGCTCGGGTACGCGGGGCTCGTCCTCTTCGACCCGCCCATGTACCTGGCCGATGGCGATCACTACGGCATCGACACGCTCTGGCGGCGGCTGGGCATGCTGGCCCGGCATCGCCAGCCCCGGTTCGCCACGCGGGAGGAGTTCGCCGAAGAGTTCCGGCGTTCGTGGGTGTTCGAGTTCACGCAGCCCGGCGTGGAGCACCTTGCCGCCGACGTGTTGCTCCAGCCCGCGTCGGACGGCGACGGGTATGAACTCCGCTGCCCGCGCGAGTTCGAGGCGCAGGTGTTCGACTACGGATTCGCGTACGCCTTCGAGCCGGATACGACGAACTTTGCCTGTCCCGTGAAGGTGATCGGCGGCGACCCGAGCGTCGAGTTCTCCTCGCTGCCCAGCGTCGACCTCGAGGGATTGATCGGGTGGGACTACGACTTCATCCCGCACACGACGCATTTCCTCCAGCTGGAGAACCCCGAGGAGTGCGTCTCGACGATGATCGCCTTCCTCGAACGCGAGGGCCTCGCGTAAACCGCTTGGTGCCGCCTGAGCCGCGGCGGCGCGCTCTGGGGGCTGTTCCGGTCGTCGTCTGGTTCCGGCAGGATCTGCGCATTCACGACAACGCCGCCCTTGCCGCTGCCGCCAAGTTGGGAAAACCCGTCATCCCTCTGTTCGTGCTGGACGAGGGGAGCCCTCGTGTGCTGGGCGAGGGGAGCCCTCGTGTCCGGCCCCTCGGCGGGGCGTCCCGCTGGTGGCTGCACCAGAGCCTCCGGTCGCTGGCGGAAGATCTCGCCGGGTTGGGGCTTTCCCTCTGCCTGCGGCAGGGTCCAGCGTCCGACGTCATCCCGAAGGTCGTGCGGGAAACCGGCGCCGGCCGCGTGGTGTGGAACCGGTGCTACGAGCCGGCGTCCGTCGCGCGAGACACACAGATCGAGACAACGCTTCGCGCCGCCGGCGTGGAGACGGAGAGCTACGCGGGCTCGCTCCTCAGCGAGCCGGGCGAGATCCTGACCGGTCAGGGGACGCCCTACAAGGTCTTCACCTCATTCTGGAAACGGCTCCGGGAGTGCTACCGGATGCCGGAACCTCATCCGACGCCGGGGGAGCCGACTCCCGGCCCCGCGGTCGCCAGCGACCGGCTCGACGACTGGGGGCTGCAGCCCACGGCGCCCGACTGGGCTGGGGGGCTCCGAGAGACCTGGGAAGTCGGGGAGGCCGCGGCCCGGCACCGGCTGGCCGACTTCATCGAGGACGGCGTCGAACGATACGGAATCGACCGCGACCGGCCGGACCTCGAAGGCAGCTCACGCCTCTCGCCGCACCTGCACTGGGGCGAGATCGGGCCGCACCAGGTGTGGCGCGCCGCGGCTCCCCTGATCGACGCCGAAGCGCCCGGCGAAACCGGCCCCGAAGCGCTCCTCCGCGAACTCGCGTGGCGCGATTTCAGCCATCATCTGCTGTCCGACGCTCCGCACATGGAAACGGACAACTGGCGGCCTGCCTTCGACCGCTTCCCGTGGCGCGACGACCCGCAGGCGCTGGCCGCCTGGCAGGAGGGCCGCACCGGCTACCCGATCGTTGACGCGGGGATGCGGGAACTCTGGCACACCGGCTGGATGCACAATCGCGTTCGGATGATCGCCGCGTCCTTCCTGACGAAGGACCTGCTCGTCCACTGGCGGCACGGCGAGGCGTGGTTCTGGGACACGCTCGTCGACGCCGACCTCGCCAACAACGTCGCCAACTGGCAGTGGGTCGCGGGCTCGGGCGCCGACGCGCAGCCCTTCTTCCGCATCTTCAACCCGGTCAGGCAGGCCGAAAAGTTCGATCCGGCCGGCGCCTACGTGCGCCGCTGGGTGCCCGAGATCGCGCGCCTCCCCGACCGCTGGCTTCACCAGCCGTGGGAAGCTCCACCGAACGCGCTCAGCGAAGCCGGTATCGAACTCGGTTGCGACTACCCGCCCCCCATCGTCGACCACGCCGCAGCCCGCCACCGGGCCCTCCATGCCTACGAGACGATGCGCCATCCGTAATCACCGGAGTTATCAGCCCGAACGATGCTGGCGGTGCGCCGAATGGACGGCCTTTGGCGGCCTCGAGGCCGGCGGCGGTCCGGGCGGGTCGGAAGGGGCAGAGGCCTTGACGAGGCCAGCAGCCTGTCGGAGCGTCGACCGAACCCACGGTGGCCGAATGGGAGGTGCGCGATGATCGAAAACATCAGGGCTGCCGCAAGCGGCTTCGCCCTGCGCTGGACCGTTCTCTGCGGGCTCGGCTTGACGGGTGGGCTGGCCGTCGGCCTGGGCCTGGCAGTCCCGGTCGAGGCGGTCGTGGGCATGATGTTGGTGACGCCCGTCACCCTGGCGTTGGCCGGTTCGATGTTCGGCGGCGCCCAGTGGCTGGCCCTGGGAAGGAGTCCGCGGTTCGGCGCCTCATGGGTCGGGACGTCGGGTCTCGGCCTCGGTGTCGGCATGACCGTCGGCATCGTGCTGGTCGAGACCCTCGGCCAGGCGTTGACCGGCGAGCCGGTGCGCCTGGCGGCGCTCGACATGCTCGGCCGAATCGGCGGCTTGACGTTCGTCGGTGCGTTTGCCGGCCTGGGGCTGGGCGCGGCGCAGTGGCTGGCGCTCCGCTCCGCGGCGCCCGCGACCCGGCGGTGGGTCGTCTGGTGCGTCGCCGGATTCGGCGCTGGACTGCCCGCCGGCAGCCTGGTCGCGGAGTTCGTGGGGGGACTCCAGCACCCGGTCGGGTTCGCCACCTTCCTGGGAGTCGCCGGATTGACGCTGGGAGTGTTCACGGCCAGGAGCGGGGCGGCGATTGCCGCCGGACTCGCGCCTCGACGCGCGGACTGAGCCGGCGGCGCGGCTCCCGCCACGGCCGCGCCCTCCGAGGACGGCAGATGGGCAACGATCGTCCGGCTGGCCTTGTTTCTAAGAGGGATACCTGACTGGTAGGTTGGATCGCCGACAGAGACCGCGTTCGGAAGGGAAGGGTCAGCGACCGCGTGTTCGAGTTCCTCTTCAAATACCGACCCGTCGTGTTCGAACGCGGCGATCTCTCCCTCGCCGCCCCCTGGTGGGGGGTGGTCCTCGCCTTCCTCGGGGTCGGCGCCGTCGTCTGGTTCGCGCTCGAATACCGCCGCGTCGGACCCACGGTGGAGGCGCGGGACCGCTGGGTGATGATGGGACTGAGGGCGACCGCGCTGGGAGTCCTCGCCTTCCTCCTGATGCGGCCCGTTCTCCTCGTCTCGACCGTCGTCCCGCGGCGGAACTTCGTGGCGATCCTCCTCGACGATTCCCGGAGCATGCGGGTGGCGGATGAAGACGGGGAGACGCGCGCGCAGCGGATGCTCGACCTCTTCGGCGGCGAAGAAGAGGATCCGGCGGGAGGGACGGGCGATCCGCCTGCCGATCCCCTGGCCGCAGACCCGGGCGTGGCGGGTTCCGCGGCCATGGATCCGGCGCCCGCGGAGCCCGCCGACAGGCAGGCGTTCGCGACGCAGCGGGGCGAAGGCGCGCTCCGGCAGGCGCTCGAGGACCGCTTCCGGCTGAGGATGTACGGGTTCGACTCCGATGCGGACCGCATCGACGCTGCGGGCGAGATGGCCTTTACGGGCCCCCGCACGAACCTCGCCGCGGGGCTCACCCGCGTGCAGCAGGAGATGGCCGGACTCCCGCTCTCCGGGATCGTCGTCGTCTCCGACGGCGCGGACAACGATGACGAAGCGACGCCGCCGCTTTCGGAGGCGCTGCTCTCGGCGCGCGCCGCGGGGATCCCCATCTACACGATCGGGATGGGTTCGGAGCGCATCGCCCCCGACGTCGAGGTGCGCCGCGTGGAAGTGCCTCGCGCGGCCCTGGAAGGGACGACGATCGTGGCCGACGTCATCGTCTCCCACGCGGGTCTGGGCGGACGCACGGTGCGGCTCGATGTGGAGGACGAAGGGCGCATCGTGGGCACGCGCGATCTCACGCTCGGGCCGGACGGCGAGGAAGCGGTGCAACTCCAGTTCACCCTGGAGGAGTCGGGGCCCCGCGCCATCCGTTTCTTCGTGGATCCGCAGGAGGGAGAGGCCCTGACCGGCAACAACGAGCGCCAGGTTCTGGTGGAGGTCGGGGACACGCGCCGCAAGATCCTCTACTTCGAGGGCTCGCCGCGCCCGGAGAACAAGTTTTTGCGCCGCGCCGTGGCGGACGATGAGAACCTGCACGTCGTCACGCTCCTGAGGACGGCCGACGAGAAATACCTGCGGCTCGACGTGGAGGGGCCGGGCGAACTCGCCGGCGGGTTCCCGGACACGCGCGAGGAGTTGTACGAGTACGACGGGCTGATCCTGGGAAGCGTGGAGGCGAGCTTCTTCACGCACGACCAGTTGCAGATGATGGCGGATTTCGTGGGACAGCGAGGGGGCGGACTCCTCGTACTGGGCGGGCGGCGGTCGCTGGGGGAGGGCGGCTACACGGGGACGCCGCTGGCCGACGCCCTGCCGGTGGTGCTCGGAGGAGCCGGCGAACCGGACGTGCTCGAGGTGTCGGCCGAACTCACGTTGGCCGGCCGCCGGCACGCGGCGATGAGGATCGCGGAGGCCGCCGAGTCTTCCGCCGAGCGCTGGACGGAGCTTCCGCCCCTCACCTCCGTGAACCGGGTGTTCGAGCTGAAACCGGGAGCCGTCGACCTCCTCCGGGGCGTGCCGGCCGAGGGAGAACCGCGCATGCTCCTCGCGCACCAGAGGTACGGGCGCGGGACGTCGATCGTGTTCGCCGCGCAGGACTCGTGGCTGTGGCAGATGCACGCGGACATCCCCCTGGAGGACGAGACGCACGAGACGCTGTGGCGGCAGTTGCTCCGCTGGCTCGTGCACGATACGCCGGGGCGCGTCCGACTCGACTCCGGCGAAGACGTCGTGCCGATGGGGGAGCCGCTCCGGATCCGGGCCGAGGTGGAGGACGAACGGTACCTGCGCGTGAACGGGGCGGACGTCGTCGCCACGGTGACCGGGCCGGGCGGCGTCGCGTCCGAGGTCCGGCTCGACTGGACGGTCGAGCGCGATGGCGAGTACGAGGGACGTTTCGTGCCGCCGGAGCGGGGGCTGTACAGCGTGCAGGTCCGCGCTGCGGGAGCCCGAACCGGGGGCCCGGGGGCCGGGGCCGAGACGAGCCGCGACATCGCGGAAGGCGGGAGTTTCTTCCGGGCGGGGACGCCCCGGATCGAGGAGTTCGGAGCGGGGCGCCGGACGGAACTCCTGCGTCGGATCGCCGACGAGACGGGGGGCCGGTTCTACACGGCGGATGACGCGCAGGTGCTGGCCGACGAGATCCGCTACACGGAGAGCGGCGACACCGTGTACGAGGAGCGCTCGCTGTGGGACATGCCCATCCTCTTTCTGCTCCTGGCGGGGCTGCTCGGTGGGGAGTGGGCGTACCGCCGACGGAAGGATCTCGCGTGACCCGCGGCGTGCGAGCCGTCGCGCTCACCGCGGCGCTGATTCCCGCGGCCCTGTTCGGCGTCGGCGGCCTCGCGGGCCTCCCGGCTGCGCCCCAGGCGGCGACCGCCGCGCCGCGGACGCACGTGCTCGTCGTCACCGGCCTCGGGGGCGCGCCCGAGTACTCCGAGCAGTTCCGGACGGAAGCCGAGTCGCTTCTCGACGCACTCGACCAGCGTCTCGGCGTTCGCGAGACCGTCGCGTGGCTGGCGGAGGACGAGGCGCTCTCCCCCCGCGTCGCGGGCCGGGCCACCCTGGAGGCCGTCGAGCGGGAGGTGCTCGCCATGGCGAGCCGGGCCGGGCCCTCCGACGTGGCGCTCATCCTCCTCCTCGGCCACGGGAGCGGCCGCGGCGAAGAGTCGCGCTTCAGCCTCCCCGGCCCGGACCTGTCGGGAGAAGCCCTGTCGATGTGGCTCCACGCGTTTCCGACCCAGACCGTGGCGGTCGTGAACGCGGCGAGCGCCAGCGGCGGCTTCGTGCCCGCGGTCGCCGGCGAGCGGCGCATCGTCGTGACGGCCACGCGCTCCCCGCGTGAACGCGAACGGACCCACTTCGGCGGCTTCTTCGTCGACGCCTTCGCCCTCGACGAGGCGGACGTGGACAAGGACGAGCGCGTGTCGCTGCTGGAGGCGTTCCGCTATGCGACCGGCGAGGTGCGCCGACGGTACGAGCGGGACAACGAGATGCTGACCGAACACGCCCTGCTCGACGACGATGGAGACGGCGAGGGATCGCTCGAACCGAGTCCGGACGGACCCGACGGGACGCTCGCGAACCGGTTCTTCCTCGCCCTGGCGCCGGCCGCGCTCGCGGGGACGACGGCGGACGACCCGGCCGTGGCCGCGCTACTGGCGCGGAAGCGCGAGGTGGAGGATGGGATCGCGGCGCTCCGCGCGCGTCGCGACGAGATGGCGGAGGAGGAATACGACGCGCAACTCGAGACGCTCCTCGTCGAACTCGCCCGGCTCAACCGCGCCATCCGCGAGGGCGGGAGCGTCCCGTGCGCCTGACGCCGCGCCGGCCCGTCCGGTCGACCGCGCGCCGAATGCGGTTCGCGCGCCCGGCGCTGGCGCTGGCGCTCGTGCTCCTGGCGCCGACATCGGGGCGCGCGCAGGAGCGTTCGGATGCGGAGGGGAGCGGCGGACCGCTCGCCGCGGCGCTCGAGGCGCACCAGACCGGCGACTATGGGCAGGCGGTCGCGGCTTATCGGTCGGCGGCCCGTGCCGGGGGCGAGTTCCCGGCCTCCGCGCGCGGATGGGCGCGCGCGCTCGCCGCGACCGGCGAGTACGAGTCCGCGCTCGAAGCCCTCGACCGGGCCGCCGCGCGCGCCCCGGACGGAGCGAACGCGGACACCGAACTTGCCCGCGCACGCGGGCGCCAGTTGTACGCGCTCGGACGCCTCGACGAAGCGGAAGCGCACTTCCGCCGGGCCATCGAAGGCCGGGCCAGCGACGCGCAACTCGCGCGGCTCGACCTGGGACGCCTTCTCTTCGACCGCGGCGCGCGCGAGGAAGCCCTCGCCCTGTTCGACGGGTTCATCGACTTCTACAATCGCGCCCGCCGCCTCGAAGCCGACGAACTGCGCGCCGTCGGAGCCGCCCTCACGTACCTTGGCGCCCGCGACCCCGACCTCTTCCACGACGCCGTGCGCGCCTTCGAGGAGGCCATCGAAGCCGACCCCGGCGACCCCGAGCCGCGCATCGACCTCGGTCTCCTCTTTCTCGACAAGTACGACAGCTTCGAGGCCGGGCCGCTGATCGATGAGGCGCTGGCCCGAAACCCGGCCCACGCGCGGGCCCTCCTGGCGAAGGCGCGCCGCGCGAAGTTCGACGGCTCCTCGGAGGCGCTCGAACTCGCCGAGCAGGCGCTCGAGACGAACCCCCGCTTCACCGAGGCCCGGGCCTTCCTCGCGCGACTCTATCTCGAACTCGAGGACGTGGAGGAGGCGGAGGCGGAGGCCCGGCGCGCGCTGGAGACGAACCCGGTCTCCCTCGCCGCGTGGACGGAGATCGCGGCCGCCGCCCACCTCCGGGGGGACGCGGCGGCCTTCAGGGAGGCGCGCGACCGCGTGCTGGGGCTGGATCCGCGGCACGCCGACCTCTACGTCGCCCTGGCCCAGGTCGCCTACCGCACGCACCGGTACGCCGATGCGGTCGAGTTCGCGCGGCAGGCCGTGGCCCTCGATCCCCTGTCCTGGCCCGGCATGGCGGAACTCGGCCTGAATCAGCTCCGCACGGGCGAGATCGAGGCCGGGCACGCGACGCTCGAGGCCTCCTTCGAGGGCGATCCCTTCAACGTGTGGGTGTTCAACACGCTCGACCTGCTCGAGGAGCTGGCCGGGTTCGAGACGGTGGAAAGCCCGCGCTTCGTTTTCTCCATGCACCCGAAGGAAGCGGGCGCCCTCTCCATCTACGCCACGGCGCTCGCCGAAGAAGCCTACGACGCCATGCGCGCCCGCTACGGGTACGAGCCGCCGACCCCGATCTCGGTCGAGGTCTACGACCGACACGCCGACTTTTCCGTGCGCACGGTCGGACTCGCGGGCATCGGCGCGCTCGGCGTGAGCTTCGGCTCCGTCCTCGCCATGGACTCCCCCGGTGCCCGCCCCGGCGGCGCCTTCAACTGGGGCTCGACGCTGTGGCACGAGATCTCGCACGCCTTCACCCTCGGCTACACCGAGCACCGCATCCCCCGCTGGCTCTCCGAGGGGCTCGCGGTCCTCGACGAGCGGCACGCGCGCGAGGGGTGGGGATCCGACGTGGACCCCGGCTTCCTCGCCGCCTTCCGGGACGAGCGGCTGCCCTCGCTCGAGCGCTTCAACTACGGCTTCGTGCGGCCCGCCTACCCCGGGCAGGTGCAGCACGCCTACTACATGGCCTCCCTCCTGTGCGAGATGATCGAGACGACGCGCGGCTTCGACGCCGTACTCGCCATGCTCGACGGATACCGCGACGGGCTGGAGACGCCGGAGGTCGTGGAACGGGCGCTGGGGACGACGCTCGCGGGCCTCGACCGTGAGTTGCGGGACTACATCGAGACCCGCTTCGGCCCGACGCTGAAGGCGCTGGGCACCCCCGAAGCCGGGACGCCGCCCGGCCCGGACACCTTCGCCGGACTGCTCATGGCGGCGGCGGAGGCACGGCGGGCGGGCCGCACGGAGGAGGCGATGCGGGCGCTGGAGAGGGCGCACGAGGTCTTCCCCGAGTACGCAGGAGCCGACGCGCCGATCCTCATCCTCGCCCGGCTCCGCCGCGAAGCCGGCGATCTCGCGGGGGCCGCGGAGGCGTACCGGACGTACACCGCCCTCAACGAGAACCACTTCGAGGCGCACCTCGCGCTCGCGGACCTCGAGCAGGCGCTCGGGAACGATGCGGCCGCCCGCGAGACGCTGGAGCGCGCGATCTGGATCGACCCCTTCCACCTGGACGTGCACGCGCGGCT
>VXMR01000136.1 GCA_009841005.1 Gemmatimonadales bacterium
CTTCGGGGGAGTCGGTTACTCGTCGATCCGGTGGACAACGTCCTTGGCATCTACAGCTAAGGCATTAGCGGTAGCAGCAGGTGCGAGGCGTGGCCGGCCTCGTGGTGGACCGTGTTGTTGGCGATGCGCCACGTGCGGTCGCGCGGATTTCCCGTGTTCCGGTTGATGTCGAAGTTGGGGAAGCTGCTGCTGTAGACGTCGACCCGGATGCGGTGTCCCGCCTTGAAGAGGTTCGCCGCGGGTTCGAGCGGGAACTCCAGGCGGTAGACCTCGCCCTCCTCCATGAGCACCGACTGTTCGAACCCTTCCCGGTAGCGGGCGCGGAGGATTCCCTCGGAGACCGGGAACGCGTACCCGTTCGGGTAGTCCGGGCTCGTCGGGTGGACGTCGAGGAGCTTCACGTAGAAGTCGGTGTCCGGCGCGTCCGATGAGATGAAGAGGACTGCCGTGATGTCGCCGGCGATCGTCAGGTCGTCCGGGAGCGGATCGGTCTGGAACACGAGCACGTCCGGGCGGGAGGCGATCGGCATGCCGGGGATCCCGTGGCCGGGCAGCGTCTCCATCTCGATCTGGTCGCGCGGGCCCATCCCCTGGAACCCGAACTCGAGCGCGGGTCCGTAGGCCACGATGCAGCGGCCGTTGCTGGAGACCGAGTTGCGCGGGTCGTACGTGTAGGTCGTCGATGAAGCGCCCGCGGAAGGCGCCTCCGGGGCGAGCCCCCCGCCCTCGTGGAGATGGAACTCGGTCGGTCGCGCCGCGGCCGGGGGCCAGCTCTCCTCGTAGCGCCACTCGCCGCCCTGGTTCAGGCGGCCGTTCTCGGCCTTCCGGCCGTCGCCGCCGCCCATGATGAAGTACTTCGCGGGCGCCCACACGTCGGCGCTCTCGTCTCCCTTCAGCCAGCGGTCGAACCAGCGGAGTTCGAGGTTCAGGTAGTCGTCGTAGGTCACGACGCGGGCGCCCTCGGTGCCGAAGTTCACGTCCCCGATCGATGACGCGAAGTTGTTGTGGGTCCAGGGGCCGATGAGGATGTGCTGGTTCTCCCGCCCCATGCGCACCATCGCCTGGTAGCCGTCGCTGATCGTGCGCGGATACCAGTCGAACCAGCCGACGACCCAGAGGATCGGCATGTCCGGGTACGACTCGAAGTGCTCGTCCATGCCGAGGCCCGGCTGCCGCCAGAAGTCGCTGTAGTCGTAGTTGTCGAAGTAGAGCTGGTGGGCGGCCTCCTCGTAGGTCGGGGCGAGGCTCAACGGCGTCTCTCCGCGGCGCCACGGGATGCGCGAGGCCCAGTCGAGGAACGTCTGCCCGGTCCGCATCTCGTTGATCGCCTCGGTGATCTGCGGGTTCGCGCGCGCCTCGTTCCCGTTCGACGCGACGGAAAGAATCCACTGCAGCAGCCCGAGACCCAGGGCGCCGCCGCACTTCATGCTGTAGGTGTAGGCGTTCGTCGGCCCCTGGTACGGGATCATCGTCCTGAGGCTGGGTGGGTTCAGCGTGGCGGTCTCGAACTGGACCCACGCCTGGTACGAGACGCCGTACGTGCCCACCTGGCCGTCGCAGGACGGGTGCCGGGCGACCCATTCCACCGTGTCGTAGCCGTCTTCCGGTTCCTGGACGAAGGGGAAGAAGTCGCCCCCCGAGTTGAAGCGCCCGCGGCAGTCCTGGACGACGGAGACGTACCCGTTCCGCGCGAAGAACATCGCGTGGTCGATCGAGATCGGGCGCATCTTGTCGTAGGGAGTCCGCGCGAGGACGGCGGGGAGGGGCTCCTCCAGCGGGACGCCGTCCACGGCCGGCAGATAGAGATCGGTCATGAGGTCGAGGCCGTCGCGCATGGGGACCGGCACGTCCTTCACGATGACGACATCCCCGTCCGTCTCCGCTGAGAGCCCGCGGTTGGCTGCCTCGACGCTCCCGGCCAGCCGCTCCGGGTCGAACGCGGCGCCGAGTCCGGCCATCCCCGCTCCCGCCAGTCCGGCTCGAACGAACGATCTGCGGTCCATGTGGCCTCCTCCGGTGGGTACGCGAAGCGGAGATCCGCGACGAATCTCCGGGATTCCCAACCTATGGAGCCCGCCCACAGCGTCCAGACGCGTCACGCGGCCCCGTACGCGGCCGCACGCGAATGACGTGCCTTGTCCGGGGCACCGGCCGCGTCGAACGTTGGTGACGCGATGACGGGCAACCGGTTCCACCTCGGGATAGATGTGGGCGGCACTTTCACGGACGCGGTCCTGATCTGTGAGGAGACGGGGCGCATCGATACGGCGAAGGTCCCTTCCACGCCCGCGGATCCCTCCGTCGGCTTCATGGCGGCGGTGGCGCGCGCGCTCGATGACGGCGCGGTCGATCCCGGCGCCATCGCCCACCTGGTCCACGGCACGACGGTCGCCACCAACTCGCTCATCGAGGGGAAGACGCCGAAGACGGCCTTCGTGACGACCCAAGGCTTCGGCGACATGCTCGAGATCGCCCGCCAGGTCCGGCCCTCCCTCTACGACGTCCACTTCGAGAAGCTCCGCCCGCTCGTCCCGCGCGACCTGTGCTTCGAGGTGCCGGAGCGGCTGGATGCGGCGGGCGGCGTCCTCAAGCCCCTCGAGGAGGACGCCGTTCGGGAGATTGCGGCGGCGCTGCGGGCGCGGGAGGTCCGATCGGTCGCCGTGTGTCTCCTGCACGGGTACGCGAATCCCGTGCACGAGACGCGCGTGGCCGAGATCCTTCGCGAAGAGGATCCGGAGCTTCTCATCTCCCTCTCATCGAGCGTTTGTCCGGAATTCCGGGAGTATTTCCGGGCCAGCACGTGCGTGATCAACGCCTGCATCATCCCCGTCGTGGCGCGCTATCTCGCGGGGATCGAGGAGGGACTGAGTCGAGCCGGTCTCGAGGCGGAGCTTCTCGTCATGCAGTCGAACGGCGGGGTTCTGACCGCGGAACAGGCGGCGAGCAAGCCGGTGTTCATGGTCGAATCGGGTCCGGCGGCGGGCGTGGTCTCCGCCAACTTCATCGCGGGGCGCCTCGGTCACGCGGACCTGATTTCGTTCGACATGGGAGGGACGACGGCCAAGGCGGGTCTCGTCCTCGACGGCCGCCCCCGAGTCACGAAGGAGTATGAGGTCGGCGCGCAGGCGCAGCCGGGGCAGGGGATGACGCGGGCTGCCGGCTATCCGATCCGCACGCCGGTCATCGATCTCGTGGAAGTGGGCGCGGGCGGGGGAAGCCTCGCCTGGGTGGACGCGGGAGGGGGGCTCCGCGTGGGGCCCCGGAGCGCGGGCGCGGAGCCGGGCCCCATCTGCTACGGGCGAGGCGGGACCGAGCCGACGATCACGGACGCCAACCTCGTACTCGGCCGTCTGAACCCCGACTACTTCCTGGGCGGCGAGATGCCGCTCGATGTTGACGCGGCCGCGGCGGGGATCCGGGAGCGGTGCGCCGAGCCGCTCGGGCTGGACCCGGTCGAGGCGGCGAACGGGATCATCGAGATCGCGAACGCGACGATGATCAACGCGCTGCGGCTCGTGACCGTGCGCCGGGGCAACGATCCGCGCGAGCTGACGATGGTCGCCTTCGGCGGGGCCGGGCCGCTGCACGCGAACCGCCTGTGCATGGAGATGCAGATTCCGACGCTCGTGGTGCCGCCGAGCCCCGGGACGGCGTCTGCTCTCGGCCTCCTCGTTACGGACCTCCGCCACGAGTTCTCACGCACCCGGGTCATGGCCGCCGATGATGCGGATCTCGTAGGGGGCGGGGTCACCGCGCGGATCCGGGAGCTCTTCGAGGCGATGGAGGAGGAGGGTCGACGCACGCTCCGGCGCGAAGGCGTGGCTGCGGCGGACATGGAGTTCCGGCGCGGGATCGAGATGCGGTACGCCGGGCAGTCGTCCGAAGTGGCCGTGACGCTGCCCGGTGAAGCGGCCGGCGACGGGGCGGGCGGCGGGATGGACGCCGCCACGCTGGCCGACGCGGTGCGCCGCTTCCACGCGGAGCACGAGCGGGCCTACGGGCACGGGTATCCGGAAGAGCCGGTCGAACTCGTGAACTTCACGGTCACGGCCATCGGCAGGATCGCGCGCCCGCGGCTCCCGAGGATCGGGTCGAACGGGAAGGACGCGACGGAAGCCCAACGGGGGACGAGGCGGGTCTTCTTCTCCGACGACGCCGGCTTCGTCGAGACCGCGATCTACGACCGGGCGCTCCTGCGGGCGGACCATGTTGTCACCGGCCCGGCGGTCATCGAGGAGGTCGACTCCACGACGCTCCTGCACGCTGGATATCGGGCCGAAGTGGACGGGTTCGGCAACCTTCTCGTCTCTCCGGACGGCGCTCCGTGACCGGGCCGACCGCATCCGCCGGGCGATCCGACGGGCCGCCGCCGGAGGGGCGGGCTGCCGACCGCCCGGATCCGGGCCGCATGGATCGGATCGCACTCCCGCGCCTCAACCCGTGGCTCGCGCTGCTCATCCTCGTCCTCCTGGGCTTCGGTTACATCGGGCTCTGGGGCTGGCTGCTGGGCGGCGGGCCATGACGGAGGGGATGCAGCTTTCGTGGTGGCTCATCGGAGCCTACCTCGCCCTCATGCTGGGGGTCGGCGTCTGGTTCCGGCGGCGGGTGCGCTCCGTCGAGGACATGGCGGTGGCGGGGCGCCACTCGGGCGTGTGGCTCATCGCCTTCTCCGTCGCGGCCACCTGGATCAACGGGACCACGCTGATCGGAATCTCGGCGCTCGGCGCGGACTTCGGCCTCGACGCGTACTGGAGCGGCGGATCCTTCATGCTGGGGACGATCTGGATCGCGTACTTCATCATCCCGCGGCTGTGGGAGACAGGCGTCATCACGATCCCGGAACTCTTCGGCCGCTGCTTCGGCCCTCGGCACCGGATCGTCTCGCTCGTTCTCGTCATCCTGCGGGACATGGGGGTGACGGCGGGGACGATCGGGGCGCTGACGCTCGTCACCACGGCGGTCCTCGGCATCTCGGTGGCCGAGTCGCTCCTCCTCTGGCTCGGCGTCACGTCGGTCTACGTGTTTCTGGGCGGCATGTGGGCGGTGATGGCGACGGACGCGATCCAGTTCTTCATCATCCTCGCCGGCTCGATCGCGGTGCTCGTGGCGGGGCTGGCCGCGGCCGGAGGCCTCGGCGAGTTGAGCGCCGGCCTCGATCCGGCGCTGATCGACATCTTCGGGCGGGCGGGCGTCACCCAGGTCCTCGCCTGGATCGTCATCGGCCTCGCGATCACGGGCGCGTACCAGGGACTCATCCAGCGGGGCTTCGCGGCCAGGAGCGCGGACATCGCCCGGCGGGGGTTCCTGTACGGCGGGGTCATCGCCTCGATCTGGTACATGACGCCGCCTCTCATCGGGATCGTCGCCCGCACGATGTACGGGCCGGGCCTCGCGGCGGAGGACGCCTTCGTCACGCTCGCCTTCGGGGCGGCGGGGAACGAACTCGCGAGCCTCGTCGTAGTGTGCGTGCTCGCGGCGAGCATGTCGACGCTCTCCAGCACGATCAACACGATCGCCTCCAACTTCACGCTTGATTTATATGCGCGCTTCATCGCGCCCACGGCGAGCGCCGTACGGCAACTGTGGGTGTACCGCCTGAACGTCCTCCTCGTCGGAGCGCTCGCGGCCGTCCTCTACCTCGCGCTGCCGCTCCTCATCGAACTGTTCTGGATCGGGGGGCGGATCATGGGGGCCTCCGTCGCCCCTGCGCTGATCGGGATCGTCCTCTTCCCCTCGCTCCGGCGGGCGCCGCGGACGGTGATGGCGGCGATGCTCATCGGAGCCGCGGTGCAGGCCATATGGCAGACGTTCGGGGCGATCCGCGAGGTGGGGTCCGTCGTCATCATCTGGGAGCTGGACCCGATCCTGGCAGGGCTGCCGCTCACGATCCTGATTCTGTGGGTCGGGGTGCGCCTCGAGACACGACCCGGGGGCCAAGATGCCACAGCCTGAGAGCCGGACCGCGAGTTCCGTGGATCCGATCCTGTTCGAGGTGATCCGGAATGCGCTCGTGGAGGCGACGGAGGAGATGTCGGTCACGCTCCAGCGCACCGCCTATTCGACGAACATCAAGACGCGGCTCGATTACTCCTGCGCCTTCGTGGACGCGGACGGGCGGATGATCGCGCAGGCGTTCTGCCAGCCCGCGCACCTGGTGACGATCGGGCGGCTCGTCCCGCGCGCCGTGGCCGAGTACGAGGCGGAGCACGGCGAGGGGACGCTGGGTCCGGGGGACGGGCTGCTGGTCAACGACCCGCACCGGCAGGCGAGCCACCTCAACGACGTCTTTCTCATCACCCCGTTCTTCCACGAGGGCGGGCTCGTGGGATATGTGGCCAATTGCTGTCACCACGTGGACGTGGGCGGCGGGGCGCCGGCGAGCATCGGCGCGTTCCGCGAAATCTACCAGGAAGGGATCATCCTTCCCGTGGTGAAGCTCTTCGACGGCGGCGAACTCGTGGACGACGTGCTGAAGCTCATGCTCGCGAATGTTCGAGCGAAGAAGGAGGTGGCGGGCGACCTGCGCGCGCAGCACGCGGCGAACGAGATCGGGCTTCGGCGGCTATCCGCGCTGTGGGAACGCTACGGCACGGCGATGCTGGGCTCCTACATGGAGCGGATGATCGACTACAGCGAGCGGCGGCTGCGGGCGGAACTGGCGGAGCTTCCGCGGGGAGAGTTTGCGGCGGAGGGGTGCCTCGATGACGACGGGATCACCGGGGAGCCGGTCCGCCTGAAGGTCCGGATCCGGTTCGACGGCGCGGCGGCGCGCTTCGACTTCACGGGGACGGACCCGCAGCGCGCGGCGCCGATGAACTGCAACCTGACGCAGTGCTTCACGGCCTGCGTCTACGTGCTGAAGTGCCTGGTCGACCCCGACATCCCGCTGAACGAGGGGTTCTACCGTCCCATCGAGGTGGTCGCGCCGGAGGGGTCGGCGGTGAACGTCCGGCCGCCGGCGGGGGTCGTCGGCGGGTGGGAGGTCGCGATGCGGCTGTGCGACATCATGTTCCGGGCGCTCGCGGATCCGATGCCGGAGCGCGTTCCCGCGGGAACGAAGGGGATGATCTGCCACGTGGGGTTCGGGGGAGAGGATCCGGCGACCGGGGAGTACTACTGCTTCCTCGAAACGCTCGCCGGCGGGTACGGCGGCAGGCACGACGCCGATGGCCCGGACGCGGTCCAGACCCACATCCAGAACACCCAGAACGCGCCGATCGAGGAGACCGAACTCAACTATCCGGTGCGGATCCACGAGTACAGCCTGGTTCCGGACTCCGAGGGGGCGGGCCGGCAGCGAGGCGGCCTCGCGCTCTGCCGGGAGTACGAGTTCGTGGGTCACGAGCCGACGTTCACGACGCTGGCGGACCGGGCGCGGTTCCCGGCCCACGGCCTGCACGGGGGAGACGACGGGAAGGTCGCGAGCTACAGACGGATCTCGGGCGGCGAAGCGCGGGAGCTGGGCTCGAAGGCGACGGTGCAGTTGGCCACGGGAGACCGGGTGCGGATCGAGACGGCGGGCGGTGGCGGGTTCGGGCCGGCGCACGAACGGGATCCGGAGGCGGTGCTCCGGGACGTGCGGGAAGGCAAGGTCTCGCGCGCCCGGGCGCGGAAGGCATACGGCGTGGCCATCCGGTCGACCCGGTCGGGCGAATGGACCGTCGACCCCTCGGAGACAAAGAGACTGCGCCGAGCGCAGGGACGATGACTGCGGGAGTGAAGACCGCCGACGCTGTGGTCATCGGTGGCGGGATAATGGGCGCCAGCGCGGCGCACTTCCTCGCCAAGCGAGGGTTCGGACGCGTCGTGCTGCTCGAGAAGGGGCGCCTGGCGGGCGTAAGCACGGGACACTCCGCCGCGATCATCCGCACGTACTACTCGAATCCGATCACGCTCGAACTCGCGAAGCGGGCCCTTCACATGTTCGAGAACGACCGGGACATGCTCGGCGGCGACTGCGGGTTCCGGCCCATCGGCTTCCTGCTCCTCATCGGCGAGCCCCTGCGCGCCGCGGGGGAGCACATCCTCGAGTCGGAGCGGCGGCACGGGCTCCGCGTCGAGCGCCTCACCGCGGAAGACGTGGCCGACCTGGCGCCGCCGCTCTCGCCGGACGGCGTCTCGTACGGGATCCTCGAGCCGCGCTCGGGTTACGCCGATCCCACGCGTACGACGGAGAACCTGGTAGCGGCCGCGCGCCCGTGGGGACTCGAGCCCCGCGCCGGCGTCGCGGCCACGGGCGTCCGCCTGCATGGAAATCAAGCGGTGGCCGTGGAGACCGAAGACGGGATGATCTCGACGGATGTCGTCGTGAACGCGGCAGGTCCCTGGGCGGGTCAGGTCGGCTCGTGGCTCGGCGTGAGGTACTCGCTGCGCTGGAGCCGCGAGAGCGATCTGTTCGTGGAGAAGCCAGCGGGATTCGGCGAACTCCCGGTGATCTCCGATCCGGGTCTGCGCGTCTACCTGAGATCCTGCGGCGAAGATCGAATCATCGCCGGACTCGGAGCACCCAAGGACATCGAGCCGGTGGACCCCGACGACTGCGATCCAGGTCTCGATCCGGAGATGCGCGAGCGCATCGAGCGCCCGCTGTTCGAGCGTATCCCGGCTCTCTCCCGCGCCCGGCACCTGGGCGGCTACGCCTCGCTCTACACGATCACGGACGACTGGCACCCGATCGTGGGTCCCGAGCCCGGTCTGGAGGGGTACTATGCCTTCTTCGGCGGCAGCGGCCACGGGTTCAAGCTCGGCCCTCCGATCGGCGAAGCCCTCGCCGACGTCATCTGTGGCGAGGCGCCGGAGATCGACCTCTCACCCTTCCGCCCCGGCCGCTTCATCGACGGGGAGCCGCTCACGTCCGCATGGGGCGAGGGCAACCGCGGCTGACTTAGCCTCCAAGGTTCCTGCGCACCCGCTCTACCCTCCGCCGGTTTACGCCGAAATCGAAGAGGCCAACGCGAGACGCCGACGTTACATGGGCGATGCCCTCCGACGGGCACCATCGAAACTCCAGGTCGTCGCGGAACCCGAGCCGGGTTCGGCAGACGGCGTGCAGGTAATCGTCCGTCGCCGCGACAATGTGAGTACGCGGCATGGCGGCGACGACTGCCCGGAGGCGACGAAAGAAATTGACCGGGTCTCCCAATGTGTGAAACGGCGCCACCCGGTGAATCCGCCACTCACCAGGTTCGCTGCTCACATGGTCGTGCCTGAGCCTCCGAAACAGCCGTGTCTCGATCTTGTTCCGCCGCTCTCCGCTTACCGTCCGGGTCGTTGCCTCTCGGAACGGGAGGATCCACTGTAAGCGCTCACCCTCAGCGTGGGAGGGCGTTCCATGTCGCGTCAAATGAGGCCGGGTCCGGTGGCAGACGTTTTCCTTGAGCGCTGACGGTTCGAGCGGGACCCGTCAGCGAAGCCTCCGTTCGCGCAGGATCCGGGAGTCCGGTGCCGCACGACGCATCTCGCGGGCCGTCGCCGTTGTCATCCTCATCCTGCTTCCCGCGGGCGGGGCTCTAAGCGCGCAGGGCCTGGGCCCGGAGAACCGGCAGCAGCTCAGAGCCACGCGCGACACCGATGGGACGCTCGAGCTGGATGGCCATCTCGACGACGCGGTCTGGGCGCGGGCGGAATTCGCGAGGACGTTCTGGCAGCGCGAGCCCGACGAAGGCGAGCCGGCCACGCGGCGCACGGAGGTCGCGTTCGCCTTCGACGACGACGCGCTGTGGATCGCCGGGCGCATGTACACGGACGATCCCGACGGCATCCAGGCCTACCGCACGCGCCGCGACCAGAACACCGGTTCCGAGCGCCTGCTGGTCTCGCTCGACCCCTACCTGAACCGGCGCACGGCGGTCTCCTTCGGGGTGAACG
>VXMR01000043.1:0-7071 GCA_009841005.1 Gemmatimonadales bacterium
GTGAGGCCGCCGTGGATCTGGCCCTGCACGATCATGGGGTTGATGATGTTGCCGCAGTCGTCCACGGCCACGAAGCGGCGCACCGTCACCTCGCCCGTGCCGCGGTCGATGTCCACCACGCAGATGTACGTGCCGAAGGGGAAGGTGAGGTTGGGCGGGTCGTAGTAGTTCGTCGCCTCCATCCCCGGCTCCATCCCCTCGGGGAGGTTCGTGTAGGCGGCGAAGGCGCAGTCCTGGATCGTGACGGAGCGGTCGGGGGCGCCCTTCACGGAGAACTTGCCGGGCTCCCACTCGAGGTCCTCCTCGCTCACCTCCATCAGGTGGGCGGCGATCTTCGCGGCCTTGGCGCGGATCTGGCGCGCGGCCATCGCGCCCGCGGCGCCGGCCGTCGGGGTCGAGCGGCTGGCGTAGGTGCCCAGGCCGTACGGGGCGGTGTCGGTGTCGCCCTCCTCGACCTGGACGTGCGCGGCGGGGAGGCCGAGTTCCTCGGCGATGATCTGCGCGTAGGTGGTCTCGTGGCCCTGGCCCTGCGACTTGGTGCCGAAGCGGGCGATCGCCTTCCCCGTGGGGTGCACGCGCACCTCGGCGGAGTCGAACATCTTGATGCCGAGGATGTCGAAGTCCTTGGACGGACCCGCCCCCAGCACCTCGGTGAAGCTGCACACGCCGATCCCCATCAACTCGCCGCGCGCGCGCTTCTCGGCCTGCTCGCGGCGCAGGTCGTCGTAGCCGATCATCTCCTTCGCCTTGTCCATCGCGGCCTGGTAGTCGCCGCTGTCGTACTCCCAGCCCAGCGGCGACTGGTAGGGGAAGGCCTCCTTGGGGATGAAATTCTCCTCGCGCAACTGCGCCGGATCCTTCCCGATCCTGTGCGCCAGCGTGTCCACGACGCGCTCCATGCAGTGCACGGCCTCGGTCACGCGGAAGGAGCAGCGGTAGGCGACCCCGCCCGGCGGCTTGTTCGTGTAGACGGCGTCCACCTCGGCATACGCCTGCTCCATGTCGTAGGAGCCGGTGCAGATGGAGAAGAGGCCGGCCGGGAACTTCGAGGGCGCGGCCTGCGCGTCGGAGTAGCCGTGGTCGGCGAGCGTCTTGATGCGGAGGCCGCGGATCTTGCCGTCGGCGTCGGCGGCGAGTTCGGCGTCCATGTGGTAGTCGCGCGCGAAGGAGTCGGCCTGGAGGTTCTCCATCCGGTCCTCGATCCACTTGACCGGCTTGCCGAGCACGACGGAGGCCGCGATGGCGATCACGTAGCCGGGATAGACCGGCACCTTGCCGCCGAAGCCGCCCCCGATGTCGGGCGACACCACGCGGATCTTCTCCTCGGAGAGGCCGACGTGGCCCGCCACGAGCGCGAGCACGGTGCGGATGGCGTGCGGGGCCTGGGTCGTCATGTAGACGGTGAGATGGCCCTCGACGGGGTTGAAGTCGGCCACGCAGCCGCAGGTCTCGATCGAGGCCACGTGGATGCGCGGCACGTGCATGCTCTCGCGCACGACGACGTCCGCCTCCTCGAACACCTTGTCCGT
Organism: Gemmatimonadales bacterium; assembly: GCA_009841005.1. Taxonomy (GTDB): domain Bacteria; phylum Gemmatimonadota; class Gemmatimonadetes; order Palauibacterales; family Palauibacteraceae; genus Palauibacter; species Palauibacter polyketidifaciens. Next base: position 1,530 of record VXMR01000043.1, read on the forward strand.
CGCTTCCTTGTCGCCGGCCTCCCAGTGCCAGATGCGGTTGTCGGTCTGGCCCTCCTTGTCGGTGCGGAGGACGGGCGCGTCCTCATCGAGCGCCTTGAAGGGGTCGATGACGGGCTTCATCGGCTCGTAGTCGACCTCGACCGCGGCGACGCCGTCGGCGGCCGCGTAGCGTGAGGTTGCGATGACGGCCGCGACCTCCTGCGCCTGGTACATGACGGTGTCCGTGGGGAGCACCATCTGCGTGTCCGACATCAGCGTCGGCATCCAGTGCAGGTTGTAGGCCTCGAGGTCCTTGCCGGTGAGGACGGCGAGGACGCCGGGCACCTCCAGCGCCTTGCTCGAGTCGATGCTCTTGATCTTCCCGTAGGCGATCGGGCTGCGGACGATGTCGAGCCACAGCATGCCGGGGAGGACGATGTCGTCGATGTAGTTGCCTTTGCCCTGCAGGAAGCGCGGGTCCTCCTTGCGCTTCATGGAGTGCCCCATGCCGCAGATGTCGGCGGAAGTCTTCGGTGCCATCAGCTGTCCTCCCCGTCGGTCGCGGCGTTCGCGGTTTCGGCGGCGGCGGCGCCCATCTTCTCGGCGGCGTACTGCACCGCCTTCACGATGTTCACGTAGCCGGTGCAGCGGCAGAGATTGCCGGAGATCGCCTCGCGGATCTCGGCTTCGCTCGGGTTCGGGTTCGCCTCGAGGAGGGCCGCGCCGGTCATCAGCATACCGGGCGTGCAGAAGCCGCACTGGAGGCCGTGCTTCTCCCAGAAGCCCTCCTGCAGCGCGTGCATGCCGTCGGCGCCGGCGAGCCCCTCGACGGTCGCGATCTCGGTACCGTCGGCCTGGACGGCGAGGACGGTGCACGACTTGGTCGGCTTGCCGTCGAGCAGCACGGTGCAGGCGCCGCAGTGGGTCGTGTCGCACCCGATGTGGGTGCCGGTGAGCCTCAGTTCGTCGCGGATCAGGTGGACGAGCAGCATGCGCGCCTCGACCTCGGCCGCCTGCGCCTCGCCGTTCACGGTGACGCTGATCTGATGTGTCGCCATCGCTCTACCCTCCGGCCCCGGCGCGCGCGAGCGCCTTGCGGATGGCCCTCGCCGTGAGCACGCGAGCCATGTTCCTCTTGTATTCGACGGAGCCGCGCCGGTCCTCCACCGGTTCGGTCATGTCGGCGGCGGCCTGCGCGGCGGCCGCGATGACCTCGTCCGCGTCGGGGGCCTTCGTGATCGCGTCGCGGACCCTCTCGATGGCGCCGCGCAGCCCGCCCGCCGGAACGAAGTCCGCGCCGAGAAGCGTCTCTTCGGCGGCCGTCGCGCGGATGGGGGCGAAGCCCAGGTTCGTGAGCCCGACGCCGGCCTTCGTCACCACCCCGTCGTCGTCCAGCGTGAGTTGCACGGCAACGCCGGCCACGGCGTAGTCGCCCACCTTGCGCTCCAGCTTCACGTAGGCGCCGCCGCTGCCGGCCGGCGGCACCGGGATATGGAGTTCGGTAAGGATCTCGTCCTCCCCCAGGGCGGTCATGAAGAGGCCATGGAAGAAGTCGTCGATGTCGATCGTGCGCTCGCCATTCGGTCCGGTGGCGACGACGTGGGCGCGCAGCGCGAGCATCGTCGCCGGGTGGTCGTTCGCGGGGTCGCCGTGGGCGATGTTGCCGCACACCGTGGCGCGGTTGCGCACGAGCGGGTCGGCGATCACGCGGGCGGTGTCGAGCAGGATCGGATAGCGCTCCGCGACGGCCGCGGATTCCTCGAGCTGCGTCTCGGTCACGAGCGCGCCGATGCGAAGGAAGCCGTCCCGCTCCTCGATCGTATCGAGCCCGGAGATGCGGCTGATGTCGATGATGTTCGCGGGAGAAGCGAGGCGAAGCTTCATCATCGGGAGGAGGCTCTGACCGCCCGAAATCACCTTCGCGTCGTCCAGTTCGCCGAGGAGGCCGATCGCGTCGTCCAGTTCGGCCGGCGCGTGGTAGTCGAACTGCGGGGGGATCATGGCCCTGCCTCCTTCGCCTCGTTCTCAAGGGCGCTCGTCAATCGCTTGACGAACTCCTGCAACATCCGTTTGGAGACGACCTGCGTCATGCCGCGGCCGAGCTGCGCGAGGATCCCCGTGACGGCCACGTCCGAGTCCATCGTCACCTCGGACCCGCCATCGGGCAGCGCCGCCACCCGGCTGTTCATCGTCATCTCGGCGGTGCCCATGCCGGCCTTGCCCTGGCCCAGCGCGCGGATGACCGCGGATCGCTCTTCTTCGTTCAGTATGAAGGATACGGTCCCGGTATAGGCGGCGACGAGGGGTCCGACCTTGACCGTCATGGCGCCGTCCCAGGTCGTATCGTCGATCCGCTCCGTGATTTCCGCCCCGGGCAGGAGTTGCGAGAGCTGCCGGGGGTCGGAGAGGATCGCCCACACCTCGTCGGCCGGCGCGTCAATCGTGAACCCTTCTTCGATTCTCATGGGCCTTCATCCTCCATGGTCACCCGCACGGGCCGTCGGTGACGAACCAGAAGGACGTAGGCGATGACGGCCCCGATCGATACGACCATGCCGATGTTCCCCCAGGTCGTGCTGACCTGAAGTCCAAGGAACAACGAGAACGAGAAGATCAGATACAGCAATGCGATCACCGCCACGTGTACGGCGACCTTCAGCACGGTCTTCATTGCTGCCCCCTCGTCACGTGTTGCTGGAGATATGCTTCCGGCGAGGCGTCGAATCGGGCTCAGCAGCCCTCGCAGCAGAAGTAGACGGGTTCCCCCTCGAAGACCGAGGACGGAGAACCCGCCACCGGGACGGTCATGCCGCACACGGGATCGGTCGCCTGGTCCTCGGCTCGCGCCGCGGTCGCCGCATCTTCCGCGGCGGCGTCACCGGATCCGACCGCCCCCGATTCCTTCGGTTGCGCCTCGAGCTGGACGATCTCCGCCAGGATGCTGACGGCGATCTCCTCGGGGCTCTCGGCGCCGATGTCGAGCCCGGCGGGCCCCCGAACTCGCGCGATCTCGGATTCGTCGAGTCCGTGCGCGGCCAGGACGCGGCGCACCTCCTCCATCCGGGTGGGGGAGGCGATCACCCCCAGGTAGTCCGGGGCGGCCGCCGCCAACTCCGCGAGCGAGCGCTCGTCTCGCTGTCCCATGGTGGCGACGACCCCGTACAGCTTCCAGCCGCGGGGTCGTTCGGCGTAGCGCGCCGCGGTCTCCGCCAGATCGTCCACGACCTCGTCGGCCGCTGCCGCGAGCGCCTCATCTTCGGCGGCCTCTTCTGAAGCCTCGGCCACGGTCGCATATCCCATCGCGCTGCCGAGGCGCACCAGCGCGAGGGCGACGGGCGAACGCCCCGCCACGATGAGGACGGGAGCCGGAAGAACCGGGTTCACGTGCACTTCCACCTTCCCTCCGCTGCTGCAGGACATGGGCACGGGGACGAGATCGTCCGGGCGTCCGGGACTCGACCCGAAGGCGAGGAGCCTGGGCTCCCCCTGATCCAGCGTCTCCAGCGCGTGGCGGATCACCTCCGAACGGGTGCAACTGCCGCCGATCCAGCCGTGCATGACGCCGTCCGCCGAGATCAGCGCCATGTTGCCCGGCTTGCCGCTCGTGGGGCGCTCGCTCCGCACGACCGTGGCGAGCGCGTAGGGCTGGCGCTCGGAAGTCAGCCGCGCGGCGAGATCGAGCAGGCTGCGATTCACGGCACGTCCCCGGAGCGGGAGCCGGCCCCCGAGAGTTCCCGCCGCACGGACTCGTATTCGTCCGGCCGGTCGAGGTCTCTCAGCCGGTCAGCCGGCCAATCCACCAGAGACGCCCGGTCGTGGTGCCGTCGAACGACTTCCCGCCCGCACCCCGCCCGCATGCGGGAGATCTCGCCGAACAGGCTGCGGCCGTAGAGGATCGGCGGCGCATTGACCTCGCCCCCGTAGCGGGACACGATGAGCGGTGCGCCGGTCTCCGCGCGGCGTTCCACCAGCGTGCGCACCATGCGCGCGGTCACGAAGGGCATGTCGGGGAGCATCACGAGGGCGGCCCCGCACGCCGCCGGCGCCGCGGCGACCCCGCAGGCCACGGACGTCTGGATACCCGTCTCGTGGTCGGGATTGAACACCGGTGCGCAGGCGAGGTCCTCGACCTCCCGTTCGACTGCGTCGCGGAAGCGTCCCGTAACGAGGATGACCGGGTCGAGGCCGGCCTCACCCGCGACGCGGACGGCGTGGCGCACGAGCGTCTCCCCGCCCACGCGCAGCAGGAGCTTGTTGCGCCCCATGCGGGTCGAAGACCCGGCGGCCAACACGATCCCGGCTACGCTGCGCTGGTCGGACATGGGGTCCAAGGTAGGCCGCCGCCGGATACCGCCGCGAGTCTGCCGGCCGCGGCCGCTACGCCCGGTTATCCGTTCGCGTCGCTCCGGGCGCCGGGGTTCCGTCCCGTGCAATCACGGCGCGCGTCGGCGCCCACGCCCGGCGAGGCCGCGCGCCACCGCGATGCCGGAGAGAATGACGGCGGCGCCCGCCAGTTGCTGCACCGTGGGCGTCTCTTCCAGCCACATCCACGCCGTTGCCAGCGCGATCACCGGGACGAGGTTCTGGTACACCGCCGTCCGGCTCTGTCCGATCGTCTTCATGCCCCGCGACCAGAGCAGGTAGGCAATGGCGATCCCGAAGACCCCCGTGTACGCCGTCGCGAACCAGATTCCCGGCGGGACCGAACCCCAGTCCACGCTCATCAGATCGGGGATCCCCATGACGACGATGACGGGAAGGGCGGCCCAGAGCGTCCACGCCGTCACCTCCAGCGCCCCGCGGCGCTTCGTGATGCGCCGCCCGAAGACGGTGAAGGACGCCCAGGAGAGGGCGGCCCCGAGGACGAGCAGATCGCCGATGCCGGCGCCTCCGACCTCCTGCGTACCGCCCGTGATGAGGATCGCCATCCCGGCGAGAGTCGCGACGACGCCCAGGAGGATCGCGGGGCTGAACCGCTCCCGCCCGAGCGCGGACGCGATCAGGAGCACCCACACGGGACTCGTGGAAAGGAGCAGCGCGGCGTTCCCGGTCAGCGTCAGATCGATCCCGTAGATGAACGTGGCCTGGAAGATCACGTGTCCCACCACACCGAGTCCCAGGATCCGCACCCACTCGCTCCGCGGAGGGAGAACCGGGCGCCCCGTGGCCCGGAGGAGGAACCAGACCGCCAGCGCCGCGAAGGGGAAGCGGAGGGCGTTGAACGCAAGCGGCTCGAATTCGCGCAGGACGACCTTCACAACGGAGAAGTTGATGCCCCAGATGATCGCGGTCGCCATCAGCCCGAGGTCGACCGTGAGATCTCGCGGTCGCCGCCGGGGCGGACCAACACTCTTCGAGTTCGTCAATCGTGCTCGCCGCGGGGTTGGGGAACGAGGGGCCCCCTGCCGAAAGCCGGGGACGGGACCGGCTGAGTATATTCGGGGAGTGCTCCGGGAGTCGACCGCCGTATGGCGGCCCGCCGGGGTGGTGCGCCGGTGTCATTTTAAACACTCAGAGCCCCACAAACCAAAAGCAATATGGGATTGCCGGTTAGTGGGTTGAA
>VXMR01000043.1:7081-9774 GCA_009841005.1 Gemmatimonadales bacterium
ACGTGGGCGGGCGGGCTCTGTTTTCTCTCCCTGCCCGTGCGGCCTCTGTTTCATATTTTGTGTGTGGGGGGCCTGGCGCCGCGGGCCGTATGGCGGCCGGCCGGAGTCGAGCGCACACGCCCTGGCGAAACGAGCGTCGCGATGGATGACGAATTCATGAAATTCATGCAGCGGGCCATCGACCTGTCCGAGCGCAGCGTGGAGGAGGGCGGCGGGCCGTTCGGCGCCGTCGTCGTGAAGGACGGCGAGATCGTAGCGGAGGGGACGAACCGGGTCACGCTGGACAACGATCCCACGGCCCACGCCGAAATCCGGGCGATTCGAAAGGCCTGCGAGCTGCTGGGCACGTTCGATCTCGGTGGCTGCGAGATCTACGCGAGCTGCGAACCGTGCCCGATGTGCCTGGGAGCGATCTACTGGAGCCGGATTCGCCGCGTGTACTACGCAAACACCCGTGAGGACGCGGCGCGCATCCGGTTCAGCGACGAAGACATCTACGACGAGTTCTCACTGCCGCCCGAGAAGCGCCGGATCGTCTCGCTTGTGCGGATCCCCGCCGCCAGGGCGGGGGACGCCTTCGAGCGCTGGACCCGAACACAGGACAAGACGCCGTACTAACCGGTTCTCGCCCGCCGACTGGCTCCGGTCCGCTCGGCCAGGAGCGGACGCGCAAAATCGCGCGCGAACTGTGCGAGCAGGTGTTGGCGGGATGTGGCTGCCAGCTGACCGAGCGTGCACCCCGGCCACCTCATCGACTGGCGGTGGAGCGTCGGTCGGGGGACCCACAGCCGCCCGGCCACGCGGTCCCAGACAAGCCCCGATGACCGCAACTCGTGGGCCCGGAGAATCACGAGCGCGCGAAGGAACCGGGCGAGGGTCGTGCGTCCCGCGACACTCTTCCGAAACTCCTGAGACAGCGTGACGTGAGAGTAGCGAACGGCGGACGCCAACTCCCGCACGCTGCGAACCGGCCGGTCCGTAGTCGCCGCCCTCAGGCCGTGCCCCAGGGCCGAGCGAAGGGACGGAGACAGGGTCGATTCCTCGACGTCCCGGGCCAGGCGGAGCCCGTGATCCTCTGCGCACGCGGCCTGGATGGCGGAGTGGAGCATGTTCGGGAGATCCTCGATCCACACGACGGCGGACACTGCGATGCCGCTTAGCTGGAGAGCGACCTCGGGGTCGGGATCCGTGACCACGATGACGGGGACTCCGGGCCAGTCAGCCCTGATCTTCTCCAACGGCCCGACCCACCGCGCCAGGTTCCGCGCCCGGCAGCCCAGAATCAGGCATCCGACGCCGACATCGTCGCCCGCCAGACAGTCGATATCCGTAACGATGCGGGCAGGACCGTCGACTGCATTTTCGATAGATGCGGCGTCGTACGAAGAATCCACAACGATGTGGATCATTCGAACCTCCGCGAACTCCAAGAAGGGAGACCGGGGCGGGCAATCCTCCCCTTGCGGATCAGCCAGCGGCCGGGGTCTTCGACAGGCGAGGCCGGGCGCCACAGTGGCGTTAGTTCAACAGTCATATATGTGAATTGATGAGTTCCAAGGAATCAGTCCGGCGGAGAACAATTCAGTTTCGTGTGAGTCCGGGATTTGCCACAGTGGGTTCAACGCCACTAATCTTCCCGGCTAAGAGGCTCATCTATTGGTAGGCCGGTCATCAGTGACGGGTTCTGCCCGAACCGTCGACGACAGGCTCGATCATGGCGGGACGATCTCGAGCACCTCCCCGCCGTGCCTGAGAGGGAAAGCCACGGGCTCAACGGATTTTCTGCCCCCTGCCGTGTCACCGCGATGAAGAAGAGTCGGCGAATGGACCTCCCACTTGCGGATCAACCACCGACCTTGCGCGATGCGTTCGAAACCAAGCCATCCCCCGAATAGCTCTTCCCGTACCGTGATCTGGCGGAACGAGACAAAGCGCCGTAGGTGATTCGGAGTTCGGGATAGCACGTGCATCCGCAGATCCGGTTCCAGGTACATACGCAGGAACGGGCGCAGCGATGTGTACTCGAACTCGAGCCTCCGCAGGTCGGCGGTGACGGTATCGATCCAGAGTACTCCCTTGACGTCCACGATCGCACGGCCCGGTCGCGGTTCGAACGCTAGCCCGACCACCGTGTCATCAACGCCATCGTCGGGCGCCGTCGTGTCAAGACAGTGTGTCGCGAGGAAGCCCGGCGAGGCCAGCGCGTCGCCGTCCGGGGCGTAGAAGGTGGTCAGCGTGTCGTTAATCGCCTCAGCGTACCCGTACGCCTCGAGATGTCCCGGCGACGCGTTGGGCAGGGACTTAGGCACGACGACGGTGGCGGTGTCGTATCCGTAAAGAAACTGGCCGCGTCTCCACTCCTTGACCGGCCGCACGCGGCGCATGCGGAGCGAACCGAGATCCTCCGTGTGCGACACCGTGGAGAGGATGGGGAGGACGGACTCGTAGAGTTCGAACGCCCGCCGCCGTTCCTCCGGCGTCGTGGGACAGTTGCGCTGCAAGTCGGACGCTTGGAATCCCATGATGTCCGGCATCATCCATAGCAGTTCGTAACATCCTGTTTTAGCAACGCTTTAGGTAGGATTCGTCCTACCCCGTCCGTCCAGCAGCGGCCCTTGCTATCCCGCTCCATCCCGGTTACGATTAGGGGATGGATAATGGTAACACTTCCCCCACGAAACGCCCGCGAGGCA
>VXMR01000142.1 GCA_009841005.1 Gemmatimonadales bacterium
TCCGCCACCACGTCGAACGACGGCCAGTCCCCGTACGGCCCCTCCCGCCCCGGCAGCCGCCCGAAGCCCGACACCGCCGCGTAAATCAGTCCCGGATTCAGTTCCGAGAGCGCCTCGTAGCCGAGACCCATCCGGTCGACGGACCCCGGCCGCAGGTTCTCGACCACGACATCGGACTTCGTCACCAGCGACCGGTAGAGGTCGCGCCCCTCGTCGCTCTTGAGGTTGAGCGCGAGGGATTTCTTGTTCCGGTTGTAGGCCATGAACCCGACGCCCATGCGGACGCCGTGCCGCTCGACGAACGGAGGGATGGACCGGCGCGGATCCCCCGCACCCGGGCGCTCGATCTTGATGACCTCGGCCCCCGCATCTGCGAGCAGAAGCGAGCAGTAGGGGGCGGACATGTATTGTTCGAGCGCGATCACGCGCACGCCCGCCAGCGGCCGACCGGAGTCGGTCATGGGTGGATCTCCCGGGTTCGAGGGGTCAGGTCTGGGTCCGCCGAGCGGTTCAGCTCGTCGCTGCCACCGCGCGATACTTGTCGAACCAGGCGACGATGTTCGCGATCTTGGCCATGAGCTGGCTCGGGCGGCGGCTCATGTCGTGCGAGGCGCCGGGGAGCCGGATCACGGCCGTGTCGATCCCCCGCAGCTTGAGCGCGTGGAACATCTGGTACGACTCCGACAGCGGCGTCCGCAGATCTTCCTCCCCCGTGATGATCATCGTCGGCGTATTCACGTTCCCCACGAGCGAGATGGGAGAGAACTCCCAGTAGGCCTCCGGGTTCTCCCACGGCAGCCCGTCGTAGCGGCTGTGGTAGTAGCCGTACCAGTTGTCCGCGGTGAGCGTCTTGCTGATCCAGTTGACGACGGGTTTCTGGGACACCGCGGCGCGGAAGCGATCCGTCTTGCCGACGATCCAGGCCGTCATGATGCCGCCGGCGCTCCCTCCGGTGACGAAGAGGTTGTCCTCGTCGATATACCCACGCTCGATCACGGCATCGACGCCGGAGATGAGATCGTCATAGTCCTGCCCCGGATAGTTGTGATAGAGGAGGTCCGCGAACTCCTCGCCGTAGCTCGTGCTCCCGCGCGGGTTCGCGTAGAGGACGACGTAGCCGGCCGCGGCGAGAAGCTGCATCTCCGCCGAGAAGCGGTCTCCGTAGTTCGAGACGGGTCCGCCGTGAATCTCCAGGATGAGGGGATAGCGCCGGTCCGGGTCGAAATCGGGCGGCTTCACGATCCACCCCTGAACCGGACGGCCATCGAAGGACGAGTCCCACCAGATCTCCTCGACTTCACCCAGTTGACGGTTCGCGAGCAGGTCTTCGTTGAGCGACGTGATGCGGCGCACGGCTCCGCCTCTCGAGCCCACGGCGACCTCGCCCGGGGATTCGGGACGCGTCTGGTTGAGTGCGAAGCTCCCGTCGTTGGCCACGCTGAACGAGCCGCCGCCGTAGGGACGCCCGTAGGACGTGCCTCCCAGGTCCTCCGCCAGCACTTCGAGATCGCCGGCGAGCGTGGCGAAGCCGACCTTGGAGTTCCCCTCGTCGTCGTACTGGAAGTAGACCCCGCTCCCGTCGGAAGCCCACACCGGGTTGGAGACGCCGCGGTCGAGATCGCCGGTGAGGACGCGCCGCCCGCTCCCATCGAGGTTCATCACCTGCAGCTGGCTCACCTGGTAGGTGCGCGTGCGGTCCTCGTAGCCGACGAACGCGATCTGTCGTCCGTCGGGAGAGACGGCCGGATTCCGGTCCGGTCCGGGGCGGTCGGTGAGGGGGCGCACTTCACCGGTCGCGACCGAGACGATGTAGAGTTCGGAGTTCCGGTAATCGTGGACCCAGTCCTCATTCCGGTTCGACGAGAAGACGAGGCTCGCGCCGTCCGGGGTCCAGGCGGCCGGGCTCTGGTGCTGGAAGTCGCCCGGTGTGACCTGCGTGGGCGTCCCACCCTCGACCGGGACGATGAAGAGGTGATCGAAGCCGAAATCGAGATATCCGACGCCGTCCTGCCGGTTCTTGAAGCGGTCCTCCATGATGGGAGGATCGGCCCACTCCGCCCCGGCGGGGGGCCTGGGCGGCGGGGCGAGGCTCGGCGGCGGGTAGGGAACGAGCTTGTTGAACGCGAGGTAGCGCCCGTCCGGCGACCAGCGGAGCCCGCGCGGCGATTCGAGGAGTTGCGTGAGCGTCGCCTCCTCGCCCGTGTCCATCCAGCGCACGTGGATCTGGCCGTCGTCCGTGTACGCGATGCGGCTTCCGTCGGGCGACCACCGCGGGGAACCGCCCACGCCCACCCGCCGGTGATCCGACCCGTCGGCATTCATGATCCACAGCTCGGATTTCTTCGCGTCCCGCATGATGTCCATCGACGTGCGGACATAGACGACCTGACTGCCGTCGGGCGAAATCCGCGGGTCCGCGGCGTATTCGATCTGGAACACGTCCATCGGCTCGAACCGGCCCTGCCCGGCCAGGGGACCCGCGCTCAGCGTGCCTGAGACGGCGAGCAGGACCAAGGCGAACAGGACCAGGGCGAACTTCGTCATTCGGATCTTGTGAAGGCTCTTCTCGCTCGTCTCGCGCATCGTCGGGCTCCCGGGATCGGACAGGGGACAGGGCCCGAAACATATCTCCCCGATTCGACCCGCGGGCAACCGTCACGTTATCGTCCGGCTGGTCAGGGTGGTCCGACAGTGCCGCGTTGCTTCCCCGGGGTCATTGACATGATTCGGCTTACCGCACCATGCGCCGCCTTCCTGGTCACGAGCGCCGCCCTCGCGGGAGGCGCCTTCCCCCTCCCGCTATCCGGGCAGGAGTACGACATCCTCATCCGGAACGGGCGCGTCATCGACGGCACCGGAAACCCGTGGTTCGCGGCGGACATCGCCATCGCCGGCGACCGGATCGTGCGGATCGGGGGGCTCGGCGACGCGACGGCGCGGCGGGTCGTGGACGCAACGGGGATGTACGTCTCGCCGGGGTTCATCGACCTGCACTCGCACGCCGACCGCGCCATGACCTCCGAGCACCTGGAGGCCCGGCGGGCGAAGAGCCTGAACAGCCAGGGGCTCACGACGGTCATCGGCGGGCCGGACGGCCGCAATCAGTCATGGCCGCTCAGCGCGGAGATCGCGGCTCTCCGCGAGCTGGGACACGCGATGAACTTCGTCCCCATGGTCGGCCACAGCACGGTGCGCGCCGAAGTGATGGGCAACGACTACTGGCGTGCGGCGACGGAGGACGAGATCGCCCGCATGCAGGCGCTCGTGCGCGAGGGAATGGAGTCGGGGGCGTGGGGGCTGGGCGCCGGCGTCGAGTACCGCCCCGCCCGCTACAGCACGCCGGAGGAGGTCATCGCCCTCGCCGGGGCCGTGGCCCCCTACGACGGCTTCTACGTCGCGCACCAGCGCAGCGAGGCGGCCATGCCGCTGTGGGAACTGCCGAGCACCGCGACGGAGGGGCCCGTGGACGGGAACGAGGGGCTGGCGGAGACCGTGAACATCGCCCGTGAAACAGGGATCCGCGTCGTGGCGAGCCACCACAAGGCGCGGGGTCGCGCCAGCTTCGGCCGCTCCGCGCAGGACACGCTCGTCGTCAACCGGGCGCGGGCGGAGGGGCTGGAAGTCTACCTCGACGTCTACCCCTACGAGACGTTCGGCGGGGGCGCCCGGCCCATGATCCCGCGCTGGAGCCTCGTGCACGACACCGTGGACACGAGCGGCGGGAGGGACAGCCCGGTCTACAACCGCCCGGGGGTATTCGACGATGCCCGGGCACACCTGGAGCGCCGCTGGGCGGACCCGGAACTCCGGGGCCTCATCGCCCGCGACATCGAGTGGATCGTCGACCACAACGGGGGGCCGGACCGCGTGGTCGTGGTGGGCTACCCCGACTCGACCTGGGTGGGGCGCACGCTGGAGGAACTGGGCCGCACCTTGGACATCACGTACCAGGAGGTCGTCGTCCACATGGCGCTCAACGGATACCCGGAGGTGCTCGGCGGAGCCTGGACGCGCGGTTACGGAATCCACGATTCGGACGTCATCAACTACTACCGGCAGGACTACACGGCCACGGCGTCGGACGCGGCCGTGAGCGGAGTCGAGGGCGTGCCCGAGTTCGCCTCGCGGCCCGGCGCGCACCCCCGCCACTTCGGCGCCTTCACGCGCAAGATCGCCCGCTACGTGAAGGACCTGCAGGCAATCACGCTTCCCTTCGCGGTCCGCTCGATGACGGGGCTGCCGGCGCGGATCATCGGGCTGGAGGACCGCGGCTTCGTCCGCGAAGGGTACCGGGCCGACCTCGTCGTCTTCGACCTCGAGCGGCTCCGGGACCGGGCCACCGTGCTGGAGCCGGACCTGTTCAGCGAGGGTGTCGACTACGTGATGGTCAACGGCGTGTTCACGGTGGACGCGGGCGAGTTCACCGACGAACTCCCCGGCGAGGTCATCCTCCGGCCCGGAAACTCCGCGAACTAGCTCGCGCCGTCGTCGTGTCGACGAGCTGGAACGCTTGACGGGCGATATCGATATGGCCAGAATGGCCAGATGAGACGAGCCAGCGTCAGCGAAGCGAAGAACGCACTCAGCGGGCTCCTGGGCGACGTCCGTCGCGGGGAAGCCGTGTTGATCACGCATCGCGGGGAGCCCGTGGCGCGAATCGAACCTTGCCGCCCGGACGACCTGGGCGGCGACCATGAAGTCGCGGACCTCGTACGCCGGGGCGTGGCGACCCCTCCCCGCACTCCCTTCGATGTCGAACGCTTCCTGAGTGTCCCCGCCCCGCGGCTCGCCGAAGGGGTGAGCGCCAGCGACATGATCGTGGCCGAGCGCGCCGAGGGCCGTTGAAATACTGGGATTCGTCAGCTCTCGTGACACTTCTCGTGGACGAGGCGGGCAGCGCCGAGCGCCGTGCCACGATCCGGGACGATCCGTCGATCGTTACGTGGTGGGGAAGCCGCGTCGAATGCGCGTCGGCCCTGAACCGTCTCCACCGGGAGCAGCATTTCGGACCCGGCGGGCTCGACCGGTCCCTGGAGCAGCTTCGGCGGTTGGCGGCCAGTTGGATAGAGGTCGAACCTCTTGAACAGGTTCGCAACCGTGCGATCAGGCTACTTCGGCTTCACCCGCTGCGGGGGGCGGACGCGCTGCAATTGGCGGCGGCCCTTACCGCTGCAGCCGAAGATCCGCAGCGGCTCGAGCTGGTCAGCAGCGACCACCGCCTCTCCAACGCCGCCAGGCGGGAGGGATTCACGGTTCTTTGAACGGGTCGTGACTGAGGACATCGGACAGTGTTAGATCGTACACTGTTCGGTTGAGGCCCGTACCCCACCCCCGTGACCGGGAGAGACCATGCGCACGCGACTCCATGCCCTGCTGCTCCTCGCTCCCGTCGCCGCCTGCACCGCGGACGCGCCGCCGCCCGAGCCGTCGGCCGTGCGGAGCGCCAGCGATGTGACCGACGCCGTGCTGGAGGCGGCGCGGCCCGACGGCAACTGGCTCACCTACGGCGGCAACTACGCGGAGGACCGCTTCAGCACGCTGGATGAAGTCACGCGGGACAACGTCAACGAACTCGGCCTCGCCTGGACGTACGACATCGAACTGCGGGGCGGGGTCGAGGCCACGCCGCTCGTCGTGGGCGGCGTCATGTACATCAGTTCGCCGTGGAGCGTGGTGCACGCGATCGACACGCGTACGGGCGAGCGGCTGTGGCGCCACGACCCCGGCGTTCCGCGCATTCGCGGGCGCCTCGCCTGCTGCGACGTGGTGAACCGGGGCGTCGCGCTCTACGAGGGCAAGGTGATCGTGGGCACGATCGACGGCCGCCTCGTCGCCCTCGACGCGGAGACGGGCGACGTGGTGTGGGAGACGCTCACCATCGACCCGAACGAGGCCTACACGATCACGGGCGCGGTCCGCGTGGTGCAGGGGCTCGCGATCATCGGCAACGGGGGAGCCGAGTACGGCGTCCGCGGCTACGTCTCCGCGTACGACGCGGACGACGGCGAACTCGTGTGGCGCACCTACACGGTGCCCGGCAACCCGGCGGACGGCTTCGAATCCGAGACCATGGAGATGGCGGCGGAGACGTGGAGCGGCGAGTGGTGGATCGCGGGCGGCGGCGGCACGGCGTGGGACTCCATCATCTACGACCCGGAGCTCGACCTCCTCTACATCGGAACCGGCAACGGGTCCCCGTGGTCGCGAAACCACCGGAGCCCGGGGGGCGGCGACAACCTCTTCCTCGCCTCGATTCTCGCGCTGCGCCCGCAGACGGGCGAGTACGTGTGGCACTTCCAGACGACGCCCGGCGACCACTGGGACTACACGGCGGTCCAGCCGATGACGCTCGCGGATCTCGAGTTCGACGGCCGCATGCGCCGCGTGATCATGCAGGCGCCGAAGAACGGCTTCTTCTACGTCCTGGACGCGGAGACGGGCGAGTTCCTGTCGGGTCAGGAATACATCGTGCAGAACTGGGCAGAGGGACTCGACCTCGAGACCGGCCGGCCCACCGAGCGGCCGGAAGCCGTGCACGCGGAGGTCTGGACGCTGATCACGCCGGCCGCCCTCGGAGGCCACAACTGGCAGCCGCAGTCGTTCAACCCGGAGACGGGGCTCATGTACCTGCCGATCCAGGAGGGGTGGGTCGAGCGCAGCGAGCCGCCCGACTGGGTGTTCACGGACCTCGATATCGAGGACCACAGCTACGGACCGGCCGTGAGAAACCTCGGGATGACGAGCCGCTACGGCGCCCGGGACGACGCCGGGTTCCTCGTCGCCTGGGACCCCAAGGCGCAGGAGGCGCGCTGGACCGTCCCTCAGCTCGGCTACTGGAACGGCGGCACGATGACGACGACAACGGGCCTCGTGTTCCAGGGCGGCGGGGACGGCCGCTTCGTCGCCTACGACGCCGAGACGGGAGACCAGTTGTGGGATGTCTCCACCGGCCTCGGCATCCTCGGCGGCCCGGTGACCTACCTCGTTGACGGGCGGCAGCACGTGTCCGTGGCGGCCGGCTGGGGCGGCGCCCGCGGCCGCAGCGGATCCCCGTACGGCGACGCGGCGAACTACGAGCAGCGGGGGCGGGTCTTCACCTTCGTGCTGGGCGGGACGGAACCCATGCCGACGCCGCAGCGGAAACGGCCCGCGAACGTGCCCGACCTCGATCTGCCCGCGGACGCCGAGTCGCTGGAGCGCGGGGCGGACGTGTACGGGCAGTATTGCGGCATCTGTCACGGCGGCGGAGGCGGCTCAGAGGGCGCAATGCCGAACCTGCAGCGGTCGACCGACATCGTGCACCGCAACTTCGAGGACATCGTGCTCGGAGGGAGTCGCGAGGCGCAGGGAATGCCGTCGTACGAGGGATTGCTCGATTCCGAGGAGGTTCGGGCGATCCAGGCATACATCGTGTCGCAGGCGAAGGAGACGCTCGCTGCGGAGGCTGAGACGCCGGCGGATGGCGACCACTGAACCGGGAGCCGTGAACCGGCGACCATTGAACCACGACAAGAGGAACCGACTCATGAAGCGCTTCATCCTGGTCTCACTTCTTGCCACCGGAGGTTTCGCGGCCATGGCTTCCGATCTTTCGGCCCAGCGTGAGTACATCAACCCGCAGCACGCGAGCGAAGAGGGCGTCCTGCCCTTCAGCGGCGCCGTCTGGGTCGGCGACCTGCTCTTCGTATCCGGGTCGCTCGGACTCGTCGATGGCCGTCCGCCGAACGACGCGGAGGAGGAGGCCCGGCTCGTCATGGAGTCGATCAAGAGCACGGTGGAGGAGGCCGGGATCACGATGGACGACCTCGTCTCCGTGCAGGTGTTCTGCTCGAACGTCGATCTCTACGACGTCTTCAACGAGGTTTACCGGACCTACTTCACGGAGAACTTCCCCGCGCGCGCCTTCCTCGGCTCGGGGCCGCTGCTCTTCGGAGCGCGGTTCGAAGTGATGGCGATCGGCTCGCGTAACTGAGTCGGGGCAGCTGAGCGGAGGGCGGGATCTGGTCACCGAGGCGGGGCCCGTTCGAGGGCCCCGACCCGATCTCGCCGTCGCGCTGGAGCGGGGGGAGATCGTCTTCTTCCCCGCCTGTCCGGTGGAACCTCCGCCGGACGAGGATCTCGAGCGGCTGCGCGCGGAACTCCCGAACCAGTTGCGAGCGAAGAACGTCAGCTACCACCCGGAAAGCGGGCGTCTCCGCGGCATAAGGGGGCACGGAGGGCTGCGGGACGCGGTTCTCGACACCCTCACCGCGCACGGAGCCAGGGTCCGCGCCTTCCTGCGGGAGTGCATGCCCGGGCTCACCGAGGGCTGGACGGTGGGGACGACGAGCTTCCGCCCGATCGAGGAACACGGCCGCGGCCTCTCCGCGCACGCGAGCAACGAGCTGATCCACTTCGACGCCGGCGCCTACGGGGCGACCGACGGTGACCGCATCCTCCGTTTCTTCGTGAACGTGAACCCGGACGAGGACCGCGTGTGGTGCACGAAGGGGACGTTCCCCGACGTGTTCGCGCGCTACGGGGCCGAGGCGGGCGTGACGAACGGCGGCTCGCTCGAGAGGGGCCCCGTCGACCGTCTCCGCGGTCGCCTGTTGCGGGGAATCGCGAAGGCGGGGCTGGGTGAGGCGGTGCTCGCGGACTCCAGTCCGTACGACCGTCTCATGCGACGCTTCCACAACTACATGAAGGACACGCCGGCCTTCCAGGAGCGGGACGAGACGTGGCGCGAGATCCGCTTCCCGCCCTTCTCCGCCTGGATGGTCCTCACCGACATGGTGAGCCACGCGAGCCTGTCAGGTCAGCACGCCCTCGTCGACACGTTCATCCTCCGGCTCGCCGCCTGCCGCCACCCGGAACTCGCCCCCATCAACGTCCTCCGCGACCGGACTCTTCACCACCCCACGGCGTAGGCTACGCGGCGGGGATCGGCGCCAGCCATGAGCGTGCCCGTCACGGCGTCGAGGGTGATGCCCTGGATGCTGCCGAAGGCGTATCCGGGCGCGAGTTCCACGGTGTATCCCAACCCTTCCAGCGTCCCGACCACTGCGGCGGGCAGGCGATCCTCCAGGCGGAAACGGATCTCGGCTCCGGGGCTGTAGAAGTTCGGCTCCCCGCTCAGCGTGAAGCGGGGCGCCGCGATGGCCTCCTGGATGGGCATCCCGAAGTCGAGGAGGTTCACGAGCACCTGAAACTGGGTCTGGCCGATCGTCTCGCCCCCCGGCGTCCCCAGCGCCGCGTGGAACTGCCCGTCCCTGAGCACGATGATCGGGGAGTTGTTGAGGATCGGAATCTGGCCGCCCCGGACGTAGTTCACGTGGTCGGGGTACGGCGATGTCGAGCCGACGCGGCTCCCGTTGTTGAAGGTCAGTCCGGTGTTGCCCACCACCACCCCCGTGCCGAAGGCCCCGCCGTGGGTGGGCGTGGCGGCGACGACGT
>VXMR01000133.1 GCA_009841005.1 Gemmatimonadales bacterium
CGATGCAGGGAGGGAACCTCGGCGGGCAGATCAACCCCGTCGTGGGGCAGGTCGGAGGACAGGACATTCGCTACAGCGAGTGGAACATCTTCCTCCAGAACCAGCTCGCGGTGAGCCGCGCGGCCGATCGCGGCATGACGGATGAGGACGTACGCGTCGTGACCGAACGGGCCTGGGAGAGCCTGATCAGCGCGACGCTGATTCAGGCGGAGCTGGACCGGCTCGGCGTCAGCGTCTCCGACGCGGAGGTGCGCCAGGCGTTCCTGACGCAGCCACCGCAGGAGATGTTGAGTTATCCCGGGTTCCAGACGGACGGGCAGTTCGACATCGACAAGTACCGCCGGTTCTTCACGGACCCCGCGACGGATGAGACGCAACTGCTGCAGATCGAGGGTTACTACCGCTCCATCCTTCCGCGCGCGAAGCTGCAGACGCTCGTCCAGAGCGGCATCTACGTGTCCGAGGAGGAAGCGTGGCGATTCTATCGGGACACGAACGAGCGGGCCCGCGTCCGTTTCGTGCGGGTAGACCCGGCCCTGACCGTGGAGGACTCCGAGGTTTCCGTTTCGGAGGACGAAGTCCGGCAGGTTTATGACGAACGCGTGGATGAGCTCATCCGACCCGCCAGCGCCCGCGTGAACCTGGTCAGCATCTCTCTCCGACCCTCCGTCGCCGACTCGCTCGCCGCCCGCGAACGGGCCGCCGCCCTCGCGGACCGTGTGCGGGGGGGCGAGGATTTCGCCGAGGTGGCGATGGCGGAGTCCGCGGATTCGATCTCCGGCGTCGAGGGCGGCTTCATGGGCAAGCGTCCGACGAGCGCCTTCGACCCGCGGCTCGCCGAGGTAGCCGCGGACGCCCCGCTGGGACAGGCCACGGACCCGGTCGAGACGCCGTTCGGGCTGCACGTCCTGCAGGTCGACGAGCGTTCCGCGGACTCCCTGGCGCTACGCCAGATCTACGTTCCCTTCGAGATTTCCGGCGCCACCGAGGACTCGGTGTTCACGCTTCTCGACGACCTGGAGGATCTTGCGCTGCGCACGGACCTCCTGACCGCCGGCGATTCCCTGGGAGTGACGATCCGCACCGACGTACAACTCCTGGACGGCGTGGACTTCATTCCGGGCGCCGGCCAGCTGGGGGTGGCGAGGGAGTGGGCCCTCGGTCCCGAGAGCGAGATCGGGGATCTGTCCGACTCGTTCGAGAACCCGTCGGGGTTCCATCTGCTCGAGCTTCTCGGACGGCGGGACGAGAGCACGATTCCGTTCGAGGAAGCCGGGGTCGGGATTCGCGCGGAACTGCTCGTGGAGAAGAAGAAGGAACGTGCCGCGGAAGTGGCCGGCGGTCTGCTCGCCGCAGTCGCGGCGGGAAGTTCTCTCGACGAGGCGGCGGAGGAACTCGGGTGGTCGGTCGAGGAGACCGGGTTATTCCGCCGGGGCGACTTCGTCCCGGGACTCGGCCAGGGCACCGAGGCGGTCGGATTCGGATTCGGGGCCGGTGTCGGCGAGTTCAGCGGCGTCCTCGACGCCGGTGACGCGGTGGTCGTCGTGGAGGTCCTGGAGCGTGAAGAGACCACGCGGGAGGGGTTCGACGAGGTCAGGGATGCCGTGCTGGGGCAATTGAGCTTCGAGCGTTCCCAGCAGTACGTGCAGAAGTGGCTGGTTGCGCTTCGCGAAGACACGGTGGTCGAGGATCACCGCGCGAGGCTCCTCCTGCAGCAGGACGCCCAGCCGATGATTCCGGGCTTC
This sequence comes from Gemmatimonadales bacterium, assembly GCA_009841005.1. Taxonomy (GTDB): domain Bacteria; phylum Gemmatimonadota; class Gemmatimonadetes; order Palauibacterales; family Palauibacteraceae; genus Palauibacter; species Palauibacter polyketidifaciens. The sequence goes on from VXMR01000133.1 coordinate 1,746, forward strand.
TGAGCCCGAGCCGCTGATCCCGAGCCGCAAAAAGACCCGCCGGGCCACTGCCCGGCGCGGGGCTGCGGCCGCCCGGGTCCCCCGGATCCCGCCCGGTTCGGGCTAGCTCTCCGTGTTGGCGGGACGAGCCTGCGCGGTCTCCTGGTTGGCGGCAGCAGTCGACGGAGGCGCGGTGTCCCCCGTGATCTCGGCCCGCACGTCGCCCTCGACCTCCTTGATCGAGCCCTTGAACTCACGGATCCCGCGGCCGAGAGAACTCCCGATCTCGGGAAGCCGCTTTGCGCCGAAGACGAGCAGGATAGCGAGGAATACGAGCAGCAACTCCCATGGGCTCAGACCGAACATCTCAGACTCCTTGGTTGTGGCTCATCTCGGGCGCACGGTCAGAGAAGCGACCGGGCGAACCAGGCGACGAGCACGACCCCGACGACGCTCAACACGTTCAGGCGCAGGACGATCGGCCCCAGCGTGAATGCGAGCACCTTGAGATCGAATGCAAGCGGCTGCAGTGAAGCCGCGACCGTTGTAACAAAAAACTGACGCGCCGCTGACGGGGGCAACGTAACCGTCGCGAGTTCGGTGAGCAGCCCCCCGAGCACGAATCCCCCCGCGATGATGAGGACCAGGCGTATCGGGGAACGATGGCGTCGACTTCCGAAGTTCACTCGCTACCGTACTCTCTCGACTACGTAATCCACAGCGAGGCTCAGCGCCTCGAGGCACGGACTCGCCGGCAGGCGCCGGAGCCGGTCCCGAGCCCGGTCCGCCCGCGACCGCGCTTCCTCCCTGGCCGTCTCCACGCCTCCATGCGCTTCAACGAGATCCAGGATCTCCTGCACGGCTTCGGGGGAGGGTTCCGGGTCCGCGAAGAGCCCTTCGACGGCGCGTCGCTCCCCCCACTCCATCTTGGGCAAAGCGGCGATCAGGGGCAACGTTACCTTGTGTTCCTGCAGATCCTGTCCGCGCGGCTTCCCCATCACCCGTGTCGACGAGGAATAGTCGAGAAGATCGTCGACGATCTGGAACGCCATCCCCAGATGATGCCCGTACTCGCGCAGGGCGTCCCGGTATTGCGGCGCCCCCGACAGTGTCCCGAGTTCGCACGCCGCGGACATCAGGGACGCCGTCTTGTGCTCGCACAGCCTCTCGTAGTCGTCGCGCGTGAAGTCGAGGCCGTCGTGGAGCACGAGTTGCCGCATCTCCCCGATCGTCATGCGGTTCGCCGTGTCGGCGAGGAGGGCGACATGATCGAGCTTTCCGAGCGCAACGACCTCGATGACCGCCCGCGAATACAGGTAGTCTCCCGCGATGATCGCAACCTGGTGCGTCCAGCGATGGTTGACGGTGGGCCGGCCTCTTCGCCTTGCGGAGTGATCGACCGCATCGTCGTGCACGAGGGTCGCGACATGCAGCAGTTCGACGATGGCGCCCAGTTTCACGGCATCCGGGGAGGGGCGCCCTCCAACGCCGTTTGCGAGGAGGAGCAGAGTGGGCCGCAGGAGCTTCCCGGACCGCGCAAACAGGTAGTCGCCCACCTCGTCGAGGGCTTCGAACCCCGATGGCGCCATCCCGCGGAGCTCGCGCTCGACGGCAAGGAGCCGGTCCGCTACGGGCAGGCGGACGTGTTCCAGATCGATGGCGGTGGTCGGGAGCATACCCTCCTCGGTGCGCGAGCTGCGCATGAAGTGCACGGGAATGTTGGAAGGCCCGAGAGGAATGTCAAAAGCGCCGGGGGCCCAGCCCGCCGCCACCGAAACCGCCCTGGCCGTCCTGCGTCTGCTGGTCGTAGTCGAACTTGAGATCGGGCGCATCCTGGAGGCTCACGCTCATCTGGAAGATGAAGTTCCCGTTCGGCGAGCGGGCGAACATGAAGGTCGCGATCCAGCGGTGCAGGGAGCGGTCGAGCGTGATGAGGTGCTCCCCGAACTCCTTGTTGGTGAGGTTGTACGTCGTCCGCCAGGCGAGACGCCAGCTCGGCGACGGATTGAGCGAAAGGACCGCGTTGAGCGACTGCCGGTCCTGTGCACTCTGCTCCGCCCGGCCGCGCTGAAGGGAATAGGTCAGGGCCAGCGTCCACGGGCCGCCGGCCCGCAGGCCGGGGTCCGCCGGATCCGGATTCTCGTCGAAACTCTGCAGCCGGTATCGGGAGTCGGCCGCATTCCGCAGGCGGTTCTGGGGGTCGGATCCGCCGCCTCCACCCCCGCCGCCCAGTCCGAGCAGCCCGCCGAGACCGCTGGCCGAACTGAACGTGAAACTTCCCGTCAGGCTCGAAAGGATGGGGGCGAACATCCGATCCTCTCCGGTGCCGTCGAACAGGTCGAGCGACATGTTCAGGGACAGTCCCCTGAGCAGATCAGAGTTGATGCGGTGCGACCAGCGGTCCGTCGTCAACGGCGACTCGTTCTCGCGGGACCAGTCGAAGGTGAGCGGACTCGAATTGATTCCCAGGAGGACGACGTTTCGGCGTGGCTGCGCGCGGCGCGGCGCACTGGGGTCCCCCGTGTCCGGTCCGGTGCCGGCCGGCGCCGCCTGCGGGGCGGCTGCCAGCCCCCGGGCAGCCTCGTCGGGATCCTCTTCGGCCGGTTCGGCCTCCGGCGCCTGGACTCCGGCCGAATCGCCGGCCGCCGCGAGGGAATCCGCCTCGGTCGTCGCCGCGCCGGACTCCAGGTCGGTCGAATCCGCTTCGAGCGAGCGGCCCTCCAGCAGCGCTTCCGCTTCGGGATCGAGTTCGACCTCCTCGCGCAGCTTGGCTTCGAAGGTCTGGTTCAGGGTGATGCGAAGCCGGTTCTCCTGCTTCGAGTTCGACACCGGAAACCCGGGGATCGCAAGCAGGGAGTCGGAGGCCTCGACGGCCGGCGAATAGTCGTAGTGAAAGCGCGGTGAGACCTTGTGGCGGATCCGCTCGAACGGGCCGACGCCGGGGAAGAACCCGTAGAGATCGGTGGACACCGCGGCTCCGAAGCGGAGACGCGTCGGCGCGGTGATGAAGTCTCCGTTCGTGTCGTCCGACTGAAACCGGCTCGCGTCGATGCTCAGGGTGGGACGAAGCGTCGTGCTCCCGACGAGATCGATCTGGTATTCCGCCTGCGCCCCGTAGTCCAGCTTCGAAACGCTCCCGGGCGTCGCGGAGGCCGTGGTGTCGGCGCCGGGCATCGGCTGGAACGGAAGTACGGTGTTCCGGTTGAAGTTCGTCCGTCCGCTGACCCCGAAGGAGCCGATGCGGATGGCGCTGTTCGCGGACGCCACCTCGGTTCTCTTGCCGTCCTTCTCTTCCTGGGTCCGGTCGAGGCGCGAAGCGGAGAAGGCGCCGTTGACGACGATGTTGTTGAACGGCCCGCTCCGGTTGCGGGGCGCGCGGAAGAGGGTCAGTGGCGAGAAGGTCATCTGAAGCTTGGGCAGCGTGAGGTCCGTCCGCCCCTTCTGCGCCCCCAGATCCTGGCGCCGGCTTCCGCTCAGGTTGACGGACGCGAAGGGGAACCGGTGCTGGACTCCGACGTCCGACGCGATTCGTTGCGTCTGGACCGTCGGGTCGAAGGTCTGACGCTCGAAGACGCTCGTGTTCGAGATGAAGTTGGCGTTGACCCGTATGTCCGTGACGGGGGTCAGCTCGTGATTGTGGCGCATCTGAAACTGCAGGGTCTTCTCGTTCCCGAAACTGTAGCTCGCGATGACGTTGCCCCGGAAGAACTTCTTGATCGAGCGGTATCGGAAGGCTCCGTTGAGGCGCGTGAACCGTCCGCTGAACCAGTCGGCCGTCGCCTGCGCGTCCATGAAATCGTTCCCCGCGAAGTAATACCCGAAGTCGGTGATGCTCCGCCGGGCGTTGCTGGAGGACGCCACGACATCGTTGAACCCGAAGCGCGGGGGCAGGAAGCCGCTCCTGCGTTCCTCCCGGATGTCCTGCGCAAAGAAGGGAAGCCAGGCGACGGGCACGTTCTGGATGTAGAGGGTCACGGGCCAGGCCACGACGATGTCGTCCGAGACGACCTTGATCTGTCCGGCGCGGAAGTAGTAGTGCGGTTCGTCGAGGTCGCACGACGTGAAGTTCCCGGTCTCGACGAAGGCGGTGCCGGAACCCCGCATGGTCATGAGCCCCCTGATGAACCAGTCGGCGCCCTGCTGGGCGAACGACGTTCGCGCATCCACGACGGTGCCCTTGGTGGAGGAGACATCGTAGTTCAGACACTCGTCGGAGATCACGTTCTCCCCCTCCCCGGAGAGCGAGATGTTGCCGCACCCTCTCACAAACTGCAGACCCGCCTCGTAGGTGATCGTGTCCGCGTCGATCGTGGACTGCTCGTACATGACCTGTGCCTCTCGATTGAGCTGCACACGCTGCCGGTCGACGTCCAGCTCGACGCCGCGCCCCTGATACTGGATGGCCTGATAGCCCGGCTCCCCGAGGAGTTGTCCGAAGATGTCGTCCTGTTGAGGGAAGGGGGGGTCCGGCGGACCGGCATCGACGGTGTCGGCGACCACCGAATCCGCGACCGCGGCCGCCACGGCGCTCGAATCGCCGACCGCTGGAGAGTCAACCGCTGCCGAGTCGCCGACCGCTGCGGAGTCGCCGACGGCAGCGGAATCGCCGGCCGCCGTCGAATCCGCCACGGGCACGTCCAGCGTATCCCGCGCGGTGGAATCCCGGGGCACGGAGTCCTGCGGCAGGGAGTCCCGCCCTGCGACCACCACCGTGTCGGTGTCCGCCCGTGCCGTGAACTCGAGGGGGCGGGCTCCCGCGGGCGCGGCGCGCGCGGTTTCGGTTGCGCCGAGACCGCCGAGCAGGGCCGCCAGCGCGAGGAGCGTGCGCAGCCTCAGACCGAGCTTCCTTCCCCCGATGTCCCCTCCGCGGCCCGCTCCTCCCGGCGCCGCCGGAGCACGCGGGTCATGATCACGGACACCTCGTAGAGAAACATCATCGGCAGCATCATCGCGAGCATCGTGTACGGGTCGGCGGGCGTGAGGAAGGCCGAGACCACAGCCATCACGACGATCGCGTGACGCCGGTACTTCGCGAGCCCCTCCGGCGTCACGATCCCGAGCAGCGACAGGAAGACGAGCGCCACCGGCAACTCGAAGATGAGCCCGAACGCCAGGATCAACCGGACCGCGAAGGTCAGATACTCGTTGATCATGATGACGGGATTGAGCTGGTCGAAGGTGAAGAAATTGAGCAGGATCCTGAGCCCGAGCGGCAGGACCAGGAAGTACGCCATGGAGATGCCGGCGATGAAGAGGATGGTTCCGGAGGCGATCGCCGGGATGGCGAACCTGCGCTCGCTTTCGTACAGGGCCGGCGAGAGGAAACCCCAGGCCTGCCAGGCGAGGTAGGGGAAGGCCGCGATGAGGCCCACGATGAAGCCGAGCTTGAGGATGGTGATGAACGGCGTCGTCACACTGGAGTAGTTCAGCGCCTCGCCCGGGAGGAGATCCGCGATCGGCCGCTGGACGATGCCGAGCACGTCCAGCTGCGTGACGGCCACGAGCCCGATGACCATGCCGACCAGGAGCGCGAGGAGCGCCCGGATCAGGCGGGTGCGAAGCTCATCCAGGTGATCCAGGAAGGGCATCTCCGCCTGATTGATCGCACCCTGGGTCTGTCGCCGCAGCCTCATCGGCCCTGGTCGCCTCCTGCCGAGAACAGATCGACCTGCCCGGCCGCGCTGTGCCCGGCGCGTCGGAGCAGTTGTCCGAGTTGTCGCACTTCTTCCATGAACTCCGTGGTGTCCTGGAAGTTCCGATACACGCTGGCGAAGCGCACGTACGCAACCTGGTCCAGCGCGCGGAGCCGTTCCATGACGAGTTCTCCCAGCCGCAGGCTCGCGATGTCCCGCAGGTCCTCGGCCGCCATCTGGCCTTCGACTTCATCCACGAGAAGCTCGATATCGTGGTTCGACACGGGTCGCTTCGCGCAGGCCACGCGGATGGAGGCGAGGAGCTTCCCGCGGTCGTAGGTCTCCGAGCCACCGTCCTTCTTCATGACGAGCAGAGGCTCTTCCTCGGCCTGTTCGTAGGTCGTGAAGCGTTCGCCGCAGGAGAGGCACTCGCGCCGGCGGCGGATGACCCGGCCGCCGCGACTCGTGCGGGAGTCGACGACCCGCGCCTCCGGATGGTTACAGCGGGGACACTGCACGGTAGCCTGCCGTCACCGGACTAGTGTGGTGTCGCAGAAATCCCACGGCCATTCGAGCGCCGATGCATCCGCCCCTGCGGCGTTGCTCCTCCTCGCAATAGCTCTGCTATTACTCGTCGGAGCGCCTTGCAGGATCCGGCGCCTCGACGCTCTCGGTGGCTCGCGGATCTCTGCGACACCACACTAGCCGCCCAGCCTCTCGCGTTCCCGGCGGGCCTCCGGCGCCTCGGGACTGTTCGGATAGCCGCTCTCGATCTGGGCGAACAACCGCCTCGCCACCGCAGTGTTGCCCCGTCCCGCTTCGATCATCCCTCGGCGGAATAGCGCCGCGGGAGCCCGGCTCGAATCCGGATAGAGTTCCGTAAGCCGACGGTACTCCTCGAGCGCACTGCCGGGATCCTCCGCGTCCTCATAGGTGCGCGCCACCCAGTACTGGGCATCGGGCGCGAATTCATGGCCGCCGTAGACGGCGAGGAAATCGCGGAAGGCGTCGCGTGCGGTCTCGATGTTGCCGCGCTGGTACATGTCGAGCGCCAACGCGTAGAACTGGGACGCCTCGTCCGACCCGGATGCGGCGGAGGCGTCGGGGTTTGACTCGGCGCCGACCGGACCCGCGGCGGGCGGGCCCGCGCCCGCCGATCCCGGGAAGCCCATCGGCGAGGGGGTCCCCTGGCGACGCTGATTCTCGTAGATGTCGTTGAGCAACTGGTTGTTCTGGGCGGACATCTCTATGAGCTGCTCGAAGAGACCCTCGATCCGCTGGATCCGCCGGTCGAGTTCACTGCGGCCCGTCGTCTCCCGGCGTTGGCTCGAACTCTCGATCGATTCGAGATCCGCCTGAACCGCGTCCGCCAGCTGGCGCTGACCCTCGGCGAGAACTGCGATGTCGTCCTGCAGGGCGTCCCCCAACGTCTCGACATCGCCCCGGGACGCGCAGGCGGCGGCCGCAACGCCCAACAGCACGGCGACCGCCGCATTCCGCATTTAGATGTCTCCGTCCGTGATGACGAACTCACCGCGACGGTTCTGCCGCCACGCCGACTCGTTGCTCCCCCGGGCCAGCGGCATCTCCTCCCCGAACGTCACGACATCGAAGCGGCTGGCATCGAGCCCCAGGTTGGAGAGATAGTCGACCGCCGCCTGGGCCCTTCTCAGGCCGAGCGCCTGGTTGTACTCCAGGGAGCCCCGCTCGTCGCAATGGCCCTCGACCCGGAGGCGGATGCCGGACCGATCCCGCAGCGCGTCCGCCTTGCTCTGCAGAATCGCGGCAGCCGCGTCGGTGATGGCGGATTCGTTGTAGTCGAAGTGAATCCGCGCAACGATCGCCTCGCCCGCCATGGCGCGCTCGATATCCGCGGGCGCGGACTCCGCGCACGTCGTGCCTGGATAATCGCTTACGGCCTGCTCGAGCAATCGGCGCGCGGTCGCGTAATCGCCCTCCTCCATGGCCGCCATCGCCTGATCGCAGAGCCGGGCAGCAGCAGCTTCGCGCTGCGCGCTGTCATCCAC
>VXMR01000073.1 GCA_009841005.1 Gemmatimonadales bacterium
CGTCGACGAGCGGCGCGCCGACTAGCGCGAGGCGTACCTCTTCGGCTTCGAGGCGGGCGCGGGCTGGCAGCGCGTCGCGCAGCTCGGCGGCGATGACGGCGAGGGCGGTCGCGCCTTCGGGTCGGCGGTCGCGTTCGCCGGCGGCGAGGCGCTGGTCGGCGCGGCCGGTCAGGACGCCGGGCTCGGCGCCATCCACCGATTCGCGAGAAACGCCGATGGGGAATGGCAGCCCGCAGGGACCGTGGCGCCGGACAACGAGGCCCCCACCGCGTTCGGCGCCGCGCTCGCCGTGGACGGCGATGTCGCGTGGGTCGGCGCGCCCCTGGCCGCCGGCACGGGTCTCGTGTATCGGCTTGAACGCTCCGAGGACGGCTGGACCGTTGAAACCGGGTTCGACATGCCGGGTCGGGAACCGGTCCAGGTGGGACGCGTGGTGGCTGCGGGGAGCCGCCACGTGGTCGCGGGTCTGCCCGCGGACGACTTCGGAGCCGGGTCCGCCGTGCTCATGGATGTCCGGTCAAGCGGGTTGGTCCGGCTCGTGAGCGAGCAGGTCGGGCTTTCCTCGATCTCGGGTGGCCAGATCGATTGCGAGGAGGGGCTCGCCGAGGGCTTCGACTGCGACCGCGTGGACCTCCTCTCCTTCATCCCGCGGGAAGAACTCGGCGCCCCCCGCGGCATCCGCCTCAACGACGTGTGGGGCTGGACCGATCCTTTGACGGGGATGGAATACGCGCTCGTGGGCCGCATGGACGGCATCGCGTTCGTCGACGTCACGGATCCGTTCAACCCGCGGTATCTCGGCAACTTCGCCAAGACGCCGGGGAGCCGGTCCAACACGTGGCGCGACATGAAGGTGTTCATGGACCACATGTTCGTCGTCGCCGACGGGGCGGGACAGCACGGGATGCAGATTTTCGACCTCACACAGCTGCGCGACGTCACGGAGCCGCAAGAGTTCGAGCCCACCGCGCTGTACGAAGGCGTCGCCTCCGTCCACAACGTCGCGATCAATGAGGAGACGGGCTTCGCCTACCTGGTGGGCGCATCCGGCGGCGGTGAGACGTGTGGCGGCGGATCGCACATCGTCGACATCAACGACCCGCTCAATCCTATGTTCGTCGGCTGTTTCGCCCATCCGAACACCGGTCGCCGCAACACCGGGAACTCGCACGACACCCAGTGCGTCGTCTACCACGGACCGGATGAAGACTATGCGGGCCGCGAGATCTGCGTGAACGCGAACGAAACGGCGATCTCGATCGCGGATGTCACGGACAAATCGAATCCGGTCGCGGTGGCGCGGGCGGAGTACCCGAACGTGGCCTACGCGCACCAGGGCTGGCTCACGGAGGATCACGCCTACTTCTACTCCAACGACGAACTCGACGAGGTGAGCGGGCAGGTGGACCGGACCCGGACCCTCGTGTGGGATCTGCGCGACCTCGACGATCCCCTCCTCGTCCGCGAGTACTACAGCGCGACGAGCGTCACGGACCACAACCTCTACGTGCGCGGCGACCGCCTCTACATGTCGAACAATCGGGCGGGGCTGCGCGTGCTCGACATCAGCGACCCCGAGAACCCGACGGAGGCAGGAAGCTTCGACACCACGCCCTGGAGCGAGGACGCGGCCGGCTTCGACGGGACGTGGAGCGTCTATCCGTACTTCGAGAGCGGGACGATCATCCTCTCGAGCCGGCGCGAGGGACTGTTTCTCGTGAAGCCGCGGACAGAACGACTTGTCCCCTAGCAGCCCGTCCGACCGCCGGGCCGGCGCGCCCCCCTCAAGCTGAGGGCGGGCGCTTTCGGCCATGTGTTCCGTCCTCGGCATCTTCGAGATCGAACCCGGCGCGGCGGGCCTCCGCCGCCGGGCGCTCGACCTTTCGCGACGCCAGCGACACCGCGGGCCGGACTGGAGCGGGATCTACTCGGGCGAGCGGGCGATCCTTGCCCACGAGCGGCTCTCCATCGTCGACGTCGAGAGCGGGGCTCAGCCCCTGTTCGGCTCCGACCGCACGACGGTGCTCGCGGTCAACGGTGAGATCTACAACCACGCGGAGCTGGAGCGGGGCGCGGTGCGCGGCTATCCGTTCCGCACGCGCTCCGACTGCGAGGTCATCCTCGCGCTGTACGACGGGCGGCCCGACGACCCCGCGGAGTGGCTCAACGAGCTGAGCGGAATCTTCGCCTTCGCCCTCTACGACGAGGCGCGCGACCGCTACCTGATCGCGCGCGACCCCATTGGCGTGATGCCGCTCTACACCGGTCGCGACGCGGAGGGGCGCTTTTACGTGGCCTCCGAGATGAAGGCGCTCATCGACACCTGTCCGGAGATCCACGACTTCCCGCCGGGCCACATGCTCGATAGCCGCGAGGGCGATGGCCGGCCCGTTCCGTACTACCGGCCGGGGTGGCGGGAATACGAGGCCGTGGCGGAGGGGCCGACGGACCCCGCCCTCGTGCGGGACTCGCTCGAGCAGGCCGTCCACCGGCAGCTCATGTCGGACGTGCCGTACGGCGTGCTCCTCTCGGGCGGCCTGGACTCGTCGATCATCTCGGCGCTGGCGATGAAGTTCTCCCGCCGCCGGGTCGAGTCGGACGACACGGAAGAGGCGTGGTGGCCTCGGCTCCATTCCTTCGCGATCGGACTCGAGGGGGCCCCGGATCTGGAGGCGGCGCGCGCCGCGGCGGACGCGATCGGCACCGTGCACCACGAGATCGTCTACACGCTGCAGGAGGGACTCGACGCGGTCTCCGACGTGATCCGGCACCTGGAGACGTTCGACGTGACGACGGTGCGGGCCTCCACGCCGATGTATCTCATGGCACGCCGCATCAAGGCGATGGGGATCAAGATGGTGCTCTCGGGGGAGGGCGCGGACGAGGTGTTCGGGGGCTACCTCTACTTCCACAAGGCTCCCGACGCGCGGGCGTTCCACGAGGAGACCGTCCGCAAGCTCGACCAGCTCCACAAGTACGACTGCCTGCGGGCGAACAAGTCGATGGCGGCGTGGGGCGTCGAGGCGCGGGTCCCCTTCCTCGACCGCGAGTTCCTCGACGTCGCGATGGCGCTCGACCCCGAGTCGAAGCGGCCGGCGGACGGGCGCATGGAGAAGCACATCCTGCGCGAGGCGTTCGAGGGACTCCTCCCGGACGAGATCCTCTGGCGGCAGAAGGAACAGTTCTCCGACGGCGTGGGCTATTCCTGGATCGACAGCCTGAAGGAGACCGCCGAGGGTGAGATCAGCGACGGACAGCTCGCCCGCGCGGCGGCGAGGTTCCCCACGAACACGCCGCTCACGAAGGAAGCGTACCTCTACCGCTCGATCTTCACGTCGCACTTCCCCGGCGAGCCCGCCGTGCGCTGCGTCCCGGAGGGTCCGAGCATCGCGTGCAGCACGCCCGCCGCGATCGCCTGGGACCCCTCCTTCGCCGGCATGGCCGACCCCTCCGGCCGAGCCGTGCAGGGCGTCCACACCCACAGCTACTGAACCTGCTCCGTAGCCGGGAGCGCGGGCGTCTACCGGCGAGAGGTGTGCCGGACCAAGGGGGAACTGACTCGGCGACCCGGGTGACCTCGGCTGCGAGGCCGTCGTACGAACACGGGCGACCGGCCAGGTCCTTCGTTTCTTCTGACGCCAGGACTGCAGGTACGTCGCACTCTTGATCTCGCTTCTTCCTCTGCTTGTGGCGTGCGCCGCAGGCCCTCTTGGTTTCGTACTGCGAACGTAGTACGTTCACTGATGAAGACTACCGGGAATCGCCCCACCACTGGGCGCAATCCGTGGTGGTGCACACGTTTACGCCAACCGTGCCCGGGGAACGGTGGTACATCAAGGTGTACTTCGTTGAGATCGACCGGGACGACCGGAAGGCAATGTTCATAAGCGTTCATCGAGCAGGGGGCTGACATGAAAATCTTGCGGGAGGGAGACCGCGGATACGCTCTGGCCCCGGAGCGCGGGCGCGTCGAGATCGTTTACGAGTACCGAACGGTCGAACTCGAGAAGTCGAACGCCACGGTCAGGGACGTTCTTGTCGGCGTGGACGCCGAAACCGGAGAAGTTCTAACGGTGCCCGCCCAGTCGACGCCGAAACTCAAAGCGGCAAGGGACGCCACGAAGGAGAAGGTGATGAGCGTCCGGATGCCCAGGGAACTCGACGACGTACTTCACCTTGTTGCCGACCACTATCGCGCGGCGCCCAAGCAGTTCGCTCCTGCGGTTATTCGATACTACCTGACCCTGGCCTCCTCCGACGCCGATATGGTGCGTTGGCTGTGTGCGCTCTCCAATAGCCGATTGGCGACGGGAAAGTGCCGGAAGAATCTGCGTTTGAGAGTTCAGCCGGAGCTTCTTGCCTGGTTGCGCGAGGTCGCCGTCGCTACGGAGGGCGCCACCAAGAGTGATCTGGTGCGTGGCGCGATCATGGCAGCGAAGGAAGATGTGCTCGACGATGGCGCCAAGCAGCGCCAGCGTGCACTTGGAGCGATCGCCCAGGCTGTCTAGCTCAACCTTGTTTGCGGCGTCCCTTGTTTGGCGGACATCTTGCAACCGCTCGCGACGCAAGGACTCCGACGGCAAAGGTGGAGCGATGATGTACCGCAACCCGGCGATTTTCCCCCGTCTCGCGCTTCTCGTTCTTCTCGGTTCGACCACCGGCGCTCCCGCTGCCGCGCAGGAGGCGGTGTCGGTCGAGGTCGTGCCGGGTGCCCTGTCGCTCGAGGTGGGAGAGGAGGCCATGCTGGAAGCCCGCGTTCTGGATGCGGAAGGCAATGTGATCGACGCCCAGGTCCTCTTCTTCCCCGCCTTCGCCGACGGACGGAGCGGGAGCGCGCGGCAAAGCATCGACGTGGACCGCGCGACCGGCCGGGTGAGAGCAGTGAAGGGCGGCGAGTTTCTCATCTCCGCCATCGTCGCGACGGCGCGCGGCCTGCGCGGCGAGGCCATGGTGAGCGTGGCCTACCCCCCGCTGGACCGGATCGATGTGAAGCCTTCGGGCGGTTCGACGTATGTCGGCGTCGCGACGCGTCACCGGGCCAGGCTGCTCGACACGGCCGAGGACGAGCGTGACGGCGAGCTTCGCTGGTCCACCTCCGACGAGGGCGTCGCAACCGTGGACCGCTTCGGCATTCTCACGGCGCACGCGCCGGGGTCGGTCGTGCTGCGGGCGGAAGCGGAGGGCATCTCCGCGGACGTTGCCTACGAAATCAGGGAGAACCCCGCCGCGCGCCTGACGGTGTCGGGAAGCGCGGAACGGGCGCGGACGGGCGACGTGGTGCGTTTCGAGGCGATGGTCGAGGATGCGATGGGCGGCGCCGTGGCCGACCTGCCGGTCACCTGGACCGTGATGTCGGATCCCGCGATCGAGGCGACCGCGGACATCCCCCCGGCGGAGATCGATGAACGGGGCCGGTTCGTGGCGTACTTCCCCGGCGTCTACACGATTGTCGCCAACGTGCCGGGCCGCGCCGCGCGCACCTCGCTTGAAATCCATGCGCGACACGCCTCGCAGGAAGTGACGTTCGTGGGGCAGGGACAGGTGAACAACGAGCGCACGTCGGACCTGTGGGTGTGGGAGGGCGTCGACGGGCGCGACTACGCGATCACCGGCACGCACGCGGCGGCCGGGGCCGTATACTTCTGGGACGTGACGGATCCGGCGAGCCCCGTCCTCACGGATTCCGTCGTGGTGGATGCGCGCACGACGAACGACGTGAAGGTGAGCGAGGACGGGGAGATCTGTGTGATCTCGCGCGAGGGCGCCTCGAATCGCCGCAACGGGATCGTCATCCTCAACTGCCGGAACCCGCGGGACGTGACGACGATCTCCGTGTTCGACGACGAACTCACGGGCGGCGTGCACAACCTCTTCATCCACGAGGATCACGTATACGCGGTGAACAACGGGCGCCGCTTCGACGTAATCAACATCGAGGATCCGGCCGGCCCGCACCGCGTGGGCCGCTTCGAACTCGACACGCCGGGGCACGCGATCCACGACATCTGGATCGTGGACGGGATCGCCTACACCTCGAACTGGGGCGACGGGGTCGTGCTCATCGACGTGGGAGGCGGCGACCGCAGCGGGTCTCCGTCCAACCCCGTGGAGATCGCGCGCTTCCGCGACATCGGCGGCCGGACGCACGCGGCGTTCCCGTACCGGAGTCCGACGGGGCGCTTCTACGTATTCATGGGAGACGAGGCGGGGCGGCCCGGCTTCGACGGGCAGGATCCCGAGCGCACGCCGCAGTTCATGTCCGGATACATCCACGTGGTGGACTTCACGGATCCCGACAATCCCGAGGAGGTCGCGCGCTACGAGATCCCCGAGGCGGGCTCTCACAATATGTGGATCGAGGACGACAAGCTCTACGCGGCGTTCTACAACGGCGGGCTGCGCGTCCTCGACATCTCCGGGGAACTGAAGGGGAACCTGGGAGAGCAGGGCCGGGAGATCGCGCGCTACATGGCGTACGATCCGGACGGCGTGGTCGCGAACGCGCCCTTCACCTGGGGACCGCAGATCCACAAAGGGAACCTCTTCTTCGCGGAGTACTTCAGCGGGCTGTGGGCCGTGAAGCTCCAGCCCCGCCAGGAACTCGTCCCGTAGCAGCGTTGATCTCCGTACGAATATCCGCCCGGATCAACGGCGTGGCGTGGTCCGGGGAAGTGGAGCCGCGGCTCCTCCTGTCGGACTTCCTGCGCTCGGAGGTCGGGCTCACGGGGACGCACGTGGGGTGCGAGCACGGGGTGTGCGGGGCATGCACCGTGCAACTGGACGGGGAACCGGTCCGGGCCTGCCTGATGTTCGCGGTACAGATCGACGGGCACGAGGTGACGACCGTCGAGGGGCTCGCTGCGACGGCGCCCGGGGAAGCGATCTCCGTCGAACAGCTGCACCCGGTCCAGCAGGCGCTTCACGAGGCGCACGGCCTGCAGTGCGGCTTCTGCACGCCGGGGATCCTGATGACGGCGGAGGCCTTCCTGCGTGAGAACCCGGCGCCTTCGCGTGAGGAGATCCGCGAAGCGGTGTCCGGGCACCTGTGCCGCTGCACGGGCTACCACAACATCGTCGAGGGCGTAGCGCTCGCCGCCGAGCGCCTCGCGGCGGACGGTGCCGGCGCCGACGAAGGGGACGAGCCTTGAGCCGGGCGGGCGGGACGTGGGTCGGGGCGCGGGTGCCGCGCAACGAGGACGCGCGCCTGCTGGCCGGCCGCGCGCAGTTCGTCGAGGACGTCGAACCGCCGGGCGCGCTGCACGTCGCCTTCGTGCGGAGCGACCTGCCGGCCGGGCGGCTCCGCCGGCTCGATGTCGAAAGCGCGCGGAGGCACCCCGGGGTCCACGCCGTCTTCACGGCCGCCGACCTCGGTCCGCTCCTCCGGCCCGGCGCGGTGCTCGTGCCTCCGCCGCCGCTCGAAGGCCTGGTGTTCCACGCCCGCACGGCGCTCCCCCTCGTCCGCGAGCGAATCCGGCATCAGGGGGAGGCGCTGGCCATGATCGTCGCGGACAGCCGCTACGTGGCCGAGGATGCGGCCCAACTCGTGGAGGCGGACATCGAACCGTTCGATCCCGTCGTGGATCTCGGGCGGGCGCTCGATGACGACGCCCCGCGGATCCACGACGACCTCCCGTCGAACCTCGCCGCGTACGTCCGACAGACGAAAGGGAACTATGCCGCCGCCCGCGCC
This sequence comes from Gemmatimonadales bacterium, assembly GCA_009841005.1. Lineage (GTDB taxonomy): Bacteria > Gemmatimonadota > Gemmatimonadetes > Palauibacterales > Palauibacteraceae > Palauibacter > Palauibacter polyketidifaciens. The sequence continues at coordinate 7,691 of VXMR01000073.1, forward strand.
CGGGCCGATCTCGTCCTGGAGCGCCGCTTCTCCTACGACCGCGGGATCGGCGGCGCGATCGAGAACCGGGCCGTCGTGGCGGAGTGGGACGCGCGGGCCGACCGGCTGGAGGTGTGGGACACGACGCAGGCCCCCATTCCCGTGCGCAACGTCGTCGCCGCCGCCCTCGGCCTGTCGGAGTCGCAGGTCCGGTTCATCGCCCCCTTCGTGGGCGGCGGTTTCGGCCCGAAGATCATGTTCTACGCGGAGGAGATCCTCGTCCCCTGGGCCTCGATCCGGCTGGGGCGGCCCGTGAAGTGGGTCGAGGACCGGTACGAGAACTTCTTCGCCACCACCCAGGAGCGGGGGCAACTGCACGAGGCGGAGATCGCGGTGACGCGCGAGGGCCGGATCCTGGGCGTCCGCGACATCTTCATCCACGACTCGGGGGCGTACGACCCGTACGGTCTCACGATCCCCATCAACACCCAGTGCACGCTTCTCGGGCCCTACCGGGTGCCGAGCTACGAGAGCGAGTTCCGGGTCGCCTTCACGAACAAGCCGATTGTGACGCCCGTGCGCGGGGCGGGCCGGCAGCACGGCGTGTTCGTCATGGAGCGCCTGCTCGATCTCGCGGCGCGCGGCCTCGGCCTCGATCCGGTCGAGCTCCGCCGCCGCAACGTGATCGGTTCGGACGAGTTCCCGTACAACCACGAGATCATGTACCAGGACTTCGCCCCGCTCCGCTACGACAGCGGGAGTTACGAGGCGACGCTGGAGGAGGCCGTCCGCCTCGTCGGCCACGAGACGTTCCCGCGGGATGGCGAACGGATGCAGGGGGACGGGCGGTCGGTCGGCGTCGGCGTCGTCAACTACGTGGAGGGGACGGGGATCGGCCCCTACGAGGGGGCCCGGATCACGGTCGAGCCCGGCGGCACGGTCCGCCTCGCGACCGGCGTGGGGACGCAGGGTCAGGGACACTTCACCTCCTTCGCACAGATCGTGGCCGACGCCGTCGGGGTGAAGCCGTCCGACGTGCGGGTGGTGACCGGGGACACGAGCGACTTCCACTGGGGGACGGGCACCTTCGCGAGCCGAGGCGCGGTCGTGGCCGGCAACGCGATCCACGCCGCGGCGCTCTCCGTGCGCGAGAAGATCCTGAAACACGCTGCGGAGGCGCTCGAGGTCGACCCCGATGACCTCGAACTCGCCGAAGGGGCCGCCCGCGTACGGGGCGCCCCGGACCTCTCCGTCGATCTCGGCGCGCTCGCGGCGAGCGCCAACCCGCTGCGGGGAGCCGTGGAGCCGGGGACCGAGCCGGGGCTGGAGGCGACCTCGTACTTCGGCCCGCCGTACGGGACGACGGCGAACGGGACGCATGCCCTTGTCGTCGCCGTGGACCCCGAGACGGCGATGGTCGAGATCCTGCGTTACATCGTCGTACACGACTGCGGGACGGTGATCAACCCGACGATCGTGGAAGGCCAGATCCACGGCGGCGTCGCGGCAGGGATCGGGAACGCCTTCTACGAGGAACTCGTGTTCGACGAGTTCGGCGGGACGAGCAACGCCTCCTTCATGGACT
>VXMR01000080.1 GCA_009841005.1 Gemmatimonadales bacterium
TGTGTATACCCGACCGGCGGCGGACGACGCGTTCGAGGGGCGGGTGGCGGACGGCTGGCGGCGCCTCCGGCGCGGGATCGCGGAGATGGTCGCGATGCGTCCGATCAAGAACCAGCTCGGCCTGCGACACCTGCGCGACGCCTACACGGGCGGGGCCGCGCTCGGGCCGGACGTGTTCCGTTTCTTCCACGCGCTCGGCGTGAACCTGAAGCAGATCTACGGGCAGACGGAGGTCGCCGGGATCTCGGTGCTGCACCGGGACGGGGACATCCGCTACCAGACCGTCGGGGAGCCGCTGCCCGGGATGGAGGTCCGGGTGGCGGGCGATGGAGAGATCCTCACCCGGGGTCCGGCCGTCTTTCAGGGGTACTTCGAGAACCCGGAGGCGACGGGCGAGACGCTGGTGGACGGCTGGCTGCACTCGGGCGACGCGGGGTACTTCGACGATGAGGGCCACCTCGTCGTCGTCGACCGGCTGAAAGACGTGATGTCGCTCGCGGACGGGACGACCTTCTCGCCCCAGTTCATCGAGAACCTGCTCAAGTTCAGTCCCTACGTGAGCGAGGCGGTGGTCTTCGGCGGAGAGCACCCGTACGTGGCGGGGATCATCGCGATCGACTTCGAGAACGCGGGGCAGTGGGCGGAGCGGCGCCAGCTCGCGTACACGACGTTCACCGACCTGTCGCAGAAACCCGAGGTCTACGACCTGGTGCGGACGCACGTCGAGTCGGTGAACGGGGATGTCCCCGAGGCGGCCCGCGTGCGGCGCTTCCTCCTGCTGCACAAGGAGCTGCACGCAGACGACGCCGAACTCACGCGGACCCGGAAGGTGCGCCGGCGCTTCGTCGCCGAGCGCTTCGAGCCCCTGATCGAGGCGCTGTACGGGGAGGACGATTCCGTGGCGGTGGAGATGGAGATCACCTACCAGGACGGCCGCACCGCCAGCGTAACGCACGATCTGCGGATCGCGCGGCTCGATGAACTCGCCGCACTCGACGGAGCGGAGTGACCGTGGACCAGTTCCTGCAACTCACGGTGGCGGGCCTGGGCACGGGGATGATCTACGCGCTCGCGGCGGTGGGCTTCGTCGTGATTTACAAGGCGAGCGACGTCATCAACTTCGCGCAGGGGGACCTCCTCCTGTTCGGGACCTATCTCGTCTTCTTCTTCCTCGTCCAGGTCGGTCTCCCGTGGACGGCCGGCGTCCTGCTCACGATGCTCGTGGCGGCGGGCATCGGCCTCGCGGTCGAGCGCACCGTGCTCCGGCCGCTGATCGGCGAGCCCATCATCTCGATGATCATGGTCACGATCGGCCTCTCGAGCGTCCTGCGCGCGGTCGTGCACGGGATCTGGGGGCCGCAGCCGCGCACCTTCCCGCCCTTCCTTCCCGAGGGCCAGGTGATGCTGGGATCCGCCGTGGTGAGCACGGACCGCCTGGTGGCGATTCCGCTGGCGCTCGCACTGCTCGGCGGACTCGCGCTCTTCTTCCGGCACACGCGGAGCGGCATCGCGATGCGGGCCATCGCCGACGATCAGCAGGCCGCCCTCAGCATGGGGATCAGCATCCCGCGGGTGTTCGCGACCGCGTGGGCGCTGGCGGCGGTGACGGCAGCCATCGGGGGGATCATGCTCGGCAACATCGTGGGCGTGACCCCGAACGTCGCGCAGATCGGCCTGCGCGTCTTTCCCGTCGTGATCCTGGGCGGACTCGACTCGATCCGCGGAGCGGTCGTCGGGGGCGCGATCATCGGACTGCTTGAATTCTATGCGGGCGGCTACATCGGCCACGGCCTCAACCTCATCGTCCCGTACGTCGTGCTGATCATCGTCCTCATGGTGCGCCCGTACGGACTCTTCGGGAGGGAAATCATCGAGCGCGTTTAGGCGCGCGCGGACAGGCAGCGGACAGGTAACAGGGAGGATCTCCTGGAGAGCGGCGTCTTTCACACGAACTACCGAACCGATATCGGGCTCCGGCGCGTGCCGGCGGAGCGCGTGCGGCTCGGGCTGTTCATGTGCGCGCTCCTCGCCTTCCCCTTCCTCGCGTCGCCGTACTGGCTCAATCTCGCGAACCAGATCGCGATCGCCACGATCGGCGCGCTGGGGCTGAACATCCTCGTCGGCTACACGGGGCAGGTCTCGCTGGGGCAGGGCGCCTTCATGGCCGTCGGGGCGTACACGTCCGCGCTGCTCACGCTCAGGCTGGGGCTGCCGTGGGGCGTGAGCATCGTGGCCGCGTGCTTCGCGACGGCGGCGGTGGGCGTCTTCTTCGGCCTCCCCTCGTTGCGGCTGAAGGGGCTCTACCTCGCGATCTCGACGCTGGCCGCCCAGGAAATCGTGGAGTGGGTCGTCACGCACTGGACGGCGCTCACGGGAGGGGTCGAAGCGGTCGTCGTCCCGGCCCCGCAGCTCTTCGGGCAGCGGCTGAACACGGACTTCGGATTCTACTGGCTCGGCATCATCCTCGCGGGGGGCACGGCGCTCTTCACGGCGAACCTCTTCCGCTCGCGCATCGGCCGCTCCTTCGTCGCCGTGCGCGACCAGGACATCGCGGCGAGCGTCATCGGGGTGAACGTGTTCGGGACCAAGCTCCTGGCCTTCGCGACCTCGTCGTTCTTCGTGGGGCTCGCCGGCGCGCTCACTGCGTACTACCGCAACATCATCTCGTGGGAGCGCTTCACCTTCGAGACCAGCATCCTCTACCTGGCGATGATCATCGTCGGAGGCCTGGGGACGATCCGCGGTTCCCTGTTCGGGGCGGCGCTCATCACCCTCCTTCCCGCGATGATCGGGACGGTGGGGCGGGAACTGCAGGAGTCGGCGCCCGCGGTCGCGGCCCTCCTGCCGAGCGTGCAGCAGGCGGTGTTCGGGATCGTCATCATCCTCTTCCTCGTCTTCGAGCCCGAAGGTCTGTCCAAACTGTGGCGCAACGTGAAAGACTACTTCTACGTGTGGCCTTTCGCGTACCGCCGCGGAGAAGGCCGCTGATCGCTCCGAAGTCGGGAAACTTCACGAACACGAAGAGGTCTCGGGACATGCGCTCCAGCCGATCCACTCTCACCTGCATCGCCGCGGGATGTCTGGCCACGGTTCTCGCGCTCGCCGCGTGCGGAGGTTCGGAGGAGCGGGCGGAAGACGAGATACTGATCGCGGCGATCTTCGACCTCACGGGGCCGACGGCGGACGTGGGGATCGACTACGCCGACGCGGTGCGGGGACACGTCGACTGGCTCAACGCGCGGGGCGGCATCCAGGGCCGGCCGGTCCGGCTCATCTACCAGGACTACGGCTACCAGGTCGACCGGGCGGAGCAGCTCTACACGCAGTTCGTGCAGGAGGGCGCCGTCATCTTCATGGGCTGGGGGACGGGCGACACGGAGGCCCTGCGGCTCAGGATCACCGAGGACCGGATCCCGTTCTCGTCGGCCTCCCTCTCGCATGTGCTCGGCGACGCGCACGAATCGCCCTACAACTTCCTCGTGGCCACGAGCTACAGCGACCAGTTCAGGATCGTGCTGCGCTGGATCGCGGAGGACCACCGGGCGAACGGCGACGAAGGGGACGCGCAGGTCGCGTTCATGCACAACGCGAGTCCGTTCGGCCTGTCGCCCTGGGCACAGGGGGGCGAGGACTACGCGCGGGAGATCGGGGTCGACGTCACGCCCTACGAGATGCCGCGCGGCGCGACGGACTACACGGCGGAGTTCTCCCGCATCGGCCAGTCGGGCGCGACGTACGTGGTGTTCCAGAACACCTCCGCGCCGGCGGCGGTCGCCCTGCGCAACGCGCGCGGACTGGGGATCGACGCCACCTTCGTGTGCCTGAACTGGTGCGCCAACGCGCTCCTGTGGCGGCTGGCGGCGGACGCGGCCGAAGGGGTGGTCGGGGCGATCCCGTGGGCGCCGCTCACCGACGATGTACCGGGGATCCGGGACATCCGCGGCTATCTCGAGTCCCGGGACGAGGATTACGCCGACAAGACGAACGCGTATACGCAGGGGTGGTGGACGATGGCGGTGTTCGTCGAGGGAATCCGGCGGGTGCTCGATGCGGGCGAGGAATTGACGGGGGAGAACATCAAGCGGGCGCTGGAGACGATCGACGGGCTCGACACGGGGGGGGCCGGCCCGCCGCTCACCTTCACGCCGAGCGACCACCGCGGTTCGAAGGGGCTCCGGCTCTTCCGCGCCGAAGACGGAAGGTGGACCCCGATGACGGAAGTCCTCACCGCGCCATCGTGGGGACCGGACGCCCCGTGACCGGGGGGCGCGCGTGAGCGCGTTGCTCGAACTCAACAGCGTCGAGGTCCTCTACGACGACGTCATCCTCGTCCTGCGCGGACTCTCCGTGGAGGTGCCGGAAGGCCACATCATTGCCCTCCTCGGCTCGAACGGGGCCGGGAAGACGACGACGCTCAAGGCGATTTCGGGCCTGCTCAAGGTCGAGGACGGCGAGGTCACGGACGGATCGATCCGCTTCGACGGCCACGAGATTCACGGCCTGCCGGCGGATCGCATCGTGCGCCGGGGGATCTTCCAGGTCGTCGAGGGGCGGCACGTGTTCGAGCACCTCACCGTGCACGAGAACCTGCTCGCGGGGGCGCACACGCGCCGGGACCGCGCCGGGGTGCCGGCGGATCTGGAGCGGGTTTACGGGTATTTTCCGCGTCTGGCCGAGCGCCGCCGCCAGTGGGCGGGCTACCTGTCGGGCGGCGAGCAGCAGATGCTCGCCCTTGGGCGCGCGCTCATGGCCCGCCCGCGGCTCATGCTGCTCGACGAGCCGTCGCTGGGGCTCGCGCCGATTCTCGTAGAGGAGATCTTCGGCATCATCCGGCGGATCAACGAGGGGGAGGGCACGACCATCCTGCTCGTCGAGCAGAACGCGCGCCTCGCCCTCTCCGTCGCGGACTACGGGTACGTAATGGAGTCGGGCCGCGTGGTGCTGGAGGGTCCTGCGGAGGAGCTCCGGAAGAACGAGGACGTGCGCGAGTTCTACCTGGGTCTGAGCGAAATCGGGCGGCGCTCCTATCGCGACGTGAAGCACTATCGCCGCCGCAAGCGGTGGCTGTCGTGAGCGCGGTGCGGCGTCGTCCCGTGGATGCCGCGGAAGCGCCGCCCGACTGGGACGCGGCGCAGGACAGGCTGGCGGACGAAGCCGTCCGCCTGGCGCTCGAGCGCAGCGGGGAAGCCGGCGTCCGCCTCCGGGAGGCCGGGATCGCTCACCCCGAGCCGCGGGGCGTGGCGGGGCTGCGGGAAGTGGCGATTCTGGCGAAGGACGACCTGCCGGAGCTGCAGGCGGCCCAGCCTCCCTTCGGCGGGATGCTGGGCGTGGATCTCGGCGTCCTCCGGCGCATCCACCGGTCTCCCGGTCCGATCAACGACCCGGAAGGCCAGCGGGCGGACTACTGGCGCATGGCTCCGGCGTTCCGCGCGGCGGGGTTCGAGCGCGGCGACGTGGTGCTGAACACGTTCTCGTATCACATGACCCCGGGCGGTCACATGATGGATGCGGGGTTGCGGGCGTTGGGGTGCGTCGTCGTAGCGGGCGGGGTCGGGAACAGCGCGGCCCAGGCCGGCTTCGCGTCGCAACTCGGCGCCACCGGCTACGTGGGGACGCCGCAGTTTCTCCTGACCCTGCTGGAGCGGGGGAGGGAAGACGGTATCCGGTCCACCTTCCGCCGTGCGCTCGTAAGCGGCGCGCCCCTGCCGCTCGATCTCCGCAGACTCCTGGAGGAGGGCCACGGAGTCTCCGTCTTTCAGGCCTACGGGACCGCCGACGCCGGGGCCATCGGCTACGAGTGCGAAGCGAAGGACGGCTGGCACGTCGCGCCGGGCGTCGTCGTCGAGGTGCTGGACCCCGGCACGCGCGAGCCGTGCGAGCCCGGCGAACCGGGGGAAGTCGTCGTCACGAGCGCCAACCCGGTCTACCCACTCGTCCGATTCGGCACCGGCGACCTGTCGACGTTCCGGTCGGAAGCGTGCAATTGCGGACGGACCTCCCTCCGGCTGGCGGGTTTCCTGGGCCGGACCGGCGAGGGCGTGAAGGTGCGGGGCATGTTCGTCCATCCGCGGCAACTGGCGGAGGCGCTCCGGGGCGCGCCGAGCGTCCGGCGCTATCAGGGGGCCGTCACGGAGGAGGACCATCGCGACGTGCTCACCGTCTCCGTCGAGGCCACCCCGAGCCGGTCGCCGGACCTCGACGAACTCGCCGCCCGCCTCAGGGAGGCGACCCGGCTCCGCGTGAAAGTTCGCGCGGTCGAGCCGGACACGATCCCCGAGGACGCTCCTCCGATCGTCGACCTGCGCGAACGGAGCTAGCCGGAGACGGAAGGCACTTCGTTGCCGGCGATCCAGACGGATTCGATCGCGCGCAGGTTCTCGACCCCCTCCAGCGGGTCCGCGTCGAGGAGAATGAGGTCCGCCCACTTGCCGGCCTCGATCGTGCCGACCCCGTCCAGCCCCGTGCAGCGTGCTGCGTCGCCCGTGGAGGCGACGAGGATCTCCATCGGCGACATGCCCGACTCCGCCATGAGCGCGAGTTCCATGTGCTCGAAGTAGCCCTGGAAGCGGGCGGGCGGGCCGGTGTCCGTGCCCATGGCGATGGTCACGCCGGCGTTGGACAGCGCGCCGAGGTTCTCCTGGGCCTGCGCGAGCGCCTCCTTGTAGCGCTGGGCCGACTCGCTCTCGCGGTAGCGCGCCATGCTCTCCGGCGCGCGCAGGGCTTCGAGCACGGCCGGTTCCGCGGAGGCGAGGAAGAAGGGATCGGAGAAGAACTCGGGCTCGCTCTCGTACACGAACGTCGAGACTTCGCGTGTGAGCGTCGGCGAGTAGCAGACGTCGGCTTCGACGAGCCGTGCCGCGAGCGCGTCGTCCACGTCCCGGTCGCGGACGCTGTGCACGATGAAGTCCACGTCCACGTCGAGCAGCCCGTGTGCGTCCTCGAGATAGAAGAGGTGCGCCGCCACCGGAAGGCCGAGTTCGTGCGCCCCGGCGATCACCGCCTCGTAAACGTCCGGCGTCATCTTGTACGTGCTCCCGAGGTTGTCGTCGACCCGGATCTTGATGAAGTCGACCCCCATCGCCGCGTTTCCGCTCACCATCTCGAGCGCGGCCCCCGGCGTGATCCCGGCCACCACCGCACCCGCCACGTAGAGCCGGGCCCGGTGGAGGGACGGCGTGTCCTGCTCGTCGCGCACTTCGACGCCGGCGGGTTCGTCCCCGCCGAGGCTGACGACGGTCGTCACCCCGTAGCTCGCGTACAGCTCGAGCTGGCGCAGGACGTTGGCCCGAGAGTAGTGCCCGCCTTCGAGCCCGAGGGTCGCGCCCACATGGCCGTGCGCGTTGATGAGACCCGGGACGAGGTACTTGCCGGCCGCATCGAGGACCTCGGCGTCCGCCGGAACCTCGATCTCCACCGACGGTCCCACGGACTCGATCCGTCCGCCCCGGACGACGACCGTCGCGTCGGGCAGAGGCTCGACGCCCGAGCCATCGATGACGGTCGCCCCGACGATCGCGAGCGCCGTCGCCTCCGTCGTCTCCGCCGGCGAGGGTTCGGGATCGGTGCCGCCGCAGGCCCCGACGATCGCCGCCGCAGCGAGCGCGATGAACGAAATCGGGGTGCGCTTCGGCATGATCCGGACTCCTAACCAGCAATTGGACGGCGCTCTAACCAACAATTGGACGGTAGCCTAACCGACAATCGGCCGCTATCCGCCACGGCCGCGCTGCTAGATGGGGCGTTCGCCGCGGATGGTGACGCGGTAGCCGGAGCGCACGGCGGGGAAGTAGTCCCAGATCGCGTGGTGCTGCGTGCAGCGGTTGTCCCAGAAGGCGACGGAATGCGGCCGCCACCGGAAGCGGCAGTGGAAATCCGGCCGCTGCACGTGCCGGAAGAGGAAGTCGAGCAGCCCGATGCTCTCGCCCCGCGGGAGATCCACGATGCGCACCGTGAACATCTCGTTCACGAACAGCGCCTTCCGCCCCGTCACGGGGTGCGTGCGGACGATGGGGTGTTCCGCCGTCGGGTAGGAGCGGCCCCCGTCGTCGCGCCCGATGAGCCGGTTGACCTCCCGGTAGAACGGGCCGCCGTCGTGGACCGCCGTGAGGCCATCGAGCAGCGCCTTCATGCGGCCCGACAGCGCATCGTAGGCGGCGTACATGTTTGCGAACAGCGTATCGCCGCCGCTCCCGGGCACCGTATGCAGACGGAGGATCGAACCCATCGGCGGCATGGGATCGCACGATACGTCCGAGTGCCAGCGCTCCCCGGTCGCCCGCACCGAGTTCTCGTCCGCATGGATTCGAAACACCTCCGGATGTCCCGCAATGCCGGGCTCGTTGGGGTGCTCGACGAGTTCCCCGAACCGGGCCCCGAACGCCTTCTGACTCTCGATGGAGATGTCCTGGTCCCGGAAGAAGAGGACGCAGTGCGCCATCAACGCATCGCGGATGGTCTCGAAACTGTCATCATCGAGGGCGGCGAGGTCCACGCCGTCGACCTCGGCACCGATGATGGGTGTCACCGGACGGATATGGGGTAGCGTTCGCATGCCGGCGAATCTTGAACGGATCGGGCTTCGCAGCAACGGCGGGCCGCCGGTGACGGGACGGAGCTTGCCTGAGGCACGCGGGCCGTTTCATTTTTTCAGGTCGGATCGTGGGAGCAGTACGCCCAGGAGGGTCTTGAATGAAGGGTCGTTGGCCAGCCCTGCTGTTCGCGATGGGCATCGCCCTCAATTGTGGGGGTGGCGGTTCGGGCGAGGGCCCGGTCGGTACGCCCATCGAGCCACCTCCGCCT
>VXMR01000075.1 GCA_009841005.1 Gemmatimonadales bacterium
CGACCCGTTATCGTCGTCGCCGGGCGGTTTAGCGGTTGATAACTACCAATTATCACCCGCTATTTTTTCAAGATAACCGCCAAGTTGTGAGCATATTGTGAACTATCGGGCAAAGGCGGTGGCCCGTTAGTGACTTTCCGTGACCGGCACGCTATCCTCCACTCCCCCCGGGTCCGCCGAACGCGTGCGGACCGACCGGTTCCGCCGCCGCGACCTCTGATCCCGTGACCGCTTGCGCGGCGCCAGGACGCGCTTAGCCTGGGCGTAGGAGAACGACGTTTTGAGGCTCAAGGCGGCTCTGCATGAACCGGTACGGGAACATTCCGAAGCGTTCAATCTTCGCGGCCCAATTCGGAGCCACGTTCTTTTCCGCATGGTACTGGACCAGGTCGATCGGCGAGATCGGCATTCTGCTTTCGGCCCTCGCGATCGCGGCCTTCTCCGTCGCGGCTCTCCTTATCGGCCTGGAGGTGGCGCGGTTCACGGTTCCATCGTGGCGCAGTTCACCACGTAAGCCCGGCTGATGGGTGACACGCGGGCGGGGCTTCACCGGCGGGTCTCGCTGGAGACGCCGGAGCACGTCAAGCTCGAGTACCAGCTCGCGGACCTGGGGTCGCGGGCGGCCGCGCTCGCCCTCTATCTGGCCATCATCGTGACGGCAATCCTGCTCGTGGCGCTCGTTTTCCGGTACACGGGCGGGCTCGGCCAGGCCGTGCTCTACGTCGTCGGCTTCTTCGCTGTGTGGGGGTATTTCCTCTTCTTCGAAGCGGTGTGGGACGGACGTACGCCGGGGAAACGCGCGCTGGGGCTGCGAGTGCTGCACGACGGCGGGGAGCCGCTCTCCTTCCAGGGGTCGGTGCTCCGCAACCTGATCCGGATCGTGGATCTGCAGCCAGGGTTGGCGGGAATGGCCGGGGCCGCGTCGATCCTCGCAAGCCGCCGGGCGCAACGCCTCGGAGACCTCGTCGCCGGCACGATCGTGGTCCGGGACGCGGGAGGCGGCGAGATGTTCGGGGAGGAGGCGCCGACGGACGGCCGCGCGGGCCGCCCGCGACTCTCCATCGAGCAGTTCGCGCTGGTGTCGGGTTACGTCGCGCGCCGGGCCGGGCTCGAACCGGATGTCCGGAGCCGCGTGGCGGCCTCGGTCTGGGATGCGGTGCGAGCGGCGGTGGGCCGGGACGGTCTGGACGGCCTGGACTCCGAGGCGGCTCCCGATACGCGCCTCGTCCGGTTGCACGACGACGAAGCCCCGAGACACGCGGCGCGCAAGGGCGGGGCGAGCCTGCAGGCCGCGGCGATGGCGCGCGAGCGTCGCGAGGCGTGGGCCGCCTACACCGACCTGGTGGAGAAGGGGCGCGCCGGCGGGCTGGACCGGTTCAGCGAGGCGGAGGTGCGCGCGTTCGGGCGCCTGTACCGCGGCGTGACGGCGGACCTGGCGCGCGCGCGAACCTATGGCGCCTCGCCGGGGCTGCTGGAGGCGGTGGAACGGTGGGCGGGGGCCGGACACAACCTCCTGTACCGCGCGAAGGGAAGGGCGGCAGTCCCCCTCGGACGCTGGATTGCGCGCGAACTGCCGCGGGCGGTGCGGCGCCACCACCGGCCGGTGCTCCTCGCGGCGCTGCTGCTCTTCGGTCCCATGCTGGCCTCGTACGCGGCCGTCCGCGATCGTCCGGCGCGTGCGCGTGCGATCATGCCGGCGGAGATGCTGGCGAGAGCCGAGAGCACCGCCCGCCAGGACATCAACACGTCGTACATCGACATCGACGGCGCCGCGCGGCCGGCTTTTTCCTCTGCCGTGGTGACGAACAACGTGCACGTGAGTTTCGTCGCGTTCGCGGGCGGGCTGCTCGCCGGCGCGGGCACCGCGCTGATCCTCGTCTTCAACGGAGTAATGCTCGGAGCCGGGTTCGGTCTGTATGCGAACAACGACGTGCTGGGGGTGATTCTCGCTTTCGTCTTCCCGCACGGCGTGATGGAACTCACCGCCATCTGCCTGGCCGGCGGGGCGGGGCTGGGTCTCGGGTCGGCGCTCCTCGTGCCCGGACGGCGTACCCGCCGGGAGGCGCTGCGGGAGCGGGGCCGCGCCTTCCTCTCGCTCGTCGGCGGTGCGGTGCTCCTGCTGATCGTGGCGGGTCTCGTGGAGGGATTCTATTCCCCGTCCGGACTTCCGGCCGAAGCGAAATTCGCCTTCGGCGGCGCCACCGCGCTCCTGCTCACGGCGTACTTCGGTTTCGCGGGCCGCGGTTCCGACGACGACCCGCGCGGGCGGGTCAGAGCAGCCCCCGCTCCTTGATCTCGACGTACTTGTCCAGGGTGCGCACCAGCGCGTCGCCGGGCGGCGTGTCCACGACGAGGATCCCCGACTGGCGCATGACCTGAAGCGCCGTGGCGCGCGACTGCACGAGTTCCTCGGCGGCGGCGCGATGGAAAACCGCGGCCTCATCCACCGCGGGCCGCGTCGCGGCCGCTTCGAGCGCCGGGTTGCGGATGGCGACGGCCAGCGGCAGGTGCGCGCGCCCGATGCGGGCGAGCGAGGTCACGAGCGCCTGCGAGACGGCCTCGTCGATCACATCGCAGAAGAGGATGACGAGCGACCGCTTGCGGAACGTCCGGCTCAGCGTGGCGAGCGCGAGCGGATAATTGGGCTCGACCGGCCGGGTCTCCACGCCCGCGAAGATGCGGGCCAGCGCGGCCTGATCCGACCGGCGGGGTGGTGACAGATGCCGTATCCGGTCGTCGAACACCACGGTTCCGACCCGGTCCCCGAAGCTTCGCGCGCGGTTGGCGAGCATCATGCCCGCCGCCAGCGCGAAATCGACCCGCTCCCGGTCCGCGAGCCGCTCGCGCATGTGGCGGCCCGCGTCGATGGCGAGGACGACGTTCTGGCTGCGTTCCGCCTCGTAGTTGCGGACGACGAAACGCCGGCGCTTCGCCGACGCCTTCCAGTCGACGATGCGCGGGTCGTCCCCCTCGGCGTAGTCGCGCAGGCTCTCGAACTCGCGGCCGTCACCCCACTGCCGGCTGCGGCGGGAGCCGGCCGTGCGAAGGCCGCGCCGGAGCGCGTGGCCGCTGCGGTCCCGCAGGAGGCTCCGGATCCCGGGCTGCACCTGCAGCGTGTGCTCCGCGTCCACGGTGGAGCGCCGCCATGCGAATCCCCACGGCGAGCGCGTTCGCAGATGTATCGCGCCCATTGCCAGAAACCCGCGCGTGCGCGGCCGCATCCTGTAGCGGGCGCGTACGACCGAAGCGGGAGGGATGTCCAGCCGCACGCCCGCCTCCCACGCTTCGTTTCCGTCGCGTCCGGGGAGGCGACAGAGGGATGGATCGAGGTCATCCGTGAGGAGGACGGAGAGCCGCCGCTTCGTCGGGTTGACCACGTCGAGGCCGACCTCGGTGACCTCCCCGAGCGCGGCGATGCGCGGCACCGAGCGGGAGACCGACGGAGGCTTCGCACGCCGGCCGTCGATCCAGGCCAGGAGGAGGATGACGGCGTCCGTCGCCAGGGCGGCCGTCGCCGAATACAGGAAGACGAACGAGGTCAGCCCGAGCAGCCACAGAGTCCGCCCGCCGGGGACCACCGCGATGCGGATTATCGGGGCGCCTCCAGCGTCTCGAGCAGCGCCCGCAGTTCGTCGTCCGAAGAACGTCCTTCGACCTCCGCCTCGGCGGTCAATACGACGCGGTGCCGGAGCACGGGGAATGAGAGCGACTTCACGTCGTCCGGCGTGACGAAGTCCCGGCCGTGGAGAAACGCCTCCGCTCTCGCGGCCTGGAAGAGGGCCACGCCCGCGCGGGGACTCGCCCCCAGCGCGAACGCCTGGTCGTGCCGCGTGGCCCGCACGATCCCGGTCACGTAGCGCCGGACCCTCTCGTCCATGTGGACGCGGTCCACCGCGTCGCGCGCCGCGAGGAGCGCCTCGCGCGTCAGCGGTTCGCCCATCGGATAGGTGGCCTCGTCGTCCGCCCGGAACCCCGCCTCATGCCGGTCGAGGATCGCCCGCTCCGCCTCTTCCGGCGGATAGTCGATCACGACTTTCATCAGAAAGCGGTCGACCTGCGCCTCGGGGAGTGGATAGGTCCCCTCGTATTCGACCGGATTCTGGGTCGCGAAGACCGTGAACGGCGCGGGCAGGGCCCGCGTGGCGCCGTCGACGGTGACCTGGCGCTCCTCCATCGCCTCCAGGAGCGCCGCCTGGGTCTTGGGCGGCGCGCGGTTGATCTCATCGGCCAGGAGCAGGTCGGTGAACACGGGGCCGGGCCGGTAGCGGAAGTTCCGCTGGGTCTCGTCCAGCACGCTCACGCCGACGAGATCCGTGGGCATGAGATCCGGCGTGAACTGGACGCGGCCGAAGTCAAGCCCCAGGCCGCGGGCGAGGGCACGGACGGAGAGCGTCTTGGCCGTCCCCGGCACACCCTCGAGCAGCGCATGGCCACGGGAAAGAAGGGTGATCATCAGCTGTCGGAGGACGGTCTCCTGGCCGAGGATCACCTTCTCGATGTCGCCCAGCAGACGCAGCGCCGCGTCGCGCGTCGTCATGACTCCGCCCTTCGTCCGAGGTGGTCGTCGATTCCGGCGGCGACCATCGTCAGGTCCACCGGATCGGCGCGCAAGCCGCGTCGGATCCGGGCCAGGCCGGGCTGCTCTCCCCGCCGGGTCTCCAGCTCGCGGATCAGCGCCCGGGCCTCGGCAACGTCCCTCGGTGGAGGGCGCCGAACGCTCCGGGCCAGCCGCGCCAGGAGGAGGAGGGCGGCGGTCCGCCGGGCTCGCGCTTTCTCGTACAGGTCGCCGAGGGCGGAGACGTGTTCGAGCGGAGACCTGCGTTCACGGTCCTGCGGAGCCGCGGCCGTCGTCGGAGCGCCGAAGCGCAGCCCCGCGCAGGCGAGCGCGAGAAACGCGGCGAGGAGGAGTTGCAGGAGGGTTCGCCCCTGGGCCGTGCCGAAGACGAAGCCCGCCCAGCGTCTCGCCGTGCTCTCGTAGCCACGGATGCCCTGGTGGAACTCGGCGAAGAAGATCGTGTCGGCGGGCGCCGTGTGCGTGAGCACGGCCCGCATGACGACGAACGCCAGAGGGTCGTCGGCGATGCGGCCGTTCGAGAGCGGCTCGGCATCGCCGAGGACGATGACGTGCCCCTCCCCCAGGGCCATGAGGCCGGCGCCCGTCCATCTCCGGTCCCGGTCTCTCCCCACGGTGAGCAGCGCTTGCACGGGAGGGGGTTCCCGGGCCGTGATGCGGCGGAGCGCGCGGCGCGGAGGCGCCGGCTCCGGCAAGCCGTCGGTCAGCGGGTGGGGGGCCCACTCCGGCTCTTCCAGATCGCCCGGCCGGGGCACGCGGAACGCGATGCCCAGGGAATCCATCAGCGGCGTGATCCGTAACGTGCTTGCGAGGGCCGGAGACAGTTGCGGCGCGTACACGAGGGTGCCCCCGCGGCGCACTCGCTCCAGGAGGGCGTGTACCTCCACCGGGCTCGGGACGACGGCGGGCGAGAGCAGCACGAGCGCCCGCGGGACCGGATCCGCGTCGGCCAGCGGCGTGAGCCGGGGCGCGGTCGGGCGGTCGAACCGTTCGAGCCCGCGAGCGAACGCGGCCACGCCGTCCGGCGTCGTCCGGAAGGAACTCCGTTTAACGTCGAGCGCCGTGCGTCCCGCGGGGCGGGCAAGGTACGCGGCGAGTCCCGCCCCCAGCGCGATCGCGCCGACCCACGCGAACGTCCTGAACCTGCCGGCGGCGCTCACGATGAATCGGCCTCCTCGCTCGACGCGGGCGTCGGGCACCCCGCGTCCCGCGCGAGATCCTCCAGGGCCTCATAACCGGCGGGGGTGGGCGTCTCCTGACCGAAGGAAAGTCCCTGAAAATGACGGATGAAGCTGCGGCCGGCGCCGGTTTCCATCTCGAGGGCGTAGTCGCCGGGCGTCTTCGACGGGTGGAACGCCACGGCGCCATTCCCGTCGAGCGTGAGGAGGAACCCCTGATACAGCGCGCTCGCCGCCGGTCGGAACTCCCCTTCGCCCGCGCGCGTCCGGGCAAGGCCCAACCACTCGCGCGCCGAGACGGGCGCGCCGTCGTCCTCCGGTCCCTCGTCCCCCGTTCCCCGCACCCTGTGCACCCACTGCGGCCCGCGACGCAGGGCCACCGCCCCCAGCGCGACGAGCGCGGCCAGGACCACGAGGACGGCCATCACCTCCATGACCCCGCCTCCCTCTTCGAACAGGAATCGTCGCAGCCAATCCCACGCGTCGGAGAGCGTGTTGGCGATCCATTCGAAGATCCGCCGTCGCGCCGGAAGGGCAGGGGAGGCGAACTCCGATCCGGCGAGGATCTCCCGCAACGCATCGGACATCGCGTCCGGCGAAGGAAGGGGTTCGGCGGCGGGCGACGGCTCCTGCCCGGCCGGGAAAGCCGCGCGACCGGCGAGTCGAGTCACGCTCCGCCCGTTGCCATCGCCGCCGCGGCCGTTTCGAGATCAGCGGCTTCCAGACGCACCCGCCGATCGTGGTAGAGGAGGAACAGGGTCGCCACGAGGAAAGGCTTGGTGAGCGATCCGATCAGGAGGTCCAGGGTGTTCTGTACCGCCTGAAGACCGGGACTCAGCGTGCCCGCCGTCGTGGGCGACGTGAACATCTCGAAACCCCCGAAGAGCGCGAAGATGCCGAAGGAGGGGCCGTCGCGGATGATGGTGGCGACGAGCATGACTCCGAGGATCCGGAGCCAGGCCCCTTTTCCGAGCTTGAGCGAGCGGCGCACGGCCGCCGCGGCGTTTCGCCCTTCCAGGAGCACGGCCGGAAAGATCGCGAACGAGGTGCGGAACCAGATCGCCAGCACGACGAGCGCGGCCGCGAGGCCCGTGAGCCCGAGGACGGTCACGCCTGCGATGAAACTGTCGAGGGTCGCGAACGCGGCGGCTCCGGCGACCATGATCGGGACCATGACGATCAGGCCCGCGAGGACCGCGATCAGCAGGGCGAGCAGGTACCCGCCGGCCCCGCTCGGAAAGGGACGGAGGACTCCGCGGTACGCGCCCTCCAGCGAAGCCGGACGGCCCTCCAGACGGGCGGCCATGGCGACGGCGACCGCCAGCGTCCCCACCCACGAGAGGGCCGCCGCCGCGAACAGGATCGCCATGTCGAATCCGAGTTCGCCGACGGCAGGCGCCCCCGAGGGATCGAGGCCCGTACCGGGCGTCCCGAGGGCGAGCAGCATGGCGTACCCCGGGAGGGCGCCCACGAGGGCGATGAGGAAGTAGAGCCCGAAGTCGCGCCGGTAGAACTGGATGGCGCCGTCCAGTATCTCGCCGAAACCCAGCGGTCTCTGTGGTATGACGGACATCCCGGCCTCTCCGTTCGGGGTCGGTGGATCGGATCCCGGCTACTCCAGAATCCGGTCCTCGATGATGTGGGTGGCCGTCTCCCACTCGTCCAGCGGCACGGACCATGCCCGGTCGCGGATGCGGCGCAGGTACGTGATCTGCGCGAGGTGGTAGAGATAATGCTGGGCGATATGGAGGACGGTGGCCCCCAGCCTCAGGGTCATCTTTCCGTCCGGAGACGTACGCTCGGCGACGAGATCCGCGTCGCTCCCGCACGCGTCCACTTCGGATACGATCTGATCCTGAATCGTTTTCATGCGCGCCGCGATCTCCTCGGCCGGACCCGGACCATCTTCTTCGATCACGGGCGTGATGCCGAGTTGTTTCAGGAACCAGACATCCACGCGGTACATGTGGCGACAGATTTTCCCGATCCCGCGCATCCCCTCCGCGGGCTGCCAGTCGAGATCCTCGCGCGAGATCCCGTCGAGCACGGTGAAGAGAGGTCTGCGCGCGGCTTCGAAGATCTCGATGGTGTGGGCGATCCGGGTTCTCATGGCTACGGGTTTCCTTTCGGCTGCAGTACCTCCGACATGAACTCGACCGCGCGGGGGATGGCTCCGGGCAGAGCGAGGAAATCGTGCCCGCCTCCCTCGTAGATGAACGCCTCGAAGTCGTGAGACGTGCGGCCCAGAGCCGTCATTGTCCGCATCAGCGACTCCGCCTGGCTCACGGGCACGACGAAGTCCGCCGTGCCGTGATGCACCTGGACGGCGGGAAGATCGGCGGCGAAGAGGACGGAAGACCGACGCACGAGTTCGAGGCGCGCCTCGGGGGAGGACAGCGTGCCCCGGACGAGTGGCTGGACGACGGTGGAGTCGAGGTGGATGAGGCCGGGCAGGTCCCAGGGGCCGTCGAGCGCAGTCTTCCAGGCGATGACCCTGATCCAGTCATCGAAGAAGTCCGTCGGCCCGAAGAACGCCACGATGCGCTCCACCCGCTCGTCGCGCGCTCCCGCGAGAAGGGCGACACCGGCCCCCCGACTGCCGCCGATAATGTGGATGGCGTCGGGACTGGCTTCCGGCGTCGTCTCGAACGCGACGTTCGCGAGCGCGAGCGCGTCGTCGACGTCGTAGTCCCAGTGACCCGAGGGACCCTCCGACACCCAACTCCGGCCCTCGTATCGGAGGGGCTCGCTGCGGAACGAGGGAATCACGTAGACGAAGCGGCGGCTCAACTCTCCAAGGGCCAGCGTGACGATCTCGATGTCGTCGACCGATACCCCGTTGTCGCCGCCGTGGGAGTACATGAGCAGCGGCAGCGTCTCGGGAGCCGCGCCGTCCGGCACGATGATGGCGCCGAAGTGGCGGCCGCCCGCCACCACATGGGAGACGATCCGGAGCGTGGCGGTCGCCTCGCCGAGCGCCACTTCCTCGGTCAGTTCGACGGACACCCCCTCCGCGG
>VXMR01000003.1 GCA_009841005.1 Gemmatimonadales bacterium
GCCCCGCCCCCGCCCTCCGGACCCTTACCGCGGCCGACGACGACGACGACGGAGACGAAGCCGCGCAGATCCGGAAGCGCCTCCGCGCCCGCCGGAAGCGGCACCGGCGCCGGGCCGCCGCGCTCGAGCGGCAGCTCGCCGCGGCCGGTCCGCCGGACGAGCCCCGCCTCCTCGGCCAGATCCTCCTCGCCCGCAAGGACGAGGTGCCGAAGGGCGCTTCCGCCGTGACGCTGCCGGACTTCGACGGCGCTCCGCACGAGATCGCGCTGGACCCCGCCCGTGACGCCATCGCCAACGCGGAGGCCTTCTTCGACGAGGCCCGGCGCCGGGAGCGCGCGCTGGAGCGGCTGCCCGCCGCGATCGCGACGGCCCGTGAGCGCGCGGCCGAGTTCGACGCCCACCTGGAGCGGCTCGCCGAGTCCGGCCCGTCGGACGCCCTGTGGTCCGCGGCCGGCGGGAAGCCGGTGCGCACCCGCGCGGGCGGAACACGGGCCGGTGGGCCCGAACTCCGGTTACCCTACACACGGCTCCGGTCCTCGGGTGGGCTGGAGATCCGGGTCGGCCGCGGCCCCCGCGACAACGACGACCTCACCTTCCGCCACTCCGCACCGGACGACATCTGGCTGCATGCCTCTCAGGCCTCGGGCGCGCACGTCATTCTGCGCTGGGGGCGAAGGGACGAGAACCCGCCGCGCCGCGACCTGCTCGAGGCCGCGACCGCGGCGGCGGTTCACAGCGGCGCCCGCCACAACCGCACGGCCCCGGTCATCTGGACCCGCCGCAAGTACGTCCGCAAGCCGCGGAAATCCCCGCCGGGCACGGTGACCACGGACCGCGTGCAAACGATCTTCGTCGAACCGGATTCGGATCTCGTGAAGGCGATGGCCCGGCGCACGGAGGACGCATGAACGCGAAGGCGGCCGACGTTCCGCCGGGAACGTCTCGTGACCGGGACCCGAAGCTCGACCGCGCCCGCGGCTGCCTCATCGGCCAGATCGCCGGCGATTCGCTCGGCAGCCTCGTCGAGTTCCAATCGGCCGAGGACATCCGCGACCTCCATCCCGAGGGGATCCGCGACCTCCGGGACGGGGGCACGTTCGACACGCAGGCGGGGCAGCCGACGGACGACTCCGAGATGGCCATCGCGCTGGCGCGCACGCTGATCGCTCGCGGCACGTACGACCCGGAGGCGGCGAACCGCGCCTACTGCGAGTGGCTCGACTCGGATCCGTTCGACTGCGGCCTGACGATCCGCGATGGCCTGCTCGGAGATCCGCGCCGCGAGAGCCAGGCCAACGGGGCGCTCATGCGCATCGCTCCGCTGGGCATCTTCGGCTCCCGTCATCCACTCGACACCGTCGCGCGCTGGGCGCGGGAAGACGCCCGCCTGACGCACCCGAACCGCGTCTGTCTCGACGCGAACGCCCTCTTCGCGATGGCGCTCGCCAACGCGATCGACAGCGGCCCGACGCCGAGCGAGTTGTACGAACGGATCGTGACGTGGGCGAACGAGGGGGAGATCTGCCCGGAGGTGCGGGCGTGCGTCGGGGAGGCTGCCGGCGGGCCGCCGGAGGACTACATGACGCACATGGGCTGGGTCCTGATCGCGCTCCGCAACGCGTTGTGGCAGTTGCGGCACGCCCCATCGCTCGAAGAGGGCGTGATCGACAGCGTGATGAGGGGCGGCGATACCGACACGAACGCCGCGACCTGCGGAGGGCTCCTGGGTGCCGTTTACGGGCTGGAGGCCGTGCCCGCGCGCTGGACTGCGGCGATCCTCCGTTGCCGCCCCGAAGCGGGCCGACCCGGCGTCCGGCGGCCGCGTCCGAAGGCGTACTGGCCGGTCGACGCCCTCGATCTCGCAGCCTGCCTCGCGCGCCCGAAACCGCCCGCGACCTGAAGCCGCGGCGGGCCCGGGTCCTATCAGCGGGCCTCCAGGAGCGCTCGGATCGCGGCCACTTCCTCGCGGATCGAAGTTGCGGTGCGAGCCGTCGCGCGGTCAGAGGCCGATCGAGCCTTCGAGAGAGGATCCGGGGACGTGGAACGCGTCGACGAGAGGGATCGCCTGGGGACGGATCTCGGCGCAGAGCGCGGTCACCGTGCGGCGGATGGCCTTGCTCTTGGGCGGATCCAGGTAGCCCTGCTCCAGGAACCACGCCGCCTCGCGCTCGATCGTGGCGAGCGCGTAGAGGGAACGCAGGCGCTCGATCCACTCCGCGAGGTCCGAACTCGGCGTCCGCCGCTCGGCCGCGATCATGGAGCGCAGGATCTCGCACTCGACGTGGGCCCTGGCGGCCGTGAGCGCGTGATGCTGGCAGTCGGTGAGGGCATCGAACGACGTCATCCCGCGCGCGATCCGGTGCCGGACCCGCCGGGCGAGCGACAGCACGAGGTCCGAACGGCGGGCGTCGAACACCGTGTCGTGGAATCCGGCGTCGCGGAGGTGGGCTTCGCCCGTCTTCCTCGAGATCACCGGGTTGCGCTCGGCGATCGCGCGGCCGGCGCGGCCGGCGGCGAAACGCGCGAGCCCGAACGCCCCGAGATCCCCGAACTGCTGGCGGAAGCCCGTGAGGAGGTCCTTCGCGACAAGCTGCATTAGGACCGTGTTGTCCCCCTCGAAGGTCGTGAAGACGTCGCTGTCCGCCTTCAGCGCCGCGAAGCGATTGTGCGCGAGGTAGCCGCGCCCCCCGCACGACTCGCGGCAGGCCTGGATGGTGTCCGTCGCGTGCCAGGTGGCGCAGGCCTTGAGCCCGGCCGCGGCTGCCTCGAGGCGTCGCCGCCGCGACCCGCTCCCGGTCTCCGATTCGCCGGAGTCCCCCGCTTCCTCGGTGACCGCGGCCACGTACTCCGCCTGCAGGTCGTGGAGGGCGAAATTGAGCGCATACGTCGCGGCGAGGCGCGGGAGCAGTCGCCGCTGGTGGGCGGGATAGTCGAGGAGGATGCGCTCGGCGTCGCCGGGCGGACCGAACTGCCGGCGCCGGGCGCCGTACCGGACCGCGATCGTGAGGGCGACCTTCGTCGCGCCGAGCGCCGCGCTCCCCACGGCCACGCGGCCGCTCACCAGGGTGCCGAGCATGGTGAAGAAGCGCCGCGCCGGGCTCGCGATCGGACTCCGGTAGATCCCCTCGTCGTCGATGGAGGCGAAGCGGTCGAGGAGGTTCCCGCGCGGCACGCGCACACGGTCGAAATGGAGGCGTCCGTTGTCCACGCCGTTCAGGCCGAGCTTCTCCCCGCAGTCCTCGATCCTCACGCCGGGCAGCGGCTCCCCGTCTTCTCCGCGGATGGGGACGAGGATCGCGTGCACGCCGCGCCCCTCCCCGTCCACCTCCAGTTGAGCGAACACCGTCGCGAGGCGGCCGTCCCGCGCCGCGTTCCCGATGTAATCCTTGCGCGCCCCCGGCACCGGAGTGTGGACGACGATCTCCCGCGTCCCGGGGTCGTAGACCGCCGTCGTCTGGATGTCGTAGACGTTGGACCCGTGCAGCGTCTCGCTCATCGCGAAACACCCCGGGAGCGCCAGCGTCCCCGCGTCTCTCAGGTATTTCTCGTGGTGTCGCCGCGACCCGAGCTGGTGGATGCTGCCGCCGAAAAGCCCGAACTGGACACCGAACTTCGTGAGCAGGCTGAGGTCGAAGAAGGCGAGCGTCTCGAAGGTGGCGATGAAAGCCGCGGGATCGTCCCCGCCCCCGAACTCCGCGGGGTAGCTGAGCGCCCCGAGTCCCTCGTCGGCGAGCTCCCGGCACCACTCCGAAACCCGCGCCCGATAGTCGGCCGTCGAGAGTCCGGCCACCGCCTCGAACCGGCCGTCCGAAAGGAGCGCACACACGCGTCGCCGGGTCTCCGGAGCCGGACCGTCGAGGAAGCGCGCCATCGCGTCGAGGTCGAACCGGGGCCGGACGTCGGGAAGCGGCGCGATCGGCCGCACCGGGTCGAAGAGCGTCGCCACCGCGTCCGGACCGCCCAGGCCCAGCGCCTCCTCGATGCGGAGGATGGCCGCGCGCTCCTCGCGCGTCGGGTGCTCGCCATCGGCCTCCGCGATGGCGATGCCGAGTTCGGTGAGGGACCGCTTCCGCTCGGGCGAGATCTCCGCCGCCCGCCGCCGCACCTCATCGACGAGGTGGAGGAGCCGCTCCGCCGAGGGTGGCGCCTCGGGATCGAGCCACTCGGCGAAAGCTCCTTCGCGCAGCCCCGTCTCGCGCAGGTGTCCCCGCAGCAGTTCCAGTTCTTCGGCCGCGAGTTCCGCGTCGGCCCACGCGACGTAAAGGAGGGGGTAGAGGGCGAGCGACCCCGGCTTTGCCACGGGCTGCTAAAGGCCCTCCGCCTGGAACTCGATCTCCTTGTGGGACCCGTCGCAGAACGGCTTGTTCTTCGACGCGCCGCAGCGGCACATCCACGGCTGCCCGAAGCGGGCGGACCCCTCGTGCCCTTCGCCGCTGAGTTCCACGACGCCGTCGAAGTGCAACGGGCCGTTCGCGTGCGCCGTGACGACCACTTCCCCGGCCTCCTCTCCGGACGTCGGCTCCGACCCGGACACGGCGCGGGTCGTGTCGATCGGCCCGGAGGCCCGAAACTCGATGTCGCGGTGCGCCCCGTCGCAGAACGGCTTGTTCGCGGATTTCCCGCAGCGGCACAGCGCGGCCTTCGGCTTCGCGATGCCGTCTTCCGCTCCCGCCGTGCGCACGCGCAGCGGACTCCGGACGAGGAGCGGGCCGTCCCCGCCGCAGTGAACGATGCATCCGTTTGCCGTCATCCGATCTCCCATCGCAGTGCGTCCGCCATCAGGGGACGAGTTCGGTTCGTCTCGGTTTGAGGAGGAAAACGCCCTCGAGCATGCTCGTCACGAGCACGGTCCCGCTCTCGAACCAGGGGAACGCGGTCCACGCCCCGTTGAAGCCGGGAGGATCGGCTCCGTACGGCGTGGTGTCAAAATACCCGACCTCCCGCAGGTTCTCGGGGTCGCTGATGTCGATGACGCGGAAGCCGGCCTGGTAGTTGGCCTGGTACATCCGGTCGCCCTTCACGTAGAGATTGTGATCCGTCGCGTTGTTGGGTCCATAGTAGTCCGCGATCACGACGGGGTCGTCGAGATCCGTCACGTCCCACACGATCGTCTTCGTCCGGTCCGTCGTGCCGACGAGTTCGTCGAGTTCGTCGTCGAGGAAGAAGTAGCGCCGGTCGTCGCTCAGCCACCCCTGGTGGATGTAGGCGACGCCGGGGTACGCCGCGGCCGAGATCGGGCGCGGGTTCGCCTTGTCCGTGACGTCGACGATCCGGAGCGCGGTCTCGTTCGACGCGAAACACAGCTCCCGCCCCCGGTAATCCGTGTCGGGCCCGTCGTACACGAGGCACTGCGCGTCGTGCGTCCGCCCCTGGAAGATGAGCCCCTCGGTATCCGTGTAGCAGCCGGCGAACTCGGGCGCGAGCGGTTCGCGGATGTCGATCATCACGAGGCCGCCGCCGCAGGTGTGCCCGTCCCCGCTCGTGGAAACGGTGAAGGCGGTGCCCGCGCCGGTGTCGATGATGAGGTTGTGGGCGCTACCGATCCCGTCCCAGCGGAGGTCGGGCGCGAACTCCACGGGGGGATTCGCCACGTCGCGCAGGCGGGTGAGATCGAAGACGACGAGGCCGTGGGCGCCGGCCCCGTCCCCGGTGAAGAAGAGGTGGTCGGCGTAGACCTTGAGGTCGCGGGCGCCGCTGCGGTTCGCGGGGATGACGCCGAGGTACACGGGGTTGACGGCGTCGGTCACATCGACGATCGCGGCCCCGCCGGAGCGGCCGACAAGGCCGTACTCGCGGCCGGTCTCGGGGTCCGTCCAGCCCCACGCGTCGCTCACCCGCTCTCCCGGTTCGGCGCCGATCGAGGCGAGGGGGAGATAGGACTGGAGGTCGACATCCGCGCAGTCGAAGCCCGCGGCGCGATCGTCCTCGCAGACCACCTCGGCCGATGTCACGGCGGCGGGCGGAGTCCCGGGGCGTAGCCAGGCCGGACCCGACCAGGAGCCGTCCTCCGCGGCCTCGTAGACGGCCGCGAGCCCCGCGCTCCCCTCGGATGCGGGGCTGCCGATCACGGCGAGGCCGGAGCGGAGGGCCACGGCGGACCCGAAGCCCGCGACGAGCGCCGCGCCCTCGGGCGAGAAAGCGTGGGCCGCGCGCCATTCCCTGTCCGCGTTCGCGCGGGTGAAGGCATCGACCCGGCCCCGGCCGTCCACCGCTCCCGGGGCTCCGACGATGAGTTCGTCTCCGGCGGCGGCGAGCGCGGTCCCGAAGCGCTGGCCCGGCCCGGGATCGCCCGGGAGCAGCGTCGCCGCCTCGGCCCAGTCCCCCCCCCCCCCTCGGGCGAAGAGCACGACCCGGCCGACCGATCCATCCTCGGAGGGCGCGCCCACGGCGAGTTCGTCATCGCCGATGAAGAGGACGCTGGAGCCCAGGCCGGCGCCCCCGCCGAGCGCGGGCGAATCGAGCGCCGCCTCGCGGCCCCACGCCCCGTCGGCCCCGCGCGCGAACAGGTACACCGTGCCCGAGCTGCCCTGTCCCGGCGCTCCGACCGCCGCCAGCCCCCCGCGCACCGCCATTGCCGCCCCGTATCGCGCGTTCGCCCTGAGCTCTTCCGCCTCCAGCGAGCCCCCGGCGCTCCACGCGCCTTCCGGCCCGCGCGCATAGATTCGAACCACGGTGCCGCCGCCCTGTCCGCCCGGCGCCGAGACGAGCGCCACATCCCCGTCCGCCGCGACGACGCGCGCCGGCGGCTGCAGGATCGCCATCACCCGACCCATGCTCATCTCTTCGGGCGCCGCGGCGGCTTCGGCCCGGAGCGGCAGGCTGCCCGACTCCGCCCAGGCGCCATCCGCGCCGCGGGCGAACCCGTACGCGCCGATCATCACCTGCGGATCCCCGCTCGCCGCGAGGAATCCGCCCTCCACCGGCGCCAGCGTACGGCCGAACGACTCCCCGAGCAGCGAGCCCGCAGACCACAGTTCCTGGACCTGCGCCCAGCCGCTCCCGTCGTTTTCGAACACGAGCACCGACGCGGGACCCCGGCCGAACGCCGGCTTGAGGACGAGGATCTCGTCCGCCGCCGCGGCCCACACCGCGGCCCCGAACCCATCCTGCGCCGCCACCGATCCGGTCGCGGCCGCGAACATCGCGAGCCAGACAACGCACTTTCTCATCATGCTCCCCCGTTCAAGCGATCCGCCGCCGCATGCTTCACTCCGCGAGCCGCGCGTTGATGAGCCGGTTCATGCTCACCCCCTGCTCGGCCGCCTGCATTGCGAGGGCGCGGTGGACTTCCGGCGGCACGCGGACCATGAACTTCCCGCTGTATGCCCGATGGGCCAAGGGTTCGGGAGGCGTCTCGCCGCTTCGTCGCACGTCCTCGAGACTGTCCCGTACGACTCGCTGGATCCCGGACAACGCTTCCTCCGGCGTTGACGCCAGCCAGCTGAGGGAAGGAAACTCGACACACAGCCCGACGTGCTCGCTGTCCTCGACGGACCATGTGATTCGATAGGTATAATGGTCGCTCACGTGATGCCCTCGAGTTTCTCGATCGCCTTGATCACCTGGCGTACCTGGTACGCCTTCGCCATGCCGTTCGCATTCTGGATGTTCACTCGCGGGTCGCCGGGCCAGGGTGTCCGGTAGACTCGATGGGCCGTGCCTCTCTGGCGTGGCGCGCCAAAGTACGCTTCGCACACCTTGGCGAGTTCGGAGAACCGAACGCCCTTGGGGTTCCGGCGGAGCTTGGCGAGGATCGCCGTAGTGTCCCGCGTCACATGATACCTTTATTGATACTATTCATCAAGCCGGGCCGTGACCCAGAGCCAGTGACCACCGGTTGTCGCGGGTGGCGGGTGCGGGCGGTGCTGAGGCGCCAGACTCGAGGAGTGCTACGCCTCGCCGTGCACGGCGGCGGCGAGGGCGGCGGACAACTCCGCGAAGGCGGCCTCGCTGCGGCCGAGGGCGGCGATGAGCGCGGATCCGACGACCACGCCGTCCGCCATGCCCGCGACCGCGGCGGCCTGTTCCGGCGTCGAGATCCCGAATCCCACCGCCACCGGCAGCCGCACCATCTTCCGGAGCGCTCTCACCTGGTCCTCAAGCGCGGCGTCCAGCGCCTTCCGTGCACCCGTCACGCCGAGGCGGGAGATGTAGTACAGGAACCCCGAGGCGTGGCCGAGGATGGTCTCGAGCCGCGCCCCCGGCGTGGTAGGGGCCGCGAGGGGGATGAGGTCGAGCGAACCCGCGGCCAGCCGCCGCTCCAGCGCCGGGTGCGAGCCCACGGGCAGGTCGGTGACGAGGAGCCCCGCCGCCCCCGCGGCCTCCGCCCGCGCCAGGAAACGCTCCACTCCCATGCGGAGAATCGGATTCAGGTAGGAGAAGACGACGACCGGCGGCAGGTCCGCCGACATCTCCGCCAGCTGATCGAGCGCCGACTCGACCGTGACCCCCTCCTCCAGCGCGCGCCAGCTCGCGGCCTGGATCGTCGGCCCGTCCGCGAGCGGATCGCTGAACGGGATCCCCAGTTCGATGATGTCCGCGCCGTCCGCCGCCAGCCGCT
>VXMR01000048.1 GCA_009841005.1 Gemmatimonadales bacterium
ACTTTAGACGATTCCCTGTCGTGATTCAGGCCTCTGGTGCTCCGCCCGTCCGGCGGATCGCCGTCAACGAGCAACCCCAAGAGGCCATGCTGCGCGTACTCGGGGTCGAGGACCGGATCGTCGCCGTCGGCGGGCACAACAGCTACCACGATGACCTGCGCCGCAAAGCACGCGCGGGTGAGATCCAGCAGATCGGCTACGGCTGGCACATGCCGCCGACGCTCGACGCGCTGGTGGCGGCCCAGCCCGACGTGCTGATCGCGCGCATGGCCGACCTCACGCACACCCAACACATGGAACGCGTCGAGTCGCTCGGCATTCCGGTCGTGCCGACCTTCATCGATGCCGAGCCGCACTACATGGGCCGCGTCGAGTGGGTTCGCTTGATGGGCCTGCTGACCGGGAAGGAGGCGGAAGCCGATGCGTTCGTTCAGTTGGTCTCGGAGGAGATCGACCGTCTGACATCACTCGCTCGAACGCAGCCGCGCCGGTCGGTGCTCTGGGCCTGGTACAGGAGCGCCGGCAATCGCTGGGCCGTCACGCAGCGCAACGCCGACGCGGCCCTCATTCGCGACGCGAACGCGGAACTTGTGCTCGGCGCCGAGGACGATCCCCAGCTCGACACCTTTTCAGACCTCTCGACGGAACGGCTCCTGCGGGATGCAACGGGCGCCGATTGCTGGATGATCCGCGACCCGCTGTCCGGAGTTTTCGACGATCAGGACGTGCTGGCGCGTTTCAAAGCGTACCGGGAGGGCTGCGTGTTCTGGGAGCCGGGCAAACCCCATCCCACCGCCGATTCGTGGGAGCTGTGGGAGATGGGGACCATCCGGCCGGACTGGCACCTGGCCGACATCGTGAAGATGCTGCACCCGGCCCTGCGCGACGGGGAGTGGCGCTACCTCGCACCGGAAACGTGGCAGGCAGACCATGCCGGCGCGGGTCAGCACGAGTGATGCGACGCCACACCAGTTCCGCCGCTCTCCTCGCCGCGCTCGCCGCACTCTCCCTGCTGACGCTGACCTATGGGCAGATCGCGCTTCCCCTGGCTGACACGCTCGGCGCGCTGACGGGGACGCAGTCGACCGACCTCGCTCGGCAGATCGTCCTCGATATTCGCCTCCCGAGGGTCGTCGCCGCGATCATCGCCGGCGGCGCGCTCGGCATGGCGGGCGTGCTGATGCAGGCCCTCTTCCGGAATCCGGTCGCCGACGCGTGGTCCCTCGGCCTCCTCGCGGGCGGCCAGCTCGGGGTCGCCCTCACCGTGACCGCGGCGGCGTTCGCGGGTCCCGCAGCCGTGTCGTTCCTCACCTTCTTCGAGGGCCCCAGCATCACGCTCGCGGCCGCCACGGGGGTCGCGATCGCGGCGTTCGTCATGCTTGCCATCGGCCGCCGCGTCGGCGCCATCACGCTGCTCGTCATTGGCCTCATGCTCGGTTTCACGTCCCAGGGCCTCACGAGCGTTCTGCTTCACTTCGCGGCCCGCGCCGGCGGTCGCGTTTATGGCGGGTGGCAGGATGCGAGCTTTGCCGGCGTCGCGCCCGAAGCGCTGCCGTGGCTCGCGCTGCCGATCGTCATCGGTATCAGTGCCGCCGTCGCGACGGCCAAGCCGCTCAGCTCGCTGCTTCTCGGCGAGACCTACGCCCGCAGCCTCGGCGTCAAGGTGACGTCGTTACGACATGCCGTTCTCGCGGCAACCGTTCTCCTCGTGGCGCCCGTGGTGGCCTTCTGCGGGCCGGTGAGCTTCGTCGGCCTCATCGCGCCCCACTTCGCCCGGGCACTGGCCGGAACGGCGCGGATCCTCCCGCTCCTTCCACTCGCCGGACTCGGCGGCGCGCTGCTTGCCCTCGCCGGCGACGCCATCATCCATGCGCCGTGGGAACAGCACTTCCTGCACCTGAACGCGATCCTCGCCATCGTCGGCGCTCCGGTCGTGATTCTCATCCTGATTTTCTCGCCGGCCGTGAGGCAGTGGCGCTGATGCTGGATCTGCGGTCGCTCGCCGTGGGCTACCGCAACGCGGGGGCCTTCGTCCTCTCCGGGATCGATCTCTCGGCCGCTCCCGGTGACTTCGTCTGCATCCTCGGCCGCAACGGTTCCGGGAAATCGACGCTCATGCGCACGATCGCGGGGCTGCAAGCGTCGCTCGACGGAACCGCACAGCTCGACGGCGAAGACATTGCGGCCATGCGGCCGGCGACGCGCGCGCGCCGCATCGCCGTGGTGCTGACCGAGCGACGGTTCAATCCGGGGCTCCGCGTGGACGACGTCATCGCGCTCGCCCGGCAGCCCTTCACGCGCTGGCAGGGCGGACTGGCGGACGACGACAGGAACGCGATCGCCGCCGCCGTCGCAGTCACGGACGTCGAGCCGTTCCTGCGGCGCTTCTTCAGCGATCTGAGCGACGGCGAGCGACAGCGCGTGATGATTGCGCGGGCGCTCGCACAGACCCCGCGGCTCATGGTGCTCGACGAGATCACGGCCTTCCTCGATCTGCCGAGCCGCGTCGAGATCATGGCCCTCCTGCGTTCCCAGGCCAGAGAGAAGGGGCAGATCGTCCTGCTGTCGAGCCACGACCTCGACCTGTCGCTTCAGCTCGCCGACAGCGTTTGGCTGCTCGACGGCGAGGGCGGCTTTTCGGTCGGTACGCCCGACGCGCTGAGCCGCAGCGGCGCGCTCGGCGACGCTTTCGACACCGACGCGATCCGGTTCTCCCCGGGAGATGGCCGCTTCGAGGTCAAGACGACCGGGTCGGCTTAGCCGCCGCCCGGCAGCGCCCGGATCCGCTGGGCGACCTCGCGGGCCATCTCGTTGGGTATCGGGATCGTGAGGTTGTACTGAGCGATCTTCCAACCCCCATCTTCCATCACCAGCACGCCGCTGCCGCGCGTTTCACCGAGGTTGGCGTTTTCGAGGCGCTCGTCGAACCACGCGGTGCGCCCGCCGGGCGCGATCGCGATGTGGCGCTCGATCATGTGGTAGGTCCAGCCCGTGCCCGTGTCGAAGCGCGCCCTCGTGTAGTCCATGAACTCCTCGCGTGTCCAGCGCTCGGTCGCGTCGGTGCCGAGGAAGACGGCCTCGCCGGCGTAGAGGCTGAAGTAGCGGTCGAAGTTGGCCTCCGAGGCGGCCGCGTGGAGCGCGTCGAGGACCGCGGAGACCTCGCCCCGCGCATCATCCTGCCCACCGGCGGCATCCTGTGCGGAGAGCGATACGGCCATGAGCGCCGACCCGATGTTGAATGTGGACCACGCCGCGGCGCACATCACCGGGAGAGCGAATCGCGCATGGAAACGGCGTGGCCGGGCAAGCGTGTTCGTCATGGGTGCCTCCGGGTCGAGCATTCGGTGATCCGACGGGCGCGGGGCGCTACAACTCTCGCTTCTCACCTACCATGTCCGACACCTGCGGCTGAGGCAAACTGCCCCTGCTTCCAATGCACTGCCGGCTTCCCCGGCCCGGTATGGCCATCGCCGGTCCGATCGAATCCGAATACGTTCGATCCATGAGCGGGGGGTTGAAGGCGAAGGCGGCGCGCGCGCCGCGGAACGGCGGGCGTTCGCTCGATGACGCGACGCTGGACGAGATCGTCCAGCGAATCGTCGTCGCCTCTCAACCGGAGAAAGTCATACTCTTCGGCTCCGCCGCCCGCGGTGAGATGGGCCCGCACAGCGATGTCGACCTTCTCGTCATCAAGCAGTGTGAAAACAACTGGGATGTGATGGGGGATATCTACGAGGAACTTTACGGCGTCGCGGCCGCGGTCGATGTCGTCGTCGTAACCCCCGGCGATGTCGAACGCTATCGGGATGTGCACGCGTTCGTCATCAAGCCGGCGCTGCGGGAAGGCCGGGTGGTCTATGACGCAGCCTGAGCGTCATCCATCCACTGACCCGCGCGAATGGCTCAGCCGCGCACGGAGCAATCTGACCCGGGCCGGGAACCGCCTCGCCGGCATCTACCTGGAGGACCTCTGCTTCGACGCGCAGCAGGCAGCGGAGAAGGCGCTGAAGGGCGTGCTGCTATCGCGCGACGTCGAGTTCCCCTATGTGCATGATCTGGCGCACCTGCTCCATATCCTCGAGTCGCACGGAGAACCGATTCCGGCGGACCTTCGCCGCGTCGGACGCCTCACTCCCTATGCCGTCGCGACTCGCTATCCGGGTCCGGGCGTGCCTGTCTCGGAGGCGCAATACCTCGAAGCTGTGGAGATTGCCGAGACCGTCGTGAACTGGGCCGCGAAGTTGTTGCACGGCGCCGACGCCGGGCCCTAGCCATGCCGCGCCGCGCGATCGTACCGACGCGACGCCGCAGGGCCGTGACGATCCTCGTCGCCGCCGTCTCGATCTCATTGATGCCGGCGGCGGGCGGGTGCGCGACGGACGGGGGGCGGGACGCATCGGATCTGCACCCCGCAGGTCCGGACGCCGCCGTCGTGATCCGGGCGGATCGGATCCTGGACGGGCGCGGCGCCGCGCTCACGGGCAGGGAACTCGTGGTGCGGGACGGACGGATCGAAGCCATCGCCGAGGCGGGGGCCACGCAGGGCGCCGTCGTATACCGACTGCCGGGGGCGACTGTGCTGCCGGGGCTCATCGACACGCACGTCCACCTCGGTTGGCACTTCGACGCGGCGACAGGACGGCTGAGCAGCGCGGCGTCGACGAACACGGCGGAAGACCGCGTGCTTTACGCGGCCGAGAACGCCTGGAACATGCTCGCGAGCGGCGTCACGACCGTGCAGAGCCTGGGCGGACCGGAGGACGTGCCGGTCCGGGACGCGATCGCGCGCGGCTCGCTGCCGGGACCGCGGATCCTCACGTCGATCGAGCCCATCACGCTCGGGAGCGGCGGACCGGAGGAGATCCGCGCGCGCGTGGACGAACTGGCGGCGGCGGGAGCGGACGTGATCAAGATCTTCGCGTCCGCCAGCATCAGGGTCGGCGGCACCCCTACGCTGAGCCAGGAGCAGCTCGACGCCGCCTGCGGCCGGGCGCGCGAGCGGGGCCTGCGCGCCGTGGTCCACGCTCACGGCCCCGAGAGCGCGCGGCGCTCCGCCCTCGCCGGCTGCCGGCAGATCGAGCACGGCGCCCTCCTCGACCGCGAGACGCTCGAACTGCTCGCCGAACGGCAACTCTACTACGATCCGCACACCCACCTGATCTTCGAGAACTACTTCGTAAACCAGGACCGCTACCTCGGCGTCGGGAACTACACGGAAGACGGATTTCGTCAGATGCGCGCGGCGGTGCCGGTCGCGCTCGCCGCCTTCCGCGAGGCTCTCGACGTCGAGGGGCTCGATATCGTGTTCGGGACCGACGCCGTGGCCGGAGCGCACGGGCGCAATTGGACGGAACTGGTGTACAGAGTGCGTGAGGGCGGACAGGACCCGATGGAGGCCATCGTGTCGGCCACGAGCCTGGCGGCGGCTTCGCTCGAACTCGAGGAGACGGTGGGCACGCTGGCGCCGGGGTTCGAGGCCGATGTGATCGCCGTAGCGGGAGATCCGACAGCGGATATCGGCGCCCTCGAGCATGTCGTGCTCGTGATGCGGGCCGGAGTGGTTTACCGACACCGGCCGCTCGCGGGGACGCCGTGAAGCGGCGATCCTTCGCCGACAGCACAACGGTTCGCGGCCACGCCGACACCTGGAGAGCGGGACTCTCGTAAGGAGGCGCATGAAACGCTCGATCGAAGATGCACAGCAGCGACTCGCCGAGAAGCTGCTTTCGCGCAGGGACGTGTCCGCCGTGGGCATCGGGGCCGAAAACGGGGACCCGTGCCTGAAGGTTTACCTCTCCGGGTCCTCATCCCGGAAATCGATCCCCGACCGTTACGATGGACACCCGGTGCGGGTGGTCGGCGGAGGGCCGTTCCGGGCGCAGGGCAACGGACCGGCCGACTCATCGGCCGGCAGCGCGTGAGGGACGCGGAGGACAGGCGATGACACCGCGCCGGAACCTCGTCCTTGCGGTCGCCATCGCGGCCGTGACTTGCGTCGGGGTCGGCATCCACTGGACGCTGACGTCCTGGCCGACGCGGCCCCCGACGCTGCCTCCGCCGCCGCTCCCGACGCGGCCGCCGCTGCTTCCCCCGGGCGCCTCGGCTCAGGAGTTGCTGACTGCCGCCATGCAGGTTCAGAGCGACAACGAATCGATGCTCTTCGCCGTGCCGGGCGTGGTCGGCGTGGGGATCGGCTTCACGGACGCCGGAACGCCGACGATCAAGGTCTTCGTCGACCCCGGCGCCTCGCCGGGACCCCGTGGTTTCGAGGGCATCCCGGAGGCACTCGGTCTCTTCGCCGTCACCGTCGAGCCGGCCGGCCCGTTCCGGATTCTGCCGCCGGAGCCCGTCGCCCCGGTCTCGGCGGACGAAGGGCCCGTCCCCACGGGACGTTTCGACCGGCCGGTGCCCATGGGCGTGTCCACGGGACACACCCGCTCGACGGCGGGCACGATCGGCGCCGTCGTAACCGATGGCGACCGCCGGTACGCCCTTAGCAACTGGCACGTGTTCGTGCCGGGCGGCGAGGGCCAGGTGGGCGACGTTCTCCTGCAGCCGGGCCCCGTGGATGGCGGCTCTGATCCCGGGGACGCGATCGGCACGCTGACGGCGTTCGAACCCGTGGTCCTGTCGCCGTTCGCGTCCAACCGGATCGATGCGGCGATCGCGCGCACGGACGACGTGCTGCCGGAGACGCCGGTGGGGGGCTATGGGTCGCCGCGCAGCACGACGATGGCGGCAAAGCCGGGGCTGCAGGTCCAGAAGTACGGGCGGACGACGCGCCTCACGGTCGGGGAGGTGGAGGCGGTCAACGCGTCGATCAACGTGACCTACGGGTCGGCCGGGTCGCAGGTGGGTCGCTTTGTCGGTCAGATCATGGTGTGCTGCAACTTCAGCAAGGGCGGCGATTCCGGTTCCCTGATCGTGGCGCGCGATCTGGACCGCGACGGGAACGCGGGCCCGGACGACCGCAAGCCGGTCGCGCTGCTCTTCGCCGGCGACGGCCGGCTCACGATCGGGAACCCGATCGACCTCGTCCTCGACCGCTTCGACGTGACGATCGTGGGCGAGGACGCCCGCCGCTGACGCCAGGCGCCGAGCGCTTCGCCGCTCTCGGCGCTGACGCGGGGTTCCAGGGATTGCTACGGCTGGCCGCCGGTGCGGACCGGCCAATAGGTTGGCAGCCATGACACGCTTCCGGTCGCACTTTCTGCCGCGCACGCCGACGGGCCGCCGGCTCGTCGTCCTCTTCCTGGTCCTGTTCGCGTTCACACAGCCACCGCTGGTGTACTGGATCGGCAACCGCGTCGAGCCGTGGATCGGCGGCATGCCCTTCCTCTACGTGTACCTGCTCGTCCTCTACTTCCTCCTCATCGGGGTCCTGATCCAGGTGCAGAGGCGGGGGCTGTGATGTGCCTGCGGACGTCGAGGCCTTGATGGAGCCGTGGGTCGTCGCGACGGGTCTCATCTTCGTTTACCTGGTGGCCACGATCGTGCTGGGGGCGATCGCGAACCGGCGCATGTCCGTGGACCTGGAGGACTTCCTCCTCTACGGACGCAAGGCGGGGTTCATCGTCCTCTACCTTACGGTCGTTGCGACCTACCATTCCGCCTTCGCCTTCCTCGGTTCCGGCGGCTACTTCTACACGCACGGGATCGGGTTCTGGGCCGCGGGCGCGTGGACGGTGCTCGTGGGGGCCGTCACCTACGTGCTCGGCAGCCGGATCTGGGCGCTGGGCAAGACGTTCGGCTACATCACGCCGGCCGACCTGCTGGCGGACTTCTACGAGTCGGATGCGGTGCGGGTGGTGGCGGCGATCGTCTCCGTCCTGTTCACGATCCTCTACATCCAGGTCCAGGCGGTGGGGCTGGGCTACATCCTCTCGGTCGCGTCCGGGGACCGGATCTCGTTCGAACTGGGGACGCTGATCCTGCTCGTGGTCGCCGCGGGCTACCTCATCGCGGGGGGTCTGCGGGCGGTCTACTGGACGGACGTGATCCAGGGCGTGTGGATGTACGTCGCCGTGTGGGCGGGCGCGCTCGTGCTCGCCTTCGAACTGTTCGGCGGCCCGCTCGAACTGTGGCGCCGGGTGGCCGCCGAGCGGCCCGATCTGCTGAGCTTGCCGGGCCCGGAGGGCCTGTTCACGCCGGGCATGTGGTTCGGGATGGTCATCGTCCTCTCGTTCGGGATCGTCTTCCAGCCGCATCTCTTCATCCGCTACTACACGGCGGTCTCCGCGCGCACGATCAAGTGGCTCGGCGCCACGACCCCCATCTACCTGATGACGCTCTACATTCCGGCGGCGCTCGTGGGGCTGGGCGGGGCACTGGTGATGCCGGACATCGAGATCGCCGACCGGATCTTCCCGGAGATGCTGTTCGCCTACGCCCCGGCGTGGCTGACGGGCGCGATCCTGGCCGGGGCGACGGCGGCGGCGATGTCGACGCTCGATTCGATGCTGCACGCGAACATGACGGTGCTCACCCGCGACGTGTACCAGCGCTACATCCGCACGAACGCGAGCCAGAACCACTACATCCTCATCGGCCGGCTGATCGTCGTCGCCCTCCTCTTCGTCGGATACGTCCTCTCGGTGAGCACGTTCGAGTACCTGGTTGAGCTCGTCGCGCTGTCCGGATCCGGCGCGCTGCAGTTGATGCCGGCCGTCCTCGGCGTCTGCTTCCCGGGCCGGCACATCACGACGAGAGCCGGCGTGCTCGCGGGGATCGGGGCCGGACTCGCGACGCTCTACTTCACGCTCGTACTGTTCCCGAATCCGCTGGGGCTGCACGGCGGCGTGTGGGGTCTGCTGGTGAACTTCCTGGTGACCTGGTTCGTGAGCCGCGTCACGCCGCCGCCGAGCGACGTGACCGTGTCGCGGATCCACGGCGTTGTGGAGCGCTTCGTGCACGAGGGCGATCCCGCGTGAGCGTGGCCGGGAGCTGACGCGGTGGGCAGGCTCCTGGGAGGCGTCGCTCTCCTGGCGCTGGCGCTGCTCATGGGCTGGGGGTTCCTTCGTTCGGGTGCGGATCCGCTCGCCCTGAGGACGCTCGTCGCGCTCTTCATCGCGGCCGGACTGCCCGCCGCCGGCGGCGGCCTGCTCGTGGCGCGCCACTTCGGGCTCGGACGCCGCATCGAACACCGGCGGGAGGCACTCCGCCGCGACACCCTCGAGGCCGAGGTCCTGAAGATGGCGGGGCGCCACGGCGGGCGGCTCACGGCGGTCGAGGTCGCCGGCGAACTGGCGGTACCCACGACGACGGCCGAGGAAGTCCTCAACGAACTGATGGCGCGGGAAATGGCCGAAATTGAGATCACGGATTCGGGCCTGCTCGTGTACACCTTCCACGACGTACGGCACCTGTCGGAGAAGGGATCGGCGCGCGGGCTGCTCGATCCGTGACGGGAGAGCCGCAGCCGTGAGCGAGACGCGCTGGCCGTGCCCCGTATGTCTCGGGACCAGGATGGAGAAGACATCGCTCGGGGCCGGGGCCGGAGACGCCGCCGGTCCGCTGACGCTCGACCATTGCGCCCGTTGCGGCGGCATGTGGTTCGAGTTGGGGGAGGTGCAGCGCCTCCGTTCCGAGCGGCCCGAGTCGCTGTGGGCGCGGATTCCGGCGCGGGAGGAGCGGCACCGGGCCCAGTGTCACGCGTGCCGCGCGTTCGTGGACCGCGACGTGCCGAAGTGCGCTGCGTGCGGGGCAAAGACCCGCCTGAACTGTCCCGCCTGCGACACCCGGATGCTGCAGGTCCGCCAATCCTCGCTCACGCTCGATGTGTGCAAGCGGTGCAAGGGCGTTTGGTTCGACCACCACGAACTCGAGGCGATCTGGGAGATGGAACGGGACCGGCTCGTCGCGCGGCGGGGACGCGACGGCGCAGTCGCGCGCACCGCGGACACCGGCGCCGACGTCCTGTTCGAGACGCTCTTCTGGGCGCCGGATCTCGTCTTCGTGGGGGCGCATGTGACCGGCCACGCCGTGGCGGCCGCGGCGGAAGCGGCGCCGGCCGCCATCGACGCCGTCGGCGATGCGGCCGCGAGCGTGTTCGAGGCGATCCTCGAGATCGTCGGCGGCATCTTCGGCTGACTCCCGCCCCGGATTCGCCGCGACGCTCCGTCCGCTAGACTCCGAGTCCGCTTCGAGGCAAAGACGCTTCTTTTCCTATTGGAGAACCGACGAATGGAAATCGTGCTGGCCACACTGGCCGACGCCGCCAATACATCGAGCGACGGCAAGCTCAACCTCATGGGCCTCTTCGACACGCTCTATGCCGGCGCCATGCCGGTGACCCACCCGTCCATGCAACTCGTGCTCAGGATCCGGGCCGAGCCTTCCGAAACCGACCGGCAGCACGAACTCGAAATCCGCTGCATGGACGAGGACGGCGAAGAACTTTTCAAGGTGACGGGCGGGTTTTCCGTGCAGGCTCCGCCCGGGAAGGCGGCCACCTTCAACCATGTCGTGGGCATCAACAACCTGACGTTTCAGAAGTTCGGCGGGTACACGTTTCCGATCTTCATCAACCGGGACCTGAAGCGGACGGTCGAACTCGACGTGGCGATGGCCGAGGGACCCGCCGAGCCGCCCCGGGACTGAGGGGGCATGAGCGTCAGCGGCCGTCCGGGACGGGATCGGCGGCCGACTCCGCCTCCCACAGGCGCCGCTGCTCGCTCGTGAGGTAGTGCCGAATCGCGGTGACGTCCTCCATCGAGAGAAGGTCGCCGAAGCCGGCCATGCCGTTCACGGCGAGCGCTCCGCCGAGCACGACGGCGTCGAAGCTCTCCCACGCGCCGCCATCCATGCGGCGCAGGTCGGGATAGGCGGAGAGGTGTTCATCAGAGGCCCGGTGACAGATGCCGCAGTGGACCCCGAAGAGTTCCGCCCCGCGCCGCACCCTGGCCGCGTCGAGCGCGACATCCGGCGGTTCCGGCGTGGTCTGCACGATCTGCGCGGGTGGTAGCGGCACCTCCCGGCCATCGAGCCTGAAGACGAGCAGCCGCCCCGCGCTATCGTAGTCGTACGCCGCCGAGCCCAGCGGGTAGGCGGAGCCCCTCGGCCCGCCGTAGCCCGCCATGACCGCGATGTACTGCACGCCGTCGACCTCGTACGTCATGGGCCCCGCCATCACACCTGTGCCGAGATGGATGCTGTGGATGCGCGCGCCGGTGTCCGCCTGGTGGAAGTCGAGCGTGCCCGACGCCGTCCCCTGGACGACGAGGTTTCCGCCCGTCACCAGCGTGCCCCCGTTCCACATGCTGCCGCGCGGAACCCGCCACAACTCGCGCCCCGCGACGGGGTCCCACGCGAGGAGAAACTCGTTCGGGCCGATGTCGGGGAGACCCTCGGCGAGGTGCGCGAACTCCTCCGGAAAGGGAGGCCAGGAGGCGGCGAAGCCTTCATACGCCACCTCCGGGCGATGGTCGAACTCGTCCAGCGAACGCCACAGCATGGCCTGTTCGCGGGCCGGGATGTAGGCGATGCCCGTTTCGGGGTTGAAGGACATCGGCTGCCAGTTGTGGCCGCCCGCGGAGGAGGGGAAGACGACGCGCGGTTCGTCGCGATAGTCAGCGGCGGGGTTCGGGATCGGCCGCCCCGTCTCGAGATCGATCCCCTGTGCCCAGGTGACGGTCACGAAGTTCTCCGCCCGCAGCAGTTCGCCCGTGGCGCGGTCGAGCACGTAGAAGAAGCCGTTCTTGGGGGCCTGGAGCAGGACATCGCGCGGCCGGCCGTCGATGGTAACCGTGCTCAGGATGAGGTTCTGCGTGGCGGTGTAGTCCCAGATCTCGCCCGGCACCGTCTGGTAGTGCCAGGCGAGGCGGCCCGTCTTCGGGTCGATGGCGAGGATGGAGACGAGGTAGAGGTTGTCGCCCCCCGACGGGCTCCGGTGCCAGATCGGGTACGGGTAGGCGTTCCCCGTCCCCACGTAGAGGAGATCGAGGACGGGGTCGTACGCCATCTCCCCCCATACGGTGCCCCCGAGTCCGCCCTCCCAGGCCGAGTCCGGGTCCCACGTGGCGGCGGCTGCCTCCATCTCCGGGTGCTCGAAGCCGGCCGCCGGATCGCCGGGAACGGTGAAGAAGCGCCACGCCTCCTCGCCGGTCTCGAGGTCGTACGCCGTGATGTAACCGCGCACGCCGAAGTCGCCGCCGGCGTTGCCGAGGACGACGACGTCGCCGGCGATCTGCGGCGAGCCGGTGCTCGTGTAGGAGAGGGACCGGTCAATGAAGGTGTCGGCGCGCCAGACCTCCTCGCCCGTCGCCGCGTCGAGCGCCACCAGCCAGCCATCGAAGGTGCCGATGTAGACGTGTCCCTCCCACACCTCGAGTCCGCGGTTGACCGGGCCGCAGCAGCCCTTTCGCGTGGTGCTCGGGTCGACCTGCGGGTCGTAGCGCCACACCGGTTCTCCCGTCGCCGCGTCGAGCGCCGCGACGCTTCCCCAAGGGCCGGGCGAGTACATCACGCCGTCGACGACCACGGGAGTGGCCTCGAGTCCCCAGTGGACTGAGCCGACGTGGGACCGCCACGGGTACTCCCAGGCGAGACCCACGGCGGCCGCGTTCATGACGTGAATGCGCCCGAGCGGGGAGTACCGGGTTTCCCCGAAATCCCGGCCGGAGGTCAGCCACTCCGCGGCGACCGTGTCCGTCGCCAGCAGACGGTCCCGGGTGACGGCGCCGGCCGCGTCGCGCCGCGGGGACGGTTCGCAGGCCGCCAGCGCGCAGGAGACAAGAAGCGCGCCGGCCAGCGGGCGGGCGCCCGGATCTCCGCGGGCCACAAGCCGTCTAGAAACGGGGAGTTACGGTGAGGCGGAAGCTTCGGGTGGGTCCCGGACTCCGCTCCTGCACGTCCACGTAAGTCTTCTGGAACAGGTTCTCGATCTTCGCCTGCACGCGGGTCCCGAGAATCCGCGTGCGCACGCGCAGGTCGACGAGGTTGATGGCGCTGCGCTCGTCGAGCGGGAAGGCGAGCACCTGCTCCACGCGGCTCCGGTGCCGGAAGTCGACCGCGACCATACCTCTCAACCCGGACGCCGTCGCCGTGAAGTTGTGGCGCGAACGGTAGGGGAGCGAGCGCCCGGTCCGGTCGTCCCTCGTATCGAGGAAGGTGTAGTTCGCGTTGAGGTCCAGACGGGTCGGGATCACGCCGATCCGCAGACCCGCGTCGACGCCCCGCACCATGGCTTCGGCGACGTTGCGGAACTGAAACACGAACACGTTGTTGGGCGCTGGCGACGGTTCGATGAGATCCGTGTAGTCGCTCCAGAAGAGTCCGGCGTCCAGCCAGACGCGATCGCTCACGTGCACGGTCGCCCCGACCTCGCGGGCCCAGGCGGATTCTCCCCGCAGTTCGAGATTGGGGATGACTCGAAAGCCGAACTGGGTCGTCGAGGTGAACTGCTCGGACACGCTCGGCGCCCGGTATCCGCGGCTGAGGGACCCTCGAAGGCTCAACCGGTCGCTCGCCTCGTAGACGATCCCGAGTTTCGGATTGAGGAAGCGGTCCTCCTTCGCCGCCGAGGCGTTGTGGTAGTCGAGTCGGAGGCCCACCGAGCCGCGAACCCGGTCCGAGAACGTGATCTCATCCTGAGCGAACAGCGCGAGGTCCGTCACGTCGGGCGACGGCTCCAGGAAATTCGAGGTCACGCCGGTGAAAGCGCCTTCCGCCCCGATCGTCAGCGCGTGCGAGCGGTTGGGGAAGAGAGACCACTGGACATCGGTGCCGAGGCGCGTCGAGCGGTGGAAGTCCTCGTTGTCGTGGAAATGGTTCTGGTTCCGCGCGTGGTAGATGTGCGGGCGCACCTGCACGCGGTGTTTCGGCGTGACGATCGGATTGGCCGTCATGCCGAAGACGAGGTCGTCCGAGCGAATCCAGTCGCCGAGTTCGGCCGGGTCGACCTCCAGCGGCCGGTCCGGCGACAGCCAGGTGAAGAACTCCTCCTCTTCCTTTCCCGTCCAGTTGACGAAGATCTCCCACGGATTGGCGGATTCCGCCGGGAAGACGGTCTTGAGCCGCATCCGCCAGCGCTCCAGCGCGCCGTTCTGCCGGAACCCGTCCGATTCCTCCCGGGCCAGGTAGAGGGTGGTACCGACATCGCCGATGCGGCGCGAATGTTGGAGGGCGAGCCCTTCCCTGCTCAGGCGCTCGTCCGTGAACGAATGGCGGGCCGGCGTGTCGAAGAGTCCCACGTAGCCGCGGACGATGGTCTCGGGCTCCGCCGGCGGGCGTTTCGTGATCACGTTCACGACGCCGCCCAGCGCGTTCGTCCCCCACAGGGTGGAATGAGGGCCCTTTACGATCTCGATCTGGTCCACGTCCAGCACGGGTAGGCCGCTGAAATCGATGGACGCGCCCACGCCGGAGAGCACGCGGTGGCCATCGAGGAGCATGAGAACGCGGCTGCCGACGCCCCGCGCCAGGCCGGTGGCGCCGCGGATGTCCATCTGGCCGGAATTGAAGATCACGCCCTGCGCGAAGGGGAGCGCCTCGTCGAGGGTCACGGCGTCGCGGTTGCCGAGTTCGTCGCCGCTCATCACGGCGACGCTCACGGGAGCCTCGCCGGTCCGGACGGCGGAGCGGCTCGCCGTCACGGTCAACTCGGGAACGTCGAACAGCCGGCGCTCGAGCAGGATACTGAGTTCGCCCGACCGACCGGTCTGAAGTTCGCGTTCGGCGACGCGAAAGCCGTCCGCCACGACGACGAGGGTGAAGGTCCCGTTGGCGGGAGAGGCGATGCCGAAGCCGCCATCGGGCCGCGTCGTCGCGCTCAGCGGGGTGTCGCGGATGAGCACGGTGGCCCCGGCAAGCGGTGCGCCCGTCTCCGCGTCGAGAACGCGGCCGCGGACGATGGCGTCCTGGGCCTGGGCGGCGAGCGGAGCGCTCGCGTAGAAGGAGGCGAGCGCCGCCCGCGCGTAGAAGGAGGCGAGCGCCGCGCGCATGTAGAAGAAGACGAGCGCGGCGCCTGCCGTGAGACGTCGTCGGATCCCGCCCGCTACTGCCGCTGCCAAACTGTAGTCGCGGCGGCCGCCGGAGGCTCCGTCACGATGACGGAGAGAACGTTCCCCGCCAGCGTGTACGTGCCGATGTTCTGCTGCGCCTGCCCCGCAAACTCCCAGCTCCCGTCCGTCCGTAGCGTAAACGTCCCCTGGTCCGCGATTTCCGT
Source organism: Gemmatimonadales bacterium (assembly GCA_009841005.1). GTDB lineage: Bacteria > Gemmatimonadota > Gemmatimonadetes > Palauibacterales > Palauibacteraceae > Palauibacter > Palauibacter polyketidifaciens. The sequence goes on from VXMR01000048.1 coordinate 15,164, forward strand.
TACCTCGCCGTTCAGCGGGTTCGTCACCGTGAGGGACATGGACATCGTGCCGGTTGCCGTCTCGCCCGATGCGGGGTTCTGCGACAGCATGGCTGTTCCGACCGCGATCGGCGGTCCGATCGTCGCCCCCCCAGTGATCGCGCCGGACAGGGATACGAGACTATAGGTCCCCGAGACGTCGGGGGGCCCGGCGGGGGCAGGCGGCTCCGGGTCCATGGTGTCGCCGCCGCCGCAGCCCGCGACAAGGGCCGCGACGACCAGCGGCACGCACAATCTGAGCAAGTGCTTCTTCATGTAACCTCCGTCAGTTTCGGATGCGGCGTCCCTGCGAAGACGCCGCTTCCTTCAAGATAGTCGTCCGGTTCGGCGTTGCCGAGACCGATGCTCCGCTCTATCGGCCATCTTCGCCATCGGCGGGCACCGGGGCGGAGTTCGTTTCTCCTTCGGGTTCTTCGCGTTCCACGACGATGGAGCAGTTCGTGACGAGCGCGGCGATGGCGCCGATCGCCGCCCAGGCGGGCAGCATCAACGTCCCTACGACGCCGATGGAGAGCGGCACCTCGATGAGTTCCTTGCCGTCTTCGTTCCGGATCGTGATGCGGCGGACGTTCCCCTCCCGGATGATCTCCTTGATCTTCCGCACGAGGTTCTCGCCCGGCACTCGGTGTTCCTCGGTCATGTCCACCTCCCTTGCGGCGCGCCCGCGAGTCCGGCTTGATGTTGGATCCTGACAGTCCGCTGTACGCTCGCAATCCGGCCCGGGTTTTGCGAGCCGCGCGGAAATCCCTCTTCCGAGGAAAACGATGACACGCTACCGACTGGAACTGCGCGCCCTCGTGCTGGCGCTCGGCGTTGCGGCCTGCGGGGAGGCGGCGGACGAGGCGCAAACGTCCGCCACCGGAGCTGGACTGCCGGAGGGGGCGGAGGCGATCTCCCTCCTCGGCGAACCTCTCCATCCGTCCCCGGCTTCGGCGGAGCAGGCGCGGGACATCGAAGTCGCGCGCGTGGACTACGACGCGGATCCGGACGATGCGGACGCGATCATCTGGCTCGGGCGGCGCGTCGGGTACACAGGGGCGTTTCGCGACGCGATCGAGATCTTCTCGGAGGGGATCGGGAAGCACCCGGATGACGCGCGGATGTACCGTCATCGAGGGCACCGCTGGATCAGCGTGCGCGAGTTCGACCGCGCCATCGAGGACCTTTCTCACGCTGCCGGCCTCGTGCGAGGCGAGGAGGACGAGATCGAGCCGGATGGCCAGCCCAACGCCCGCGGCATCCCGACGAGCACGCTGCAGTCGAACATCCACTACCACCTGGCGCTGGCCCGCTATCTGAAAGGGGATTTCGAGGGAGCGCTGCCGTCGTACGAGGCCTACATGGCCGTGACGACGAACCCCGACCAGCTCGTGGCCATCTCGCACTGGTGGTACATGGCGCTCCGGCGTCTGGGCCGCGACGCGGAGGCGGCGGCCGTCCTCGAACCGGTGACGGCGGATCTCGATGTCATCGAGAACACCAGCTATCACCGGCTCCTCCTCATGTACCGGGGGGAGCTCGATGCCGACGAACTGTGGGATCCCGAGAGCGGAGATCCGGCGGGCGTGGCGGTCGCGTACGGCATCGCGACCTGGCACCTCTACAACGGCCGCGAGGCGCAGGCGGCGGAGATGTACCGCCTCATTCTCGAGGGTTCCGGCTGGGCGGGGTTCGGCTACATCGCGTCCGAAGCGGAGATCGCCCGCCTGGAAGCCGACCCGGACGGCTGACCCGGACGGCTGACCCGGACGGCTGACCCCGCTGCAACTTTTCTTGCGCCGGCCTCGTTCCCGCCATTGACGCGGCGGCCGGGGGGTGCGGGCCAGGTACGGACCGCAACCTTTCGACGGCTCGACGCGTCCTACTTCGCAGGGTTTGAAGTTCGGGCTGCTTAAGGAAGGTTACGTTGGGGTTTTCCTCGTTCTTGATAGATTCCGCCGCCCCGTTGCGCCGGTGGGCGGCGTTCGTGCTGCTGATGGGCCTGGCCACGCCGCTTGCGGCGCAGGACTCCGCGATCGGCGGCGAGACAAACGCGCGGGCCGCCGCGGCCCCGGCGCTCCGGGCCGTCCGCGCGACGGAAGCGCCGCAGATCGACGGACGGCTGGTCGAAGCTGCGTGGAACGGCGCGCCGGTTGCCACCGACTTCGTGCAGTTTCAGCCCGACCCGGGCGAGCCGGCGAGCGAGCGCACCGAGGTCCGGGTTCTCTATACGGACGACGCCGTCTACATCGGCGCGCGGATGTACGACCGCGATCCCGACGGGATTATCCGCCGGCTCGCGCGCCGCGATGAGGAGGTGACGACGGACGCCTTTTCCGTGGCGTTCGACAGCTACTTCGATCACCGCACGGCGTTCCGCTTCTCCGTCAGCGTGGCGGGCGTCCAGAGCGACGCGCTGATGTTCTCCGACACGCAGGAGGACGGCGATTGGGACGCGGTGTGGGAGAGCGCGACGGGCTCCGACGAAACGGGCTGGACCGCCGAACTGCGGATCCCCCTCTCGCAACTCCGGTTCGCCAGCTCATCGGACGACGGTTCCGGAAGCACGTGGGGCATCAACTTCGTGCGCGAGATCGCCCGCCTCGAGGAGTCGAGCGTTTGGTCGCCCCTGCCGGAGGATCGTTCGCGGGTCGTGTCCGCCTTCGGCACGCTGCGCGACCTCCAGGGCCTCCGGCCGCGCCGCAATCTGGAGGTACGGCCCTACGTCCTCTCGTCGGCCACGCGGGCGCCGGGCACTGCGGATAATCCGTTCTACGCGGCCACGGACTTGCGCCAGACGGTGGGCGGCGACCTGAAGTACGGGATCACGGAGAATCTCACGCTCGACGTCACCGTGAACCCCGATTTCGGGCAGGTCGAAGCGGATCCGTCCGTCGTAAACCTCACGGCGTTCGAGACGTTCTTCCCCGAGAAGCGGCCGTTCTTCCAAGAGGGATCGGACATCTTCGGTTTTTCCTTCGGCGGAGGCGGCGACAACAACGAGTCGCTCTTCTACAGCCGCCGGATCGGGCGTACGCCCCAGGGGTCCGTGACGGGCCCGGCGGAATACCGCGACGTGCCGGAGGCGACGAGCATTCTCGGAGCGGCGAAGCTGTCCGGGAAGACGGCGGACGGCTGGTCGATCGGGTTCCTCGATGCCCTGACTTCGAGTGAGAACGCACACTTCGTTTCGCCCGGGGGCACATCCGGCGCGCAACCCGTGGAGCCGATGACCAACTACGCCGTGGCGCGGGTCATCAAGGACTTCCGCGACGGAGAGAGCGCCGTCGGCGTCATCGGCACCGCCACGAACCGGCGCCTCGGCGCCGGAGGGACGCTCGCCTTCCTTGCGGACGAGGCGTACACCGGAGGGATCGACTTTCGGCATCGGTTCGGGAACGGGAACTATCAGATCGACGGTCACGTGATCGGGAGCACGGTGAGCGGGAGCCCGGAGGCGATCGCGCGCATCCAGCGTTCCTCCGTCCACTACTTCCAGAGCCCGGACTCCAGGCACGGACTGGACCCCACCCGCACGCGTCTGTCGGGCAGCACGTCGACGATCAGTTTCTCGAAGGTGGGAGGCGGGAACTGGCGCTACGGACTGTTCGGCGAGAACCGCTCGCCCGGCTTCGAATCGAATGACCTGGGATTCCAGCAGAACGCGGATTACCGGGTCGGGGCGGTCTGGGTGAACTACGAGCAGTTCCGGCCGCAGGGTCCGTTTCGGAACTGGGGCGTGAACGCGGCGACGTGGTCCGGCTGGACGTTCAACGGGGAACGGCAGTTCACGGGCGGCAACGTGAACGGGAACTTCCAGTTCAAGAACTTCTGGCGCGGTTTCGCCGGTTTCAACCAGGAGTGGGCGGGACTCGCCACGACGGCGCTGCGCGGAGGGCCCACGCTCTACCAGCCGAGCCAGTGGAGCAGCTGGGGCGGCGTGTTCACGGACTCCCGGAAGCCGGTGCGGCTCGGAGCCGTCTTCAACGCGGGAGGAGAGTACCGCACCGCGACCCGCCGCCTGGGCCTGTCGCCGAACGTGACGCTCCAGCCGTCGAGCCGTCTCCAGCTCAACTTCGGCCCGAGCCTGCAGTGGAACGATCGGGCGTGGCAGTTCGTCTCGCGCCCCGACGCCTCCGACGGGACGCACTACGTGTTCGCGCGTCTGAGCCAGCAGACGGTCTCGATCACGACGCGCCTGAACTACACGTTCAGCCCGGATCTTTCCCTTCAGTTCTACGCCCAGCCCTTCGTGAGCGCGGGGAGCTACGACCGTTTCATGGAGGTCGATGATCCGCGGGCTTCCGATTTCGCCGACCGCTTCCGGACGTACGGGGAGAACGAGATCCGGCGGCTGGAGGCGAACGGCTTCGGACTCTACCAGGTCGACGCCGACCGGGACGGGAAGCCGGACTTCGGCTTCGCGGATCCCGACTTCAACGTGAAGTCGTTCCGCTCCAACCTGGTCTTGCGCTGGCAGTATCGGCCCGGATCGACCGTGTTCCTCGTCTGGAGCCGCGACCAGCAGTCCTTCCGCAACGACGGTGCGTTCCGCCTCGGCGACGATCTGACGGACCTCGCGCGTATTCCGTCCACCAATATCTTCCTCGTCAAGTTCGAGCACTGGCTGGGGCTCTAGTGTAGCTCGTACACAGCCGGTGGCGGGGGCAACGCGGCCCCCGCCTCTGTCCGCCGGCCGTCGAGAACAGTGGGAAGCGGTGACCGGTTACATTTTCGTGGCGCTTGCGGTGCTGGTGGCGGTGGCCGGCTGGAGACGCCGGAGCCAGTTGCGCCGCCGGACGCGCCCCGGCGTGACGGACGAGATCGTGCAGCGCATCGAGACCGTGGGCCGCGTGGACGCGGAGGATGTCGAACCGGTGGATCTCGAGCTGGCGAGGGCCGAGGAGGACGAATTCTGGGCCCAGACGTGGGACGAGCCCGAAGAGAACTGGTAACTGGTGAGAGGAGTGGCGGGAATTCGATGATGAACACGGCACGGAAATCCGGGGCGATCCGCGTCGGGCTGGTGGCCGCGACGACGCTGTTGCCAACGGCCTTTCTCACGGCGGAGGCACAGGAGGCGCCGCGGGTTTCGTTCGGGATGGCGACCGCGGCCTTCGAGGACGGCCTGGGTTCCATGCGTGGCGTGCGCGAACTTGACGACGGCCGCGTCCTCATAGCCGACGGTTTCGGCGCCGCGGTCATCGCGTGGAAGCCCGGGGGCGGTGCGGACACGCTGACGAACACGGGCCAGGGGCCGGCGGAGTATCGGACGCCGGACGGTCTCTTCCCCCTTCCGGACGGCGCGACGCTCCTCATCGATCTCGGCAACGCGCGGCTCACCCGCATCGAAGCGGACCTCGGCTTCGGCGAGACGTGGCCCATCGCCCGTGGAGGCCCGAATGCCGGGATGACGATGATGATTCCGGTAGGGACCGACCGCGAAGGCGGGATCTACTTCCAGCAGCGACTCGACGGGATGGCGGGCATATCCGACTCCGCGGCCGTGGCGCGCTTCGATCCGGCGACGGGCGAGACCTCCGAGGTCGGACGGGTCCGGCTTGCGGAACAGACGCGCGTGGAGTCGGGGGACGCCAACAACCGCAGCGTGAACATCCGGCCAGTGCCGTTCTCCAATCAGGACGCGTGGAACGTGGCCTGGGACGGCCGGGTAGCGGTCGCGCGCGCGGACGGCTACCGACTGGAGTGGCTGGATCGCGCGGGCGGGGTCACGCGGGGACCCGGGATCCCGTACGAACCGGTGCGGGTGCGGCGGGCGGACCAGGACGAGTGGCTCGACCAGCTCGGAGGCGGGCTGCGTGTCGAGGCCACGGACGATGGAAGCGGGATGCGGATGTCCATGAGCCGCGCGCCTTCAGGCTCGAGCAACGCGGATCGCTCGGACTTCGAGTGGCCCGACGAGAAGCCGGTCATTCCCGCCGGCGCGGTCGCGGTCGATGCGGAAGGTCGGGCGTGGGTCCGGCGCCATGTGCCGGCGGGGGAAGCGCACCTGTACGATGTGTTCGACGCGGGCGGGCAGCGAGTCGCCCAGGTGGAACTGCCCGAGGAGCGACGGCTCGTCACCTTCGGAGCGGAAAGCGCCTACCTGGTCCGAAGCGACGAATTCGGTTTCGCCTGGCTCGAGAAATACCCGATGCCCGCGGTGCCCGGGACGCGCTGACGCCAGCGGGGCGGTGCCGCAGCTCAGCGCGGACGCCGTCTCACCAGGTCCGGATCGGACGGTAGCAGCGTCGCGTCATCCGTCGGCACGAAGTCTGCCGAGCGGGTGAGGGGAACCGGGGGCTCCCACAGCTCTGTGTCCGGCTGGAACGCGGCCCAGGCGAACCAGAAGGCGTGGTACGCCTCGGGGTGAGGCTCGAGTCTCTCTCCGTCGAGCGGGCCCGCCACGGCCTCGCCGCCGAAGTTCCACACGCTCCCCGTTTCCACGTCCTGCCGGCGACCTTCGACGACCTCGAACGTGAGCGACCGGCCGTTGGCACGGGCGTGGTAGACTCGCGCACTCTGCGCGACGGAGTTCCAGAACGCGACCACGGGCTCGCCCCCGACGCGGGCACTCGCGGCCCAGACGGTGAAATTCTGCCCCTCCTGGTCCTGTGCGGCCACCTCTCGCAGGTCCGAGATGGCGAACGCGTAGCCGCCGGTCCCCGACGGGACCCCGACCACGCGCTCCTTGGGCTTTCGCCGCAGGTCGATGGGGGCGGACGTCGGATAGAAGAGCGATGCGTTGTCCGGGTCCCGGTAGTTCCCGTACGGGTAGAGCGTGTAGAGGAAGTCGTGCCCCGTCACGCGCGTTGCGATCCAGGTGTCCTGAAAGACCTGGAGCCAGGCCCCGTACACCATGAGTTCGTACGGTACGCGCTTCAGGTTGACGCCGTCCTGCGGGCCGCAGGTGGCGGATCGCGTCAACTGGGGGTAGAGCGTCCCGGAACCATCGTCCATCACGAGATTGTTGTCGAGGACGTAGTTGGACACCGCGAAGTCCGGCGTGTCGGTCGCCGCGGGATCAAAGACCCGGACAGACCCGGTGAGCGGCGAATAGGTGATCGTGAGCCGTTCTCCCGTCGCATTCGGGACGGTCGGGTCGACGTCGGCCTGCAGGTTCAGAACCTCGTGATACCAGAGGAGCTTCAGGGGTATCGCGAGAGGCTGGCCGTTGAATTCGAGCCCGATCACGAGGTCGCCGCGATTGACGTAACCGACGTGGGGCGCGATGAGCCGCGTGGCGACGTCGGGATTGGTGAGCGCCGGAATGTTTGAGCGCGCGGCGCCGGCGTCCGTGAAGTTCATGAGCGGAAGCGAGCAATCAGAGAACGGGGGCGGCGGCCCAAAGCCCTCGCCGGTGCAGGCGGCGAGCCCCGCCACATACGGCACCAAGGCGATTCGGAGCAGACGACGGCGCAAGCCGACCCCTCGGGCGACACGACTCCTGGCTGGACTCATCCGGTGCCTCGCACCTGTCATGCTCCGTCACCGTCGGACGCGAGAGTGCCCAACGGTGCTTCGGACGGTAGGACCGGCGAGGCCGCCGGCCGTCGAGCTAGATGAACAAGGTCTCGTTCTCGGAATCGAACCCCTGGACGTCGGCCTTCTGCGTCCGCACATCCTTCTGGCCGACCTGACGCTGCCCGACGACGATCATCGCGATACTCGCGACGAGCGCCAGCGCGATCCTCAGCTTCTTCATGGCGTTCCCCCTCCCCCATCGTCCCTGCACCTAACGCCGCACCCAACGCCGGATCCGGACACAGATCGCTCCCATAGTATAAGGCCTTCCTGCCATTTAACGAACTCTCGGGCCCGATGGTGACACGTCGGATGGGAGAGTCAGCCTCGATGTCCCAGCGGTTGAGGGTATCCCCGGCCAGCGCGAGGTCGGTCGCCGCCAGGAGTATGCCTTCCGCATCCCGAGCCTCGAGGCGGACGAGATCGGCGCGCACCCGAACGTTCACCCGGACCGAATCCCGGCGCGGCACCGTATCGAGCGCGACGCTTCCCGCCCCCGCGGCGGCGAAGACGTACGCGTCAACGTCGAGCGGGTTGACGAGGAGAATCCGATATTCGCGGGTCGGACCCTCGCCCGGGAGCGGGGCAACCGCCGCGGCCTCGGCGGACGGCGTGGAATCGGGCGGGACGCCGGACGAATCGGACGTGTCTTCGGCCGGGGCGCACGCCGCCGCGAGCCACGCAAGGCCGAAGAGAACGTGGCCCCACCGGCATGGCCGCCCGTTCAGCGGTCCTCCTTCGCGCGGGCCGCCAGCTCACGGATCGCGCCGTCGTCCGCCGCCCTGAAGTCCAGCGCCCGTTTCACTTCCTCCGTCCGTCGTTCGGTTGTCCAGTCCAGCTCCGGGGCCACGACTTCGGCGACGCGGCGCGCCGCCTCCGGCGTCCCGGAGCGCGTCTCGAGGCCGACCCGCATCCGCCGGAAGAGAATATCCTCGACGTGAAGGGCCATCTCGCTCCGCACCGAATACACCGCTTCGGCCAGAAGGTGCGGCCGCCCGGCGACGACCCTCTCGCCGAGCCGCGGATTTCGATCGACGAGGTCGAGCACCCGGTTCGCTCTCGTCCCGTACGCGCGCGTGAGCCGGTCGGCGGAAGCGCGCTCGAGTCCCTGCGAGCGGGCACGTGCCCGGATCCGGCTGCGGAGCGCCTCCAGATCCCGGAATCGCGCGCCGGGGAGCGGAACCTTGTCCGTGTCCACCTTCCGAATCGCCTTCACGCCGGCCGGCGCAAGGAACGCCTGCACGCGATCCAGCGTCGCCTCGGCCATGTGCCGGTGAGAGGTCAGCTTTCCCCCGCTCAGGGTGAAGATGCCTGGGGGATGCTGATGGACCTCGAACTCCCTCGACACGGCGCCCTCATCGTCGCCGTCCGCGGCCGGCGCGACGAGCGGCCGCAGGCCGGCCCAGGCGCTGATCACATCTTCCGGGCCCAGCTTCGATGCGGGGAGCAGGTGACGGGTGGCGTCGACCAGGTACGCGATGTCCCCGGGGGTGGCCGCAACCTCGTGCGGACGGCCGTCGAAGAACTCGTCCGTGGTGCCGATGAGGGTGAGGTCCTCGCGCCAGGGAAGAATGAACATCACGCGGCCGTCCCGGGGCGCCTCGAAGATCAGGGCGCCGGAGTGCCCCACTCGTTCGCGCGCGACGTGGATGTGCGTCCCGCGCGAGGGTCGGATGCGCACGGCGACCGCCGCTCCCTCCCCCGGGCCGGGCCCTCGCGCGTCCGCGGCGACGCGGTCGAGCATCTGTTCGGCCCACGCGCCGGTCGCGTTCACGACCGCGAGGGCGTCGACCTCCACTTCCCGTCCGCTCTCCACGTCTCTCACCAGCGCCCGGTGGCCCGGCCAGTCCGAAGCGTCGACGCGGACGACGTCGGCCCGGTTGACCACGGTCGCCCCGGCCTCGACGGCCGCCACGATGGTCGTGACGACGAGCCGCGCATCGTCCACCTGGGCGTCGAAATAGCGCGCGCCGCCGAGAAGCCCCTCGGCGCGCAGCCCCGGTTCACGGGCGAGCATGGCCTCGGTGTCGAGCATCTGGTGGCGTTCGATGTTCCGGAAGAGCGAGAGCGCGTCGTAGAGCCACATCCCCGCGTCCAGCTTCCTCCGGCCGATGCGGCCGTCCCGGAAGATGGGAAAGTGGAACTCCAGCGGCCGGACGAGGTGCGTGGCGATCCGGAGCAGGGTCCGCCGTTCCTGACTCGCCTCGAATACGAGGTCGAGCTCGAAGTGCTCCAGGTAGCGCAGGCCGCCGTGGACGAGGCGGGAAGAACGGCTGCTCGTGCCCGACGCGAAATCCGCGGCTTCGACGAGAGCGGTGCGAAAGCCGCGGCGGGCCGCGTCACGCGCGACGGCGGCGCCGGAAATGCCGCCGCCGATGACGAGGATGTCGAAGGCGGTCTCCGCGAGGTTCCGGAACCGCTCGGCGCGCCCCGGAGCCGTCACGGGGCCGGGGTCACGGCTCGAGGACGAGCTTCCCGAAGACCCCGCCCGCCTCCAGCCGCTCGTGGGCCTCGCGCGCCCGCTCCAGCGGCCACACGTCGTCGACGATCGGGGCAAGGGTGCCGTCCAGCACGAGCCCCATCACGGCCTCGAACTCGGCACGCGTCGCCATCGTGGTCCCCATGATCGATGTCTGGTTCCAGAACAGACGCGCGATGTTGAGGGTCCCCTGCGGCCCGGTCGTCGCGCCGTACACGACCATCCTGCCCGCACGCGCCAGCGTGCGAACGCAGCCCTCCCACGTCGCCGCGCCCACGCTGTCGAGGACGAGATCGACGCCGCGCTTCTCCGTCTCCATCCAGATGCGCCGCGAGAAATCCTCCTCGAGACGATCGATGACGAGGTCCGCCCCCAGCGCCTCCACGCGCCGCACGTTCGCGGGCCCGCTGGTGACCGCGAACACGCGCGCCCCGTGGTGCTTCGCGATCTGGATCGCGGCGGTGGAGACGCCGCCGGACGCCCCGGTGACGAGGACCGTCTCTCCCGGCGCCAGGCGCCCCCGCGAGAGGAGTCCGCGCCATGCGGTCTGGTACACGAGCGGCGCGACCGCCGCGGTCGCGAACGGGAAACCGTCGGGGAGCCGGACCAGGTTGCGCACCGGAACCGCGACCTGCTCCGCGAAACCGCCGGGGACGTGCTCGCCGAGGATGCGGTAGGTGGTACAGAGGGGGTGCTCGTCGCGGGCGCACCACTCGCAGCCGTCGTCGACGCACCAGAGGCCCGGGTTTATCGCGACCCTGTCTCCGGGGGCCCAGCCCTCCACTCCATCCCCCGTCGCCGTGATCTCGCCCGCCACGTCCGAGCCTCCGATGTGCGGCATCTTCAGCGTGAGCCCGGGCAGGCCGCGCCGTGTCCAGAGGTCGAGGTGGTTGAGGCCCGCCGCGCGCACGCGGATCAGCGCCTCGCCGGGACCCGCCGTCGGCTCGGGCAGGTCGCCGACGCGGATGACGTCGGGCCCTCCGTGTCGTTCGAAGTAGGCCGCTTTCATGGCCGCCAACCTACGGTCGCGCCGCAGCCCGTGCAGGAATCGCCGACCTCTTCGAAATGGGGCGGAAACGTGACAGGCAACAGTTGAGAACGGGTCTCAACGAGGCTTGATAAGGGGCCGTGCGCCGCGTACCTTGTCTCGTCGATAATCGTTATCGGTTCATCTTTGAATGGATTGCTGTGTTTCCAGGCCGGCGCCCCTGGGTGACCGGCCTTTTGCAACGCAAGAGGACACGAATGTCAGAACCGCTTCTGTCCATACGCGGACTCCGGGCGAAGGTCGACGGCGAGGACGCGGAGATCCTGCGCGGCGTCGATCTGGACGTCCAGCGCGGCGAGGTGCATGCCCTGATGGGTCCGAACGGCTCCGGCAAGAGCACGCTCGCCAAGGTCATCGCCGGCCACCCCGCCTACGAGGTGACGGCCGGCGAGATCCTGTTCGAGGGAGAGGACGTCCTCGAGCTGGAGCCGGATGAGCGGAGCCGCGCGGGGATCTTTCTCGCCTTCCAGTATCCCGCGGAGATCCCGGGCGTCTCGATCGCCAATTTTCTGCGGACGGCCGTGAACTCGCGGCTGGCCGAGGGCGAGGAGATGGATGTGTTCGGGTTCCAGCGCACGCTCACGGAGAAGATGGAGATGCTGAAGATGGATCCGGGCTTCGCGGCCCGGTACGTCAACGATGGCTTCTCCGGCGGCGAGAAGAAGCGGAACGAGATCCTGCAGATGGCCGTGCTTCGGCCGGCGCTCGGGGTCCTGGACGAGACGGACAGCGGACTCGACATCGACGCGCTCAAGATTGTGGCGAGCGGCGTGAACCGCCTCTCCGAAGCCGACGAGGCGCTCGGGGTTCTGCTCATCACTCACTACAAGAGGATCCTGAACTATATCCGTCCGGATCGAGTACACGTGATGATGGCGGGCCGCATCGCGGAGAGCGGCGGCGCCTCGCTCGCCGACAAGCTGGAGGCGGAGGGTTACGACTGGCTCCATCGGGCGGTGGCGGCGGTCTGACGCCGTAAAGCCGTAAAGGGAGGAATCGACATGCCCCGGAACGAGACGATCACCGGACTCGGACTCGACGAGTACAAGTACGGATTTGTCACGGAGGACAAGCCCGTCTTCAAGGCCGTCCCCGGCCTCTCCAGCGACATCGTCCGACAGATCTCGCACCACAAGGAGGAGCCGGACTGGATGCTCGAGTTCCGACTCAAGGCGCTCGAGGTCTACTACTCCAAGCCGATGCCGAAGTGGGGGGGCGATCTCTCGAAGCTCGAGGACACGCTCGACGAGATCTACTTCTACCTGAAGCCGCAGGACCAGATGGAGCGGTCCTGGGACGATGTCCCGCAGGAGATCAAGGACACGTTCGAGAAGCTCGGGATCCCGGAGGCGGAGCGTAAGGCGCTCGCCGGGGTCGGGGCCCAGTACGAGTCCGAGATGGTCTACCACTCCCTGAAGGAACAGTGGGAGGAGCAGGGCGTGATCTTCGAGTCGATCGAGGATGGACTCGCGAAGCACCCGGAGCTGTTCCGGCAGTATTTCTCGACCGTCGTTCCAACGCACGACAACAAGTTCGCGGCACTCAACTCGGCCGTGTGGTCGGGCGGGTCGTTCGTCTACATCCCGAAGGGGGTGAAGGTGGAGATCCCGCTCCAGGCCTACTTCCGGGTCAACGCGGAGCGCATGGGCCAGTTCGAGCGCACCCTGATCATCTGCGAAGAGGGGGCCGAAGCCCACTACATCGAGGGCTGTACGGCGCCGGTCTACTCGACGGACTCCTTCCACTCCGGCGTCATCGAGATCGTGGTCAAGAAGGGCGCGCGCTTCCGGTACACCACGATCCAGAACTGGTCGAACAACATGTACAACCTCGTCACGCAGCGAGCGCTCGTGCACGAGGAGGCGAAGATGGAGTGGCTCGACGGGAACCTGGGCTCGAAACTCACGATGAAATATCCGTCGTGCTATCTGGTCGGAGAGCGGGCGCACGGCGAGATCCTCTCCATCGCGTACGCCGGGGACGGTCAGCACCAGGACACGGGGGGCAAGGTGATCCACGCCGCCCCCAACACGACGTCCCAGATCACGTCGAAGTCGATCTCGAAGGGGCTCGGGCGCTCCTCGTACCGCGGACTGTGCAAGGTGTACGACGGCGCCGAGGGCGCGAAGTCCAACGTCGAGTGCGACGCCCTGCTGCTCGACGAGACGTCGCGGACGGACACCTACCCCTACATCGAGATCGATGAGAACACGGCGTCCATCGGGCACGAGGCCACGGTCTCGAAGGTCGGCGACGAGCAGCTCTTCTATCTGATGAGTCGCGGGCTCGACGAGGCGGAGGCGATGGCGATGATCGTGCGCGGCTTCATCGAGCCGGTGGCCAAGGAGTTGCCGCTCGAGTACGCGATCGAGCTGAACCGGCTGATCGAGCTGGAGATGGAGGGATCGGTCGGATGAGCACGATGACAGCCGGGCCGGCGGAGTCTACGCTGGCCGCGGCGGATTTCGACACGCTTGCCGGCGCGCTGACGGAGCCGGAAGCGCTCGCGGGGGCACGGGCCGCCGCATGGGAGCGGTTCACCGCCCTTCCCTGGCCGACGAAGAAGTCGGAGGAATGGCGGTACACGGACCTCGCGAAGGTCGGCTTCGAGGCGCTCACGCCGGTGGTCCCGGCACCCGCGACGGCGGAAGCGCTGTCGGCGGACGTGCGGGAGGTGCTCGGACGCTCCGGGGAGCGGGCGGGCGTCGTCGTGCTGCGGGAGGGGCGGGTCGCGCACCTCGAACTCGAACCCGAGGTGGCGCGGAGCGGCGTGGTCCTGTCGTCGATCCGCGACGCGGCGGATCGGCATCCGGAGGTGCTGAGGCGGGCGCTGCTAGAGGCGCAGCCGGGCCCCGCGGAGGAGAAGCTCTGGGCGCTGCACCTCGCTCTCCTGGGCGGAGGCTATTTCCTCTACGTTCCGCGCGGCGTGGAGATGCCGGCGCCGATCCACGCGTTCCACATCGTCGAGCGGGCGGGGACGCTCTCCTCCGCACATTCGTTCGTGTACGCGGAGTCCGGTGCCCGGGCCGCGGTCATCGACGAGTTCCTCTCCGGCGACCTCGATGCGGAGACGGTCTCGCTTCACGGGGCGACGATCACCGGCGAGGGGGGCGCGGGGATCGAGTACGTCGCGCTCCAGCGCTTCGGCCGGGGCGTGAAGCGGTTCTCGACGCAGCACGTGACCGCGGGCCGCGACTCGCGCGTCGTGACCTTCAACGTCGCGCTCGGGGGCGACCTTTCGCGGGCGGACGTCACAAGCCGTCTCGACGGGCCCGGGAGCGACAGCGAGATGCTCGCACTCTGGTTCGGCGACTCCGACCAGCACTTCGACCACCACACGCTGCAGCATCACGCGGCGCCGCACGCGCACAGCGATCTGCTGTTCAAGGGGGCGCTGACGGATGCCGGGTCGAGCGTCTTCCGCGGGTTGATCCGGGTCGACAAGGGAGCCCAGCTCACGGACGCCTATCAGACGAACCGGAATCTGCTTCTGAGCGAGAGCTCTCATGCCTCCGCGCTTCCCAACCTGGAGATCGAGGCCGACGATGTGCGCTGCTCGCACGGGGCGACGATCGGACAGGTCGAGGACGGGCAGCTCTTCTATCTGATGAGCCGCGGTCTCACGCGGCGCCAAGCGGAGCGCCTGCTCGTGTTCGGCTTCTTCGATGAGGTGCTCGGGCGCCTTCCGATGGAGGGGGTCCGCGCGCGCGTACGCGAAGCGATCGAGGAGAAGATCGGGCTATGAGCCGATTCGTCACGGTGGCCAGGGTCGACGACGTGCCGGAGAACGGAACGTGCGGGGTGATGGCCGAGGACTTGGCGATCGCCCTCATCCGCAGCGGGGGTGAGGTCTACGCGCTCGAGGACTGCTGCTCCCACGAAGAGTTCCCGCTCTCGGACGGCGAGGTCGAGGCGGGCGAGATCACCTGTCTTCTCCACGGGGCGCGCTTCGATCTGGCGACCGGCGCGCCGAGGGCGCTCCCGGCGGTCATGCCGGTTCGACGCTTCGACGTGCGGATCGACGGGGACGACATTCAGGTCGACCTCGGCTGAGCCGGACCCAGCCGAGGACCGGGGCCCGATGGCGGAGATGACGGATACGAAGCAGGCAACGGGCACCTTGGCGTCAGAGCGCCCCCCGGAGGCGGCCGGGCACGGCGATGCGGGTGACGTTTCGGAGGACGGCGGCTGGGATCTCGCGGCGATCCGGGCCCAGTTCCCCATTCTCTCGAGGGAAGTCCACGGCCACCCCCTGGCCTACCTCGACAACGCGGCGAGCTCGCAGCAGCCGCTCCGCGTGCTGAACCGGGTCGAGCGCTATCTGCGCGAGGAACACGCCAATGTGCACCGTGGCGTGCATCAGCTCAGCGCCGAAGCGACGGAGGCCTACGAGGGCGCCCGCCGTTCGGTGGCGGCGCATGCGGGGACGAGAGATCCGGCGGAGATCGTCTTCACGCGCGGCACGACGGAGGCGGTGAACCTCGTCGCGTCGAGTTGGGGGGACGCGTCCATCGGCGCGGGCGATGAGATCGTGCTCACGAAGATGGAGCACCATTCGAACCTCGTGCCGTGGCAGCTGCTCGCGGGCCGCACGGGGTGCAAGCTCCGTTTCGTCGACGTCACGCCCGAGGGCACGCTCGATCTGGACGACTACGACCGGCTCCTCGGAAAGCGATCCCGGCTGGTCGCCTGTACGCACGTCTCCAACAGCCTCGGGACCGTCAATCCGGTCCGCGAGATCGTGGACCGCGCTCACGCCGCCGGCGCGCTGACGCTCATCGACGGAGCGCAGGCCGCGCCCCACATGCTCACCGATGTGGCGAAGCTCGGGTGCGACTTCTACGCGTTCAGCAGCCACAAGATGTGTGGCCCTACCGGCGTCGGAGCGTTGTGGGCCAGGAGAGAACTGTTGGAGGAGATGCCCCCGTATCAGGGCGGGGGCGAGATGATCTCCGACGTGAAACTCGAAAGATCTTCCTGGGCGAAGGTTCCCCACAAGTTCGAGGCCGGAACGCCCAACATCTCGGGCGTCGTGGGCTTCGGCGAAGCCGCCCGCTTCCTCGCGGACCTCGGATCGGAGGCGATCGCGTCGCACGAAGACGCCCTGAAGCGCGCCGTTTTCGAGCGGCTCGACGAGATCGAAGGGCTTCACCTGTACGGCCCGCGCGAAGGGCGGACCGCGGTCTTCTCCTTCACCTACGGTGACATACATCCGCACGACCTCTCCACGATCCTCGACCAGCGGGGAATCGCGATCCGGGCGGGGCACCATTGCAACCAGCCGCTGATGGACCACTACGGGATCAGCAGCACGGCCCGGGCGAGCTTCTACTTCTACAATTCGCCGCGGGAGATCGACGTGCTGTGCGAAGGGCTCGCCCTGGCAGCCGAAGTCTTCGGCGGCATCGCCTGAATCCATGATCGAACCCCGTCCGACGACGCCGAGCTCCTCGGGACAATCTGCCACGCCCGGGCCGATCGACCGGGAAATCCCTTCGTCGCTCAACCAGCTGTACCAGGAAGTCATCCTCGATCACTACCGGAAACCCCGGAACAAGGGGCAACTGGACGGAGCCACGCACGCGATCACGATGAACAACCCCCTTTGCGGCGACGTGATCGAACTCATGTTGCGCGTGGAAGGGGGGAGCATCGCCGAGGCGCGCTTTCTGGGCCGCGGGTGCTCGATCAGCCTGGCGTCGGCGTCGATGCTCACGGGACGCGTGCGGGGCAAATCGCTCGAGCAGGCGCTGGAACTCTCCCGGAAGTTCACGCACCTCCTGCACGGAGACGGAGCGCTGCTGTCGGACGACGACCTCGGCGATCTGCGCACGCTGGCGGGGGTCTCGAAGTTTCCGGTCCGCATCAAGTGCGCGCTGCTGGCGTGGAACTGTCTCGAGGAGCTGGGCGACGGGACGGACGCCGACGGCGGCTCCGGGTGAACTCCGCGACTCCGGACGGAAGCCGCAGCTCGGCGTGAGCTCCGGCGGCCCCTCCGCTACCGTTGGCCGCGTGCTGCGGATCGCGGGTGGGGTCTATCACGTCGACGATTCCAGGACGGTAGTCCGGGCCTCGCTGCGGGGGCGCCTGAAGCGGACGGACTCGCGCATCGTTTCGGTCGGCGACCTCGTAGAGATGGAACGCGTCGGCGACGAGATGCGGATCGTTCGGCTTCGCGCGCGAAGCGGCGCGCTCTCCCGGCACGGTGTCTCCAAGCGGCGCGAGCAGGTGATCGTGGCGAACGTGGACCAGGTCGCCGTCGTCGTCTCGGTGACGGCGCCCGATCCCGACTTCCTCATGGTGGACCGACTGCTCGCGCTCGCGGCGCTGAGCGGCATCGATGCCTTCCTCGTCGTGAACAAGACGGACCTCGCGGAGCCTGTGCCAAACGCTGCGAGTTCCGGCGCGGCGGCCGGGAAGCCGGCACCCGGGGACGGCCTCGAACAGTACGCGGCGCTCGGCGTGGAGACGCTGCGGACGAGCGTCGAGTCGAGGGCGGGACTGGGGGCGCTTTCGGAATGCCTCGCGGGGCGGATCACGGTGCTCAGCGGGCAGTCGGGCGTGGGAAAGTCGAGCCTGCTGAACGCGATCGTGCCGGAACTCGACCTGCGCGTGGGCGAGATCAGCGAGCGGCGGGGGCGGGGGCGGCATACGACCGTGGCGTCGGCGCTCTATCGATATCCGGGGGGCGGCTACGTGGCGGACACACCCGGCCTGCAGTACCTGGCGCTGTGGGAGCTGGATCCGGCGGAACTTTCGGGGGGCTTCGTCGAGATCGCCGCGATGAGCGGCGCCTGCCGGTTCGCGGACTGCCGGCATCGGGTGGAGCCGGACTGCGCGGTTCGCGCGGCCGTGGAGGATGGGAGGATCGGCCGGAGGCGGCTGGAGAGCTACCTGCGCCTCCTCGACGAGGCAGAGAAGGGTCGTTGAGCGAGGGTTGGAGCGCGGCGCGGGTCGCTCATCGGCTGATCACGGCGGGTCACACCGAGGTCGACCCCGGGGCGGCGGAGCGCCACGCGGCCGTGACCCTCGTGGTCCGTCCTCGGAGTCACGGCCTGGAGGTGCTCTTCGTCCGGCGGGCGGAGCTCCCCGGCGACCCTTGGTCCGGCCACATGGCGCTTCCCGGCGGGCACCGGGACGCGGCGGACGCCGATCTCCTGGAGACGGCGCGCCGCGAGTTGCGCGAGGAAGTGGGGCTCGATCTTCCGCGCAACGGCTTCCTCGGACGGCTCGACGACCTGCACCCGGTGACGCGCCGGATCCCGTCGATCCTCATCTCCCCCTTCGTCGCGTGGCACGGGGAGGACGCACGGGTCTCGACGAACGCCGAAGTGCAGTATCATGTGTGGGCTCCGCTCCGCGCGCTGCGCGATCCGGCACTGCGCTCGGAAGTCCGCTATCCCGATGGGGGCCACGAACATGTGTGGCCCTCCATCCTGTACGAGGGCGACGCCATTTGGGGGCTCACGCACCGCGTCGTCATGAACTTCCTCGACATCATCACGGAGAGAACCGGCCAATGAGTGAAGTCGTCTACCGCTCGCACGTGAAGATCGTGCGACAGAAGGGTCCATACCGCACGGCAGAGATCCCGGCCACGGATGCGCCAGTCGATTTCGGCGTCCACTCCGCGGTCGCCGAGTACTACGGCGTCCGCGACAACCGCGACATCGCCACGACACTCGACTATGTCATCGCCGCGACCGGCGGCTGACTGGCCGGAACCTTCGGGGGCGCGCTGGAAGCGCGCGGCGTCAAGGCGGATGAGGGGCGGTTGGTGGCGAACGTTGAGGGCGAGGTCGAGACGGACGACGGCGTGCTCGTCATCCGGCGGATCCGGACCCGGTATCGGCTCCAGGCGGATGAGGCGCACGCCGACGCGATCCGGCGCGCGTTCGAGGCCCATCCGCCGAAGTGTCCGGTCTACCGAACGCTCTCCGGCTGCATCGACATCACGACGGAACTCGACGTCGTCCCGGTCGACTGAACTCGCGGCGGCTCAGGGGAGTGGGTCGGCGAGACGGCCGTAGAGGTCGGCGAGGGCGGCGATCCCCTTTCGGTAGACTTCGAGGTCGATCCACTCGTCCGGGGCGTGCATGTTGCTTCCCGGAAGCCCGAAGCCGATGAGGAGCGCCGGAGCACCGAACGTCTCCTCGAATTCCTGCACGATGGGAATCGAGCCGCCCTCGCGGATGTAGGCGGGAGGCGCGCCGAACCCCGACTCCAGCGCGGCGGAGGCGGCGTCAAAGACGGGATGTTCGGTGTCGGCCACCCACGGCGCGCCGCCGTGGGAGCGCTTGATCTCGACGGTCACGCCCTCCGGCGCGAGTTCGCGGACGCGGGCCTCGAAGGCTTCGACCACCTGCGCCGGGTCCTGATCCGGAACCAGCCGCATCGACACCTTCGCCATCGCATGCGAGGGGAGGACGGTCTTCGAGCCTTCGCCGGTGAAGCCGCTGAGCAGCCCGTTCACGTCGAGCGTGGGGCGATACCATAGCCGCTCCAGCGCGGAGAACCCGGCTTCCCCGCCGAGCGCCGGTGCGCCGACGCCCCTCCGGAGCGTCTCTTCATCCATGGGGAGGCGTTCGAGATCGGCACGCTCGCGGGGGCTGATGGGTCGAACCGTCTCGTAGTATCCCGGCACCGTGGCCCGGCCATCTTCGTCGCGGAGCCCGGCGAGGATGGCGGCCAGCGCGTTGGCGGGGTTCACGACCGCGCCGCCGTAGGTACCGGAGTGAAGGTCCGACCGGGGGCCGTGGACGTTGATCTCGGTGTAGACGATGCCCCGCAGTCCGGTCGTGATGCACGGCAACTCCGGGGAGAACATCCCGGTGTCGCTGACGAGGATCGCGTCACAGGCGAGCCGCGCGGCGTGCTCGTGGAGGAACGCCGCGAGGTGGCGGCTTCCCACTTCCTCCTCGCCCTCGATCACGAGCTTGAGATTGACGGGGACATCCGCCCCGGACGCCAGGCGCGTCTGGAGCGCCTTGATGTGCATGTGGACCTGCCCCTTGTCGTCGATCGATCCGCGGGCGTACAGGCGTCCATCGCGGACTTCCGGGTCGAACGGCGGGCTCGTCCACAACTCGTCGGGTTCCGAGGGCTGCACGTCGTAGTGCCCGTACACGAGCACGGTCGGGGCCTTTGCCGAGTGGATCCGTTCGCCGACGACGATGGGATGCCCCCCGGTCTCGATGACCTCGGCCTCGTGCATCCCGGCCGCGAGGAGGTGCTCCGCGACCCAATCCGCGCAGGCGCGGACGTCGTCCGCATGTCCGGGATCGGTGCTGATGCTCGGAATGCGTAGAAAGGCCTTCAGTTCGTCGTGAAAGCGAGGCAGTTCGCGGTCGATATGGGCGGCGAAATCGGACATGTGGCTCCCGGGCAGATCGAGGGGACTCGGCGTGCGGTGGCGGTTCGCGCGTGCGACTCGATGATCGGCGTGATCGACTATACGGACGAGGAGGCCTGCGGCAAGCGGCCGCGGTCAGTCGAAACGCTGCTCCGTGACGAGCGCGCCGATCCGCGAGGACGCGTCGAGGCCGAGGAGCCGGCGCAGGCCGGGGAGGCGGGCGAGGGCGAGGAGCGCTCCTGCGCCGGCGGCGCCGGACGGGCCCGCGATGATGCGGGCGCCCAGCCGACCGGACTCCAGCGCCTCGGCGCCGGCGGTCCATGCGGGCTCGGGGAGCGCAATGGCCGCGTCGAGCAGCGGCGCCAGACAGTCCCAGGCGATCGTCGACGCGACGCCGGCGGCGAGACCGCCCATCGCGGTGTGGAACGGCGGTTCCGCGATGCTCGCCCGGCCGAGTCGCAGGCTCCGGCCGAAGCAGTCGGCCCACCACGGCTCGACGGCGATGAAACGCGGCCGCCCCTCGCCGCACACCTGTGCGAAATGGCCGCACACCCCGGTCGCGAGGCCGCCGACGCCGGCTTGCACGAAGAGGTGCGTGAGCGGCGCCGCGCCGGCATCCGCGAGGTCGTCCAGCATCTCCGCGGCGAGGAGCGTGTAGCCCGCCATGATGCGGCGGGGCGTCTCCTCGTAGCCTTCGTACGCCGTGTCGGAGACGACGATCCAGCCGTGCCGCGCGGCCTCCCGGTCGGTGTGCCCCACGACGCCGTCGTACTCGCCGGGTACGCGGACGACTCTCGCTCCGTGTTCCTCGATCGCGCGGGCGCGAGCCGGTATCGCGTCTTCCGGAAGGAAGATCACGCAGCGGCAGCCGAACTCGGCACTTCCCCACGCCACGGACCGGCCGTGGTTCCCCGCCGAGGCGGTCGTGACCGTGATCCCGGTCGCCAGCGGATGCCCGGCCCGCAACTCCGCCGCCGTCGGACGGGTGCCCGTCCGACGCTCGATCTCGTCCTGCAGCGCGCGCAGGACCGCGAAAGCCCCGCCGAGCGCCTTGAACGATCCGAGCCCGAAGCGCGACGATTCATCCTTTACCCGGACCGATTCCACTCCCAGCAACGCGGCGAGCCCCGGCAGTGTTACCATCGGCGTCGCGTCGTATCCATGCCAGCTTCGGATCACGTCCCTGGCCGTCGCGGCCGCGGACGGATCGAGGATCCTCTCCGCGGCCTCGCGCCGCAGCTGCGGTGAGCGGAGCGAAAGACGGAGCGCGCTCATCGCGCGGATGGCCGGAACCGGAGAGCCGGACGGTCTCGGCGCGCACCGTTGGCGGCGCGGCTCTGGAGCATCAGTTTCCCGGCGACCGTCGCCACAGCGCCCACAACCCGGAGCGATCCCTTGGATCTCGGCCTCTTCTCGATCAGTCTCACGGTAAAGGACCTCGCCGCCTCGAAGGCGTTCTATGAGAAGCTCGGTTTCGTGCAGACGGGCGGTGACGCCGAGGCAAACTACCTGATCATGATGAACGGAGGGACCGTGGTCGGCCTCTTCCACGGCATGTTCGAGAAAAACATCCTCACCTTCAATCCGGGGCTCACGCGCGAGGGAAAGCCGATGGAGTCGTGGACGGACGTCCGGGAACTCGAACGGACGCTGCGGGAACGTGGCGTGGAGATCACGCAGGGGACGGAAGAGGCGGGTGACTCCGGGCCGGCCCACGTCGTGCTCGAGGATCCCGACGGCAACCCGATCCTCATCGACCAGTTCTTCTAGCCGCCCGTCAAGGATATCCTCGAGTGAAGCTCTCGGCCTTTCTCGCTGCCGCGGCCTGCCTGGCCGCCGTTCCCCTGCCCGCGCAGGAGGTGACGCCCATCGCCAACGGCAACGGCGCCCTCCGCGTCTTCTTCGACTGCGACGGCGGCCGCGGCATGTGCGACTTCGACTTCTACCGGCGCGAGATCCCGTACGTGAACTACACGCGCGACCGCGAGGACGCGCAGGTCCACATCCTCATGACCTCGGAAGGCACGGGCAGCGGCGGCCAGCGCTTCACGCTCGATTTCATCGGGCGGGAGGAGTTCGCAGAGATCACGGATCGGCTCGAGGTGGTGACCCGCGTCAACCTCGCGGTCGAGCAGCGGCTGACCGAGGTCGCGCGCGTACTCGAACTGGGACTGCTGCGCTACATCGCCCGCACGGAGCAGGCCGCCAACATCGACGTCCGCTACGACGGTGCGGAGGGCGGCGAGGCTGCGGCCAGACCCGAGGACGACCCCTGGAACTTCTGGACCTTCCGGCTGCGCTCGAACGTCGAGTTCGAGGTGGACGAGCGCACCGAGGAGTACGAACTCGGGGGCGGGTTCTCGGCCGATCGCGTGACCGACGCCCTGAAGCTCGAATTCTCGATCGGCGGGAGCTACAACCGGAGGCTCTTCGAGACTTCGGACACGACATCCGTGACGAGCGTCCGCGAGAGCTACGATGCGGAGGGACTCAGCGTGTGGAGCCTGTCGGATCACTGGTCGGCGGGCGCCGCGTACGAAGTGGGACACTCCAGCTTCGCCAACGAAGACCTGCAGCTCCGGGTGGGGCCGGCTCTGGAGTACAACATCTTCCCCTACTCGGAGTCGACCCGGAGGCAGTTCAATTTTCTGTACACGATCGGCCTCCGGTATCACGACTACATCGAGCAGACCGTATTCCTCAAGCACGAAGAGGCCCTCCCCCACCACCGGTTCAGAGTCCGTCTCAGCGTCCGCCAGCCGTGGGGCGAATCGTACGGCTTCCTCACCTTCTCCCAGTTCCTCCACGATCCGTCCAAGAACCGCTTCACGGCCTTCGCGGGGGCCGATTTCCGGATCTTCCGCGGCCTGTCGCTGCGGCTGAACGCGAACTATTCGCGCATCCGCGACCAGCTAAACGTGCCCGCCGGCGACGCGACCACCGAGGAGGTGCTCCTGCGGCAGCGCATCCTGCAGAGCGGCTTCGAGTACGGCGTGTCGGTGGGCTTCTCCTACACCTTCGGGTCGATCTACTCCAACGTGGTCAACCCCCGGCTGGACCGGTTCTAGCAGCCCGTGGCAAAGCCCTGCTGCGGGCTGGCCGCCGCTCCGGCGGGCTCTTCCATCTAATCGCTCTTGCCGGCTGCCTTTAGCGATTCCTATGCTGAATCCGGCAGGCTGGTGTCGTGACGCGGAATCGGCGAGCTACCGAGAGTGCCGAGGCGTCCGTGTCTGCCAGGCGAGCAACGCCGCAGGGAAGAATGCATCGGCGTTCGAATAGCCGAGGTGTTCTGCGTCACGGCACCCGGGTCTCAGGCCTGCGCCGGATCGGGGACGGGACGTGTCAGGGGGGGCCACCCACCCTCAGGCGGAGGTAACGCCATGAACACGAAGTGCCTCGTCGCATCAGTCGCCGGTGCCGTCGTCCTTTTTGTGGGGGGCTACGTACTGTATGAGCTTGTGCTCGGCGGATTCTTCGCAGCCAACGCGGGGTCCGCCACCGGCGTCATCAAGGAGTCTCCCGACTTCCTCTGGATCGCCGTAGGCCAGCTCGCCTCGGGGGGCGTGCTCGCGACCGCCCTGGGCTGGAAGGGCGCGACGGACGTCGCCGGCGGCGCTCAGGCGGGCGCGAAGCTCGGCGCGCTCATCGCCGTCGCCTTCGGGTTCGTGATGCTGGGCGCGATGAACATTTCGACGCTCGCCTCGGTGGTCGTCGATGTCGTCGTCACCGGCGTCCTGTGGGGCGCGGCCGGCGCCGTCGTCGGCATGATGCTCGGACGCGGCGACTAGCCGCCGGCGAACTTCACCTAGCCTCTGCCTGTCGGGGGTCGGTCGTCCGGACCGGCCCCCACCGGCAGGGTGCGCCCATCTGGACAGGCCACGGCACCTCCTCCACGTTCTCCGACGTTCTCTCGTCGCCCGCTCTCCAAACGACAACCACGAGTCTTGCCATGAACTCCGTATACCGTGCCGGTCTCCGCCGCTTCCTTCCGTTCGCCGCCGTGATCCTGCTCGCGGCGCCGCTCGCCGCGCAGGAGACCGCGGAAGACCCGGCGAACTACCGCCTCGCGGCGCGCTTCGCACCGTACAAGATCCAGGATCTCGTCTACTCCACCTCGGTCGATCCGCAGTGGATCGAAGGCTCGGAGTCCTTCTGGTACGAATGGGAGACCTCCGACGGTTCTTTCTACCAGATCGTGGATCCGGTGGCGGGGACGAAGCGGCAGATCTTCGACAACGACCGCATCGCGGCCGAACTCACGCGCATCACGCGCGACCCCTGGGACGGCCAGCACCTCCCGATCCGCGCGATCAGGTTCATCGACGCGAACACGCTCCAGTTCGAGGTCGAGTCCTCGCAGGACGAGGAGGAAGACGAGACGGAATCGGAGATGGAGGAGTTGGACGAGGAAGAGGAGGAGGGCGAGCGGCAGCGCCAGCGCGCCCGGAAGAAGGTGTTCCACTTCGAGTACGACGTGAACACGCGGGTGCTGCGGGAACTCGAGGACCGGGAGGCGCCCGACAATCATCCGTCATGGGCCAGCGTGTCCCCCGACGGCCAGACGGTCATCTTCGCCCGCGACCACAACCTCCACATGATGAGCGGGGACGACTACCGGCAGTTCCTCGAGGCGCGCCGCGGGAAGAGCGGGGACGAGGCGGACGAAGCGGAGGAGGGGATCGAGGTCGAGGAGACGCAGCTCACGACGGACGGTGAGGAGCACTACAGCTACGCCGTGTTCGAGCGCGGAGATACGGACATCGAGCGGAAGGAGAACGCGGACGAGCGGAAGCGGGTGTCGATCTCGTGGGCCCGTGATTCA
Source organism: Gemmatimonadales bacterium (assembly GCA_009841005.1). Lineage (GTDB taxonomy): Bacteria > Gemmatimonadota > Gemmatimonadetes > Palauibacterales > Palauibacteraceae > Palauibacter > Palauibacter polyketidifaciens. The sequence goes on from VXMR01000048.1 coordinate 40,407, forward strand.
CGCCGCTTCTCCCTCATCCGCCGCGACCGGCGGGAGGTGGGGAACCTCTGGGTCATCCACATGGTCGGCAACAAGCGGCCCGAGCTCGAGTCCTACAAGTACGACATGCCGGGCGAGGAGACCGTGAGCCAGCCCGAGCTTCTCATCTACGACCTCCAGGACCGGAACACGGTCGAGGTCGCGATGCCGGAGGAGTGGAAGGACCACCGCCTCTTCACGACTTCCGCGCGCCAGTTCCGCTATCCGGACAGCGAGGAGCCGTTCCGCTCGCTGTGGCTCTCTCCCGGCTCGGACGAACTTCACTTCGTGAGGCAGAGCCGCGACCAGCATCGCGTGGACGTGATGGTCGCGGATGCCGCGACGGGCGCCGCACGCGTGCTGTTCGAGGAGCGGCTCAACACCTACGTGGAGTTCCAGCGGCTCGAACTCCTCGAGTCGGGCGACATGCTGTGGTGGTCCGAGCGGGACGGCTGGGCTCACCTGTACCGGTTCGGGCCGGACGGCACGCTTCGCAATCGCCTCACCGAGGGTCCGTGGTCGGTGCGTCAGGTCGTCGGAATCGACGAGTCGGCCGGCGTCGTCTACTTCCAGGCCAACGCGCGCGAGGAAGGCGAGGATCCCTACTACCAGCACGTGTACCGCGTGAACCTTGACGGCTCCGGGCTGACGATCCTGAACCCCGGCGACTTCGATCACCGCGTCGAGATGGGGGAGTCGAACCGCTTCTTCGTCAGCAACTACTCGCGGGTCAACACGACCCCGGCGGCCGCGCTCCACGCGGCGAACGGTCGCCGGATCATGGACCTCGAGACGGCGGATTTCTCGAAGCTGGAAGAGGCGGGCTACGGTTTCCCCGAGCCCTACACCGTGAAGGCGGACGATGGCGTGACCGACCTGTACGGCGTGATCTACAAGCCGTTCGACTTCGATCCGGAGAAGACGTATCCGATCGTCGCCTACGTCTACCCCGGGCCTCAGACGGAGGCCGTTGCGAAGTCGTTCTCGACGGCGCGCTACGAGACGGCGCTGGCCCAGTTCGGGATGATCGTGATCACGGTGGGGAACCGCGGCGGCCACCCGGCCCGCTCGAAATGGTACCACAACTACGGGTACGGGAACCTCCGCGACTACGGACTGGCGGACAAGAAGACCGCGATCGAGCAACTCGCCGACCGGCACGACTTCATCGACATCGACCGAGTCGGGATCTACGGGCACTCGGGCGGCGGCTTCATGTCGACGGCGGCGATGCTCGTCTACCCGGATTTCTTCAAGGTCGCGGTCTCATCCTCGGGGAACCACAACAACGACGTCTACAACCAGAACTGGTCGGAGAAGCACCACGGCGTGCGTGAAGTCGTTGACGACAGCGGGAACGTGACCTTCGAGTACGAGATCGAGCGCAACTCGGACCTCGCCGCGAACCTCAAGGGGCGTCTGCTGCTCACGACGGGAGACATCGACAACAACGTCCACCACGCCGGCACGCACCGCATGGCCGAGGCGCTGATCCGGGCCAACAAGCGCTTCGATTACTTCGTCTTCCCCGGCCAGCGGCACGGTTACGGGGACATGAGCGACTACTGGTTCTGGCTGCGCGCGGAGTACTTCGTGAAGCACCTGCTGGGCGATACGCGGTGGAGCCCGGACATCACGCAGCTGAACGTCGAGCAGGAGCAGACGGGCAGCCGCTGATCCGGCCGCCCGCCGCTCCCCGGCCCGCGAGCCGGGCCGGGGAGCCCGACGGACAGTCTAGGGAACGAGCTTGTTGGCGAAGTCGCCGCCCCGGACGATCGTCAGCTTCTCGGGATCGATGTGGCGCCGCAGCGCGGCCACCACGTCGCCGGCCGTCAGCGCCTCGATCGCGGCCTCCTGCTCCGCCGTGAATGCGAGCGGACGGTCCAGGAACAGACTGTTCGACAGCATGTTCGCGATGACGGCGTCGTTCGAGCGAGCGTTCTGCGCCTGGTCGAGGTATCCGCGCTTCGCGCCCTCGAATTCCTCTTCCGTGAACCCATCCGCCAGCATGACGTCGAGGATGTCCGTGAACGACGCCACGACCTTGTCTCCGTTCTCCGGCGCGAAGATCGCGAATGCGATGAACTGCGCGTTGTCATCGATCGGGGGCGCCCCGTAGTTCGAGCCCACGCCGTACGACAGGCCTTCCTCCCCCCGGATCCTGCTGAACATCCGTGAGTTCATGCCGCCGCCCAGGATGTGGTTGCCGAGGAGCAGGGCGGGGTAGTCGGGATGATCGTCGCGCATCTGAACCGCGAGTCCGGCGAACATCATGGCGTTCGCCTTGTCCGGCGTCTCGATGTCGAGGGTCAGCGGCTCGATCTCGCGGTATTGCACCGGCACGCGGGCGTAGGCTTCGCTCGCGGTCCAGTCCCCGAACAGTTCCTCGATCAGGGCGCGGATCTCCGCGGCGTCGAAGTCGCCGACGACGGACATGGTGCCGCCCTGCGCCCCGTAGAAGCCCTGCCAGAACGCGCGCGCCTCGTCCACCGTCGCGGCCTCGAGGCGCTCGATCTGCTCCTCGAAGGTCGGCGAGTAGCGGGGATGATCCGCCGGATACTCGCTGAAATGGCGCTGGAACGCCTGGACCACGAGGGCCTGTGGCTCCGACATCTGCGACTCGATGCCGGCCAGGCGCTCCTCGCGCAGCAGTTCGAACTCGTCCGCGTCGAAGGCCGGCTGCTGGAGGATCTCGGCGCCGAGCCGGAGGACCGCCGGGAGATTCTCCCGCACGGTCGTGAACGAGCCGCTCGCGATGGTGGCACCCCCGCCGATGTTTCCCTGGGCCTTGAGGCGATCGAGTTCATCGGAGATGTCCTGGCGGGATCGGTTCTCCGTCCCGCGCATCAGCATGGCGCCGGCGAGGGAGGCTGCCGTCGCCTTCCCCATGAGGGCGCCCTCCGTGCCGTGCCGCAGCGAGAAGCGCACGTTCACGGCGTCGCCGCGGTTCTCCTTCGCGAGAAAGGCGATCTTGAGGCCGTTGGGCAGTTCGAACCGCTCCGTCCGGACCTCGATGTTCTCGATCGTGGGCTCGAACGCCTCTCCCTCGGCCACCGCTTCTCGCCCCGTGTACGAGGCGACCAGAGCACCGACGTCCGGTGGCGCGGGGATCTCGGCGCGGGCCGGGGTCTCCTCCGTCGGGTAGTAATAGCCGATGGTCCGATTCGAGGGCTTCAGATAGGCCTGCGCGACCTGGTGGACCGCATCGGGCGTCACCCGCTCCAGGCGGTCGCGGTGCAGGAAGAAGAGGCGCCAGTCGCCCATCGACGCCCACTCGCTGAGCTGAAGGGCGATCCCCTGAGGGTTGTTGAACGAGAGTTCGATCCCCGAGAGAAAGTCCGTCTTCGCCCTGTCGACCTCTTCCTCCGTGGGAGGTTCGTCGACGAGCGCCTGAATCGTGGCGAGCATGACGTCGGCGGCTTCTTCGAGCGAATCGCCCTCGCGCACCTCCGTGCCGGCGAACAGGATGCCCGGCTCGCGCAGCTGGAAGTTGCCGGCGAACGCGTTGGCGGCCAGACCCGGCTCGACGAGCGCCTGATAGAGGCGCCCCGCGGGACGGGCGGTCAGGATGTGTGTCATCACGTCGACGGCGGCGAAGTGCTCGTGAGAGCCGGGCGGCATGTGATAGGCCGCCATCGCGAACTGGACATCGCCGACGCGCCGCAGGGTGACGGTCCGCTCGCCGTCCTGGGCGGGCTCGGCGGTGTACGTCGTGAAAAGCTGGTTCGCCCCCGTGCGGTCCGGCCGCGGGAGAACACCGAACTTCTCGGCGACGAGCTCGAGCGCCCGGTCCGGATCGAAGCGGCCGGCGACGACGAGGATCGCATTGTCCGGCTGGTAGTACTTCCGGTAGAAGGCCTGCAGCCGGTCGATGGGCACATTTTCGATGTCCGCGCGCGCGCCGATCGTGGAATTCCCGTAGTTGTGCCAGTCGTAGGCGGCGGACAGGACCCGCTTCTGAAGTACGCCCCGCGGGCTGTTCTCCCCCGCCTCCCATTCGTTCCGGACGACCGTCATCTCGGAATCGAGGTCCTCCTGGGCGATGAACGAGTTCACCATGCGGTCGGCCTCGAGGTCGAGCGCCCACTCGAGGTTCTCGTCCGTGGCCGGGAACGTCTCGAAGTAGTTCGTGCGGTCGAACCACGTCGTCCCGTTCGGGAAGGCGCCGTGCTCGTCCAGTTCCTTCGGGATGTCCGGGTGGTTCGGGGTCCCCTTGAATACGAGGTGTTCGAGGAGATGGGCCATGCCCGTCTCGCCGTACCCCTCGTGCCTTGAGCCGACGAGGTAGGTGATGTTCACCGTGATGCGCTGGTTGCTCTGGTCGGGGAAGAGCAGGAAGCGCAGCCCGTTGTCGAGTTGATACTCCGTGATCCCTTCGACGGTGGCGACCTCGGTGACGCCCGCGGGAAGCTGGGCTTCAACGGTATCGGGTACGGCCAGCACGGACACGAACCCCGCCACCGCCGCAAACCTGCGTGTCGTTCTCATCTCTTTCTCCATCACATGTTGTCGATCATCGCCCGGCCGAACTCGCTGCAACCGAGGAGTGTCGCACCATCCATCAGGCGCTCGAAGTCGTACGTCACCCGCTTCTCGCTGATGGTTGCGCTCAAGGAGGATACAATAAGGTCGGCGGCTTCGTTCCACCCGATATGCCGCAGCATCATCTCCCCTGACAGGATCACGGACCCCGGGTTCACCTTGTCCTGTCCGGCGTACTTCGGCGCGGTACCGTGCGTTGCCTCGAAGATCGCATGGCCCGTCTCGTAGTTGATGTTCGCGCCGGGGGCGATGCCGATCCCGCCCACCTGCGCGGCGAGCGCGTCCGAGATGTAGTCCCCGTTCAGATTCATGGTCGCGATTACATCGTACTCCGCGGGCCGCGTGAGGATCTGCTGCAGGAACGCGTCGGCGATCACATCCTTGACGACGATTCCATCCGAGGTCCGGCACCAGGGGCCGCCGCCGAACTCCCGCGCCCCGAACTCGTCCTTCGCGAGTTCGTAGCCCCAGTCGCGGAAACCGCCCTCGGTGAACTTCATGATGTTCCCCTTGTGGACCAGCGTGACGCTGCCGTATCCCCGGTCGCGGGCGTAGCGGATCGCGGCGCGGACGAGCCGCTGCGTCCCTTCCCGCGAGATCGGCTTCACCCCGAAGGAACTCGTGTCCGGGAAACGGATCGTCGAGACGCCCATCTCATCGCACAGGAAGTCGCGCAGACGGCGGGCCTCCTCACTGCCGGCTTCCCACTCGATTCCGGCGTAGATGTCCTCGGTGTTCTCGCGGAAGATCGTCATGTCGACGAGGTCCGGCTGGCGAACCGGCGACGGGACACCCTCGAACCAGCGCACCGGGCGGACGCACGCGAACAGGTCCAGTTGCTGGCGCAGCGCCACGTTGAGCGACCGGATCCCGCCACCCACGGGCGTCGTGAGGGGTCCCTTGATCGCGACCCGGTGATGCCGGATCGCGCGGAGCGTGTCCCCGGGCAGCCAGTCCCCCGTGCGATCGAACGCCTTCTGACCGGCGAGCACCTCGAACCACGCGATCCGCCGTTCGCCGCCGTAGGCCTTCTCGACGGCCGCTTCGAAGACCGCGCTCGCGGCGCGCCAGATGTCGGGACCGATCCCGTCTCCTTCGATGAAGGGAATGATCGGGCGGTCGGGCACGTCGAGGCGGTCGCCCACCATGCGGATGGTACCGCCGGAGGGCGTGCGCAGGGTGTCGTATGAGGGAGACGCGTCGGCCATGGGGGTTTCTCGAACGGTTTCGGGGATCTTTCCTTACGCTCACCGGGGATCGGCGCGGCGGGAGGGGAGAGTACGCAAGCCCTTCACCGATGACAAACCATACAGGCTGTATACAATCGCATCGTATGTATACGACCCATGTCCACTGGAGACCTCAAGTGGAATCTCACGGCGACGCCGTACGGGAGCCGAGCGGGGCGGCTCCCGTACGAATAAAGCGTTGCCGGTCAGTGGCTTACGGGCACAATCTGCACGCCCAGCACGAAGGTCAGGTCCGTCTCGAGCTGGGGACCGTCGAGGTCGCGAACGAGGGGGAGGAGCACTTCGCCGGCGATCCGAAAGGCCCTGGCCCGGGGGATGTAGAGGTTGAGGCTCAACCCGCCCTCGACCACGGTACCTGCGCGGAGGTCGGTGCGGGCTGTGGGTACCATTTGAGGGTTTACGCTGGGCGCGGCGTCCCTCCCGTCGATGTTGCCCGTCCGCGTAGCGACCAGTCGCACGGCGGCCGCAAGGTTGCGGCCCAGCACCCGGGCCCACCATGCAGTCCCCTGCACCTTGTCGCCGAGCGCCCAGTCGCGGTCGTTCATGCCTGTGCGCAGCACGGCGTTCCCCTGGGCGCCCCAGGACCAGTCGCCGGCCTGGCCCAGCCAGGTGAGGCCGGGGCGCAGGTCGAACGTGCCGGACCCGATCTGCATGGGGTAGGGGAGCTGGACCTCCATCCCGTCGCTGATCGGGAGGACGTCCACCTGTTCGATCGATCCGGTCGGGAGGCCGACCATCGCGTTCAGGTGGAGCGACTGGTTCGCCCAGTCGGCCAGGCCGATCATGGCGCCCACCTTGACGTCGCCCAGGCCGCCCGATTCGGTCGTGAACGACCCGCCGTGGCGCGTGATGTGGTCCATCGAACTCGACACTAAGGGGAGCATGGCCATGAAGGTGACGCGATCGGATGGCGCGAACATGGCCCCGAACATGTGCATCGTCATGGGCATGCGGGTCGGCGTGATCATGAACCCCCCATCCGGCGAAACGATGTCCGCGTCGGCGATGGGATCGGTACCGATGCGGCTCCCCTCCATGGCCATCGTCATGTAGCGGTAGGAGAGCATCACCTCGCCCGCCTCGTGGCGGTGGTCGGCCATGACTCCGATGGGGGCGTGGCTGTCCGCGCGCGAAGCGTTCCACTGCGCGGCCACGGGTGCGGCAAGAATCAGCAGCGCGAATGCGCCGGGTATCGTGCATTTCTTCAAGGTTCGACTCCTCGTTCGACAGGGGATGAGTCGCCGTTCGACGCACGCCGCCTCGCAGGCGGCCCGGTCGATCCGGCAACGAGCCCGACGCATCCACCCCTTCTGACCGGCGGGGTTGGACTACCGGGCGTTCCGTACGGGTTCTTGTCGAGGAGTCAGGCGGGGGGCGGCTGTCCGAACGGTCGGAGGTAGGCGGCCGGGTCGGGTGCCGGGCGGAGGTGGGGCCGCACCCCATGCGGGGCCTGGCTTGTGGAAGTCGGGTGTGCGGTTTGCAGGGCGGACCCTGCGATGGCCGGTCCGCAGCAGGTCAGGCACATCCCGAGGCAGTCGCACGGTCCGCCCGAATGCGGGTGCGAGTTCGTGGTGGCGCCGGCACCATAGGCGTGAGAGTGCCCCGCGTGGCTGTCCGCGCGGGCGGTCTCCGCATGCGTGCCATGGACCGTGGCGGCGTGGGGGCTCGACTCGTCGCCGTGCACCGCCTGGTGCTTCGGACAGGGTTGAAGGGGTGCGCCCGGCCCGATTCCAAGGAGGAAGGCCGCGATAACGGCCAGCGCGTCGAGCCGGCAGCGTGCCGGTCCTCTCCTCATGCTCCAGGTCGGCGGTCTCGGGCGTCGGCGAGCCATCATCAACGCCGGGGCCAGACCCCGCTCATCTCCTGACCGCCCCGGACCCACACGACGGTGGGACCCGGGTCGGCCTCCGATTCGAGCGCGGTGACGAGGTCCTCGAGTTCCCGGGTCGCACGGTCCGCCGCTCTCAGAAGGAGATCTCCCGCCCGGAGCCCGAGCCGGGCGGTGACCGTTCCCCGCGCGACCCTGAGAACGAGGAGGCCGTCGAGGCCGGCACGGTCGGAAAAGTCGCGTACGGGCTCGAACTCGGCTCCCGCGAACGTGCGATGGAGGCGCACGGCGAGATCGGGCTCCGGCAGTGCCACCCGAGCGGCACGCGCCACGCGACGCCGGAACTCCATCGCCGAGAGGCGTGCCCGCACGGCCCCGACGTTCTGGAGCGCAAGCGTGAAGTCCCGATAGGCCGATTCCGTCTCGCGCTGCAGGTCGCGGAGTATTTCAACGCGAACCGCCGGCAACTCCGCCGCCGGCCGGTCGCGCACGGGCAGCACGTTGAGTTGGCCGTCCACGACCCGCACCGCGGAGGGCTCCACCGCGACGCCGGTCTCGTCCGTATCGCGGAACGCGAGGGCGAAGCCGGCGCGGTCGCGCTCTGTGGAGTCGCGCCCGTCGGAGTCCGTCAACCACAGGACGAACGTGCCACGCCGCGGGTTCCCGGCCGCGGCGACGATCGTCCGACGGCCCACCATCGGGATGCCGTCCGCATCCGGGGGCCGCGCGTCGGGGATGACCTCCAGCGTGCGGTCCGTCCCGTCTCGCGTGACCTGCAGCCGTACCGGGACGCGCGGGCGGATCGATGCGAGCAGGTCGGGCAGATTGACGAGGGTGATCCTCGTACCGTTCATCGCGGCGAGTCGATCGCCGACGAGGAGTCCCGCACGCGCCGCCGGCCCGTCTTCCTGCATTTCACGCACCTGGATAACGAGCGTGCAGTTCTTCCAGTCGTCCGAAGTCTCCCAGCCGCAGTTATGGCGCTCGTCGACCCGAACCCCGATCCAGCCCGGAGCGTCGACTGCCGGGGTCTCCTGCGCCGCGGCGGGTGGGGACGTTAGCGCAAGGACGCCCGCGGCGAGGAACACCACGATCGGGCCCGGAGGCGGTGAGAGGGGCGCGGTCACCAGGTTCGCGTCCCGCTCGCGCGGCTCAGATCCTCCGCGAGCCGATCGCGCGTTTCCACGAGCTCCAGCAGGTAGGCGCTGGCGAGGGGATCGTCGGGATTCGTCGCGAGGCGGTCGCGCAGCGCCCGGATCAACCCCTCCAGCCTCGCCAGCCGCTGGGCCGTCTCCAACGGATCTCTCGCACTCAACCCGCCTTCAGCAGCCGCGTCCGCCCCGCCCGCTCCCACCTGCCTGAGCGGCGAGCGCAACGATTCCATCCGGCTGAGCCCGTCGACGAGCGCGCGGTCGTCATCGGTCGAAACGACGGCAGGAAGGTCCCCGGTCGAACCCGGCGGACTCGCGTCGCGCCCGCCCGTGAACTGCAGGCCGGCGATCACGCCGCCGGCAAACAGCACGAGGGCGGCCGCGGCCTGCAGCGGTCCCGGGACGAAGAGACGGCCGCCAAAGCCGCGTCCGAGCCATCGGGAGCCGGAACGGGTCTCGCCGGCATCGAGCGCGGCTTCGATCGCGGCCCACTGCCCGGCCGGCGCCTTCTCATCCGGCAGCGCGGACAGCGCCATGCGCAGCCGGCTCAATCTCTCGAACTCCGCCTGGCACTCGCTGCACGTTTCGAGGTGGGCCCGGCAGTCCCGGTCGGCCCACGGCTCGTCGAGCAGTGCCGAGATTCGCTCGGCATCCATGTGGTTCGCCATCTCTTCTATCCCTCTCAGAGGCGCGCTTCGCCCCGTGCACCGCCGTTCCCGGAACCTTCCGGAGCGATGAGCTTCCGCATGCGCGCCCGCGCCTTGTGCAACTGCGATTTCGACGTGCCGGGCGAACAGCCCAGAGCCTCGGCGATGTCGTTGTGCGTCCAGCCTTCCACGTCGTGCAGCACGAGGACCCTCCGGTACCCCGGCGGCAACTGGTCCAGCGCCCGGGTCAGGACCCGCCGCGTCACGATCACGTCGTCGTGCGCCCGCGCCACGCGGGGAAGCTCGGCGGCGGATTCCACCGGACGCCGCTTCGACGACCGGCGCAGCCGGTTGAGCGCCACGTTCGTCGCCAACCGGTAGAGCCACGTGCCGAAGGCCGCATCTCCCCGGAAGAGATGGAGCTTCTCGAACGCGCGGATCCACGCTTCCTGGGAGAGGTCCTCAGCGAGGTGATCGTCGCCCACGAGGCGGCGAATCACCGTGTAGACGCGTCGCGCGTGGAGTTCGTACAGCTCCCCCATCGCGGATCGCTCTCCCGCTTTGGCGCAGGCGATCAGTTCGCGTTCGTCCACATCGTCCCTCTGAAGGTCACCTTCCGGATCCACCGCTTTGATGCGCGGTTCAGGCCGCGGGTTGCCCGCCCCCGGCCACTCGGATGCCCTCGGCCCCGGAGCCGGTCCTGCGGAGTACGGCGCAGACCAGCAGCCCGAGCAGGATGCCCGCGAGGGCGTCGGTCGCATAGTGAAAGCGACCGTACACCGTCCCCGCAGTCAACGCGAGTTCCGGGATGAGGAGGAGCCAGAACCAGCGCCGATCCTCGCGTCCGGCGGCCACGACCCCGGCCAGGGAGGCGGCGATGTGGGAGCTGGGAAAGGCCGTGCCCTTCGACGATCCGGCCTCCAGGATCCCGTGCACGATCCCGAACAGCGTACCCTCGCCGACCGAGCTGCCGATCTGGACAAACTCGTATCGGGGGCCGGCGACGGGGAAGAACATGAAGATGAGGTAGGAGGCGAAGAAGGCGGACGCCACGGCGAGGGCGGTGCGCTGGAAGGCCTCGATCCCCCGGGTGGCGAACACGCCCAGGATGGCGGCGGGGATGATGGCGTAGTAGCCGAAGTAGCCCAGATGCAACACCTCGGAGAAGGAGAGCCAGGGGAGCCATGCGCTGAGATCGATGCTGGGCTGTCCGCCGAACAGGGCGGCATCCCACGCCTGCACCATGGCGTCGAAGTAACGTTGCGTGAGAAAGCGGTTGAGGACCGACAGTTCCGCGTACAGGAGGGGCGTGATGAGCACGGCGTACGCCCCCCTCGCGATCGCGGCGAGGCCGGCCCGGGGGTGCCAGGCCGCAAGTCGCGTGATCCCGAAGACCGCGACCGCGTGGGCCGCCGCGATTCCCGCGCCCGGGAGCCCACCGAACACCAGGGCGACGAGGCCCGTGCAACCGAAGTAGCCGATGGCCACGCGATCGACGGGCAGAAGCCGTCCGCGGACACCGCCGCTCACAGCCAGCCCATGCGGCGATACCACTCGGCGGTGCGCGCGAGCCCCTCGTCGATGCCGACCCGCGGACGCCAGGGGTCGAGATATCTCCGGCTCGACTCGATGTCACAGGTCCAGGCGTATGCGGACAGATCGCGCGCGCGCCTCCGGTCGAACGCGGGGGCCTTCCCCGTCAGGCGGCCCGCGAGTTCCGACAGCGCCCCGACGGTGAGAAAGAGGGCGGATGGCAGCCGCAGGACGCGGCCCGGGCGGTCGACGGCGGCCATTAGCGCGCTCGCCAGCGCGCGCCAGGTATGGCGCTCCGCCGCCGCGATGGGAAGCGGGCGCGGCGCCGGCGCCGCCTCGAGGGCGGCGAGGACGGCCGAGACGACATCGGCAACGTACACCGGCTGCAGGGGCGCACGGCTCCGCGGAATCGCGGTCCACCCGCGCGCCGCCAGCCGGAAGAGCGGCAGCAGGTCGGAGTCGCGCGGGCCGTAGACGCCTCCCGGGCGGAGTACGACGACCTCCATCGACCCGCCGATGCCGGCGAGCGCGGCCTCCGCTTCGGCTTTCGACCGGCCGTACGGGCTCACCGGGCCGTCCGCGCCATCCGGACCCCGGGCGGCGAGGCTGCTGATGAAGACGAACCGCCGGACTCCCGCCTCCGCCGCCGCCTCTGCGAGCCTCCGTGTCCCGACCGCATTTACGGCCATGAACTCCGACTCGTTGCGCGCCCGCGTGAGCGCACCGCAGTGGACGACGGCGGAGCAGCCCGCGAGTGTCGCGGTCGCCTCCGACGTGTCCTCCGCCCCTAGATCGAGTTCGACCTTCTTCAGCTCCAGAGGGTCGAGATGACGCGTGTCGCTCGTTCGCCGCACACTCGCCGTGACCTGGTGTCCGGCCGCGACGAGGGCCTCGGCGAGATGACCGCCGAGGAACCCGCTTCCCCCCGTCAGAAAGACTGATGCCATGAGTAAAGCGACATAGTAAAGCGCCTACAGCGCCGCTTCGTACAGCCGGTAGGTTCGGTACATCCTGCCACCGAGACGCTCGATCGCCTGGTTCATCTTCTGGTTGTCCTCGAGGATCCACGACTGCTCGGCGGACGTCATCCCGGCGGCGATCCCCTTCCTGAACAGCCAGAGGTAGAGGAGGACATCGACGGCCTTGCCGCGCCATTCCTCGGCAAGGCCGAGGATGATGACGCGCATGCACGTGATCTGCCGCCTGTAGATGAGCGCCTTGAGAATCCCGAAGGGGAAGAGTCTTCCGTTCATCCGGCGCAGCACCTGGTTGAAGTCCGGTAGCGCGAGAGCGAAGCCGGCGGTCTCGCCCTCCGGCGTCTCGGCGAAGAGCGCGAGTTCGGGGTCGAGTATGGGCTTGAGTTCGGCCGCCATGTGATCCATCTCGGCCTCGGTCATGGGGACGAAACCCCAGTTCTTCTCCCAGGCCGCGTTGTACAGGCGCTGGACGCGGCCGAGTTCTTCGTCGAATCGGGACATGTCCATCGTCTTGATCCGGATGCCGTACCGGCGTGTCGCGACCTTCTCGGCGCGGAAGAGGTGCGGCGGCCAATCGCCCTTCTTCATGAGCCAGGCGAAGAGATCCTTCACCTTTCGCAGCCCGGCAGCCTCCAGCAGCCCGGGGTAGTACGGCGGGTTGTAGGGCATGAGCACGACCGGCGGTCCGGGATCTCCGTCGATGAGGAGGCCACAGGTCTCGTTGGTCGAGAAGCTCGTGGGGCCCCGCATCGCTGTAAGGCCGCGTTCGCGGAGCCAGGCCCGAACCGCGTCGAGCAGCGCCCCGGCCACCTCGGGGTCGTCGACGCACTCGAACCAGCCGAAGAACCCCACCGATTCGTCGTGCAGCCGCTCATGATTCCGGTTCCGGATCGCGCAGACCCGGCCCACGGCCCGGCCGTCGCGCAAGGCGAGGTAGGGCTGGACTTCCGAGTGCAGGTGGAACGGGTGTTTCGCGGGATCGAAGGCCGCACGCACGTCCCTTTTCAGCGGGGGGACCCAGTCGGGGTCGCCCCGATAGATCGACCACGGCAGGGCGATGAAGCGCTTGAGGTCGGCGCGGCTCTCGACGGGGACGACGCGCAGGGAGGAAGCGAGATTCGTCATAGTGGGAGGCGCCGGTTCAGACGACGCCGAGCTTCTTCCCCACGCGCTCCACCTGCTCGAGCACGAAATCGAGATCGTCGTCCGTGTGCGTGGCCATGTAGCTCGTGCGCAGGCGGCAACTCCCCTCGGGAACGGCGGGCGGAACGACCGGGTTCGAGAAGACGCCCGCCTCGAACAGGGCTCGCCAGAACACGAAGGTCTTCTCCATGGGCCCGATGAGAATGGGGACGATCGGAGTCTCGGTCGGCCCGATGTCGAACCCGATCGACTTGAAGCCTTCCATCATCCTGTGCGTGTTCTTCCAGAGCTGCTCCCGGCGTTCCGGCTCGTCGCGGATGATCTCCAGCGCCTTCAGCACGGTGGCGGCAGAGGCGGGTGGCATGCTCGCGCTGAACATGAGGGCGCGGGCGTTGTGCTGGAGGTAGTCGATGACGTCCGCGCGGCCCGCCACGAAGCCGCCGATCGAGGCGAAGGACTTCGAGAACGTGCCGAGGATCAGGTCCACTTCGTCGGTGAGTCCCCAGTGCTCCGCGGTGCCCGCCCCGGTTTCTCCCAGCACGCCCACGGCGTGCGCGTCATCCACCAGGATGGCCGCGCCGTACTCTCGCCTCAGCTCGACGAGGGTGGGCAGGTCGGCGATGTCGCCTTCCATGCTGTACACGCCGTCCACCGCGATGAGCTTGCCGCGCGAGGGCTTCTCGGCCTCGAGCATGCGGCGCAGCGTGGCGAAGTCGTTGTGGTTGAAGCGTCGCGTGCGGCCGAGCCCCAGACGTACGCCGTCCTGGAGGCTCGCGTGGTCCAGCTTGTCGATGTAGACCGTGTCCGCGCGACCGATCAACGCGCCCAGCGTGCCCAGATTCGTCTGGTAGCCGGTCGAGAATACGAGCGCCGCCTCCATGCCGGTGAAGTCGGCGAGCTCGTCCTCGAGCTGCTCATGCAGGTTGAGGTTGCCGTTGAGGAAGCGGCTGCCCGTATTGCCGCTTCCGAACTTGTTGAGCGCGTCGCGGGCCGCCTCAAGGACGCGCGGATCGTGCGTGAGCCCCATGTAATTGTTGGAGCCCACCATGATCTTGCGGGCGCCGTCGATGACGACCCAGGTGTCGTGCGAGGCCTCAATGGGCATGAAGTACGGATAGAGGCCGGCCTCGCGAAGGTCGTTCACGGTCGCTAGTTCACGACACTTGTCGAGGATCGGAGGCGGCTGGACGCGGCTTTTCATTGAGCCCGACCGGGACACCGCAGCTTGGGGCGTAGGATTCTGCACGAAGCGAAGCTAAGCCGGAATCGGGACGCCCGGCAAGGAAAATCGACCGTTCATGGGGAGTAGCAACGTGGATCGAGACGGGATGTTCGACATCGTCGCCATTGGCGGAGGTACGGCGGGTCTCGTGACGGCCGCCGGGAGCGCGGGGCTGGGCGCGAGCGTGGCGCTGATCGAGCGCGACCGCCTCGGCGGCGACTGCCTCTGGACCGGATGCGTGCCCTCCAAGGCGCTGATCAGCTCGGCCCGGGTGGCCCATCATTTTCGTGACGCCGCCGCGCACGGGCTGCGGCCCGTCCAACCCTCGATCGAGGGAGCGGACGTTCTCGCCAGCGTCCGGGCCGCTCGGGCCGAGATCGAGCCGCACGATGATCCGGAGCGTTTTCGGGCCATGGGCGTCGATGTGGTCGAGGGTGCGGCTCGCTTCGTTTCGCCGCACGAAGTGGAGGTGGACGGCCGCCGCATCCGTGCGCGCCGTTTCGTCATCGCCACCGGCTCCAGAGCGGCCGTGCCGCCGATCCCGGGACTCGCGGAGGCGGGTTACTTCACGCACGCCGAGGCCTTCGACCGCGACACGATCCCCGCGTCGCTCGCCGTGGTCGGCGGCGGGCCGATCGGCGTCGAACTCGCCCAGGCCTTCCGCCGCCTCGGCTCGGACGTCACGGTGGTGGAGTTGCTCGACCGGCTTATGGTGCGCGAGGAGCCGGAGCTGGGAGAACTCCTGACGAGCAGGCTGCGTGAGGAGGGCATCGAGGTCCGGACCGGCCACGTCGTGACCCGGGTCGACCGGGCGGGCGACCGGCGGCAGGTGACGATCGCCGCCGCCGGGGACGCAGGCGGCGACCACCCGGCGAGCGCGCCCGAGATGTTCGAGGTCGACGAGGTGCTGGTCGCCGCGGGGCGTGCTCCGAATACGGAGGACATGGGACTCGACGCGGCAGGGGTGGAGACCGCGAAGGGCTGGGTCACCGTCGATTCGAAGCTGCGCACCTCCAGGAAACACATCTTCGCCGCCGGCGATGTCATCGGCGGTTTCCTGTTCACCCACGTCGCCGACCACGAAGCGCGCACCGTCGTGCAGAACGCCCTCTTTCCCGTGCGCGCGAACATCGACTACGGCGTGATCCCGTGGTGCACGTACACGGAGCCCGAACTCGCCCACGTCGGGCTCACGGAAGCCGAGGCCGTGGATCGCCACGGGTCCGCGGTGTCCGCGCACGTCTACGACATCGGGAACCTGGACCGGGCGATCGCCGAGCGCGCCGCCATGGGCAGGGTCAAGGTCGTCGTCGGCAAGGGGGGCCGGATCCTGGGCGGACATATCCTCGCGCCGGGCGCAGGGACGATGATCGCGGAGATCTCGCTCGCCATGAAGGCGGGGGTGAAGCTGGGGACGCTCGGGTCGCTGGTTCATCCCTATCCGACGATGAGCGAGGGTGTGAAGCGTACCGCCGACGCCTACCGCAGATCGACGCTGACGGGATGGAGGAAGTCGGCCGTCGACCTCGCGCTCAGGATCGGGCGGTCCCTGCCGCCTTGAGGACCCCGGCAGCCCGTGGCGACCGCGCGTTCACGTCGTGTCCGATCAGTGCGGGGGGCCGGGGTCATTCCAGCTCGTCAGCCGACGCGGTGGCGCCCCGTGTAGATGTTGAATCCCGTCGGCTTCGCGAAGCCTATTAGCGTCATCCCGAACTCCGCGGCCACGTCGACGGCGAGGCTCGAGGGGGCGCCCACGGCCGCCACGATCGGGATTCCGGCGGCGAGCGCCTTCTGCATGATCTCGAAGGAGGCCCGGCCGCTCACGGCCAGCACCGTATTCCCCAGCGGCAGATCCCCCTGGAGGAATCGGTCTCCGATCACCTTGTCGAGCGCATTGTGGCGTCCGATGTCTTCGCGCAGGAGACGCAGCTCACCGTCCGTGTCGAACAGGCCGGCCGCGTGCAGCCCGCCCGTCCGTTCGAACACCGGCTGGCGGCGGCGAAGCGCTTCCGGGAGGGTGCGCACGATCTCCGCCGCGACGGTCGGCCCCTCGGCCGGCAGGGGCGCACAGCCCCGGATCTCGATCGCCTCCAGGGAGGCCTTTCCGCAGACGCCGCAGCTCGATGTCGTATAGAAGTTCCGGGTCAGCTCCGCCGGGTCGAAGCGCGCCGTCTCGGTCAGGTGCGCGGTGACGATATTGTACTCCTGCGTTTCCACGTCGACGCAGTACCGCAGATCGGCGAGTTCGGACCGCTGTCCCAGCAGCCCCTCCGAGAAGAGGAACCCGGCCGTGAGGTCGAAGTCATCTCCCGGCGTCCGCATCGTCACGGCCACCTGGTGCTCTCCCCCGTCCGCGGGCGCGATCCGGATCTCGAGCGGCTCTTCGACCGCGACGGCGTCGCGCCGCCTTCGGCTCGAGGCTTCGGAGACGCGATCGATGTCGACGCGGGCGGTGTTCCTTCGGGGCGTAATCATGGGCCGAAGCTACGGTGTCGAACTCCGGGGTGCCGGAGCAAGCGCTCCGTCGACCGTCGTGTCCAGCGCCGGGGCGGTGCCGAAAGTCGTTTGCCGCTATTCGTGTCGGCGGGTAACTATGACGGCATGAACACGCCCTCGGACGCGGATCTGCTCGCGAAGTGGCGGACACGGCCCGCTCCTCTGCTTCCCCTGCTGCATGACTTCCACGAGAGGGATGGGTGCCTCTCGGAGGCGTCTCTCCGAGCCATCTCCGAGGATCTGCGGATTCCGATCGCTGACCTCTTCGGCACCGTGACCTTCTACCACCACTTTTCCCGCGACCCCGAGGGCTACTCTCATCCCCGCGTCTGCACGGGACCGATCTGCGCGCTGGCGGGGGCCGACGAACTGCTGGCCGCGCTGCCGGGCGCGCACGCGATGCCCTGCCCCGGTCGCTGCGACGAGCCGATTCCGGTCCTTGACCGTGACCGGGTTCTCTGCGGAACGACGGTGGCGGATCTCTCCGGCCGGCCTTCTCCTCTTCCACCCGCGGTCCCGCCGGACATTGAGGAATGTGTATTCGCGCACATTCGAACTCCCGGACGTGCCACCCTGGCGGGCTATCGGGCGACGGGCGGCTATGCGGGTCTGGAGAATGCCCTCCGGGGGCGGCCCGATGCGCTCCTCGATGTCATCGACGCGAGCGGTCTGGCGGGGCGGGGCGGCGCCGGCTTCCCCACGGGGCGGAAGTGGCGGGCCGTGGCGGAGGCGGCGGGGGAGCCGAAGACCATCGTCTGCAATGCCGACGAGGGAGAGCCGGGCTGCTTCAAGGACCGGGCGCTGATGGACTACGACCCGCACGCGGTGATCGAGGGGATGATCGCCGCCGGCTTCGCGACGGGGGCCACGCGCGGGTTCATCTACCTCCGCTACGAGTATCCGGACACGATGCGCATCCTGGAGACGGCCCTGGAGGAGGCCCGTGGCGCCGGGCTGCTGGGACCGGACGCCTTCGGGCCCGGACGGCCCTTCGACCTCTGGGTACGCCGCGGCGCGGGCGCTTACATCTGCGGCGAGGAGACGTCCCTTCTCAACAGCCTCGAGGGCAAGCACCCGTTTCCGCGCAACCGGCCACCCTTCCCGGTGACGCACGGGTACGAGGATCTTCCCACGGTCGTGAACAACGTCGAAACGCTGGCTTCCGTGCCCCATATCCTCGTGCACGGCGCCGACTGGTATCGGGATCTCGGGATCGGGGACCACGCGGGCACGAAGGTGATCTCGCTCTCCGGGGACGTCGCTCGCCCCGGCAACTACGAAGTGCCCATGGGCTTCCCCCTCATGACGCTGATCGACGACTGGGCCGGCGGGGTCCCGCGCGGGCGGAAGATCCAGGCGGTGACGATGGCGGGGCTCTCCGGCGGCTTCCTGGCGGGAGATGATCTCGCCGTCACGCTGGACGAGCCCGATATCCGCTCGAAGGGGTCGTTCCTGGGCGCCGGCGGCATCATGGTCTTCGACGACTCGCGGGACATGATCGAGGTCGCTCATTCCGCCATGGAGTTCTTTGCCGAGGAATCGTGCGGCAAGTGTTTCCCCTGCCGCATCGGCACGCAGCGCCTCACCGAGCGCCTGCACGGCGAGGGCCCGACCGGGATCGCCGCCTGGATCGACGAGGTGCACGACCTCGGCGACACGATGATGCAGACGAGCGCGTGCGGACTCGGGCAGGCCGCTCCCCTCATCACCGAGAGCCTCATTCGCTACTTCCCCGATCGCATCTCCAGGCACGTCGCCGACTCCATCTAGCGAGAGATTCCTTGACCGGAACGATGGCCGGATTTGTCGTGGCGCGCGCGACGCGTCATTTTAGTCGGCCCGGCAGTTTCCAGCGGCGCAGCGCCCCGGGCCTCCGGAGGTGGGTTTGAGCGACAACTCGGGTAACGGCGCAGGCTTCGATTTCGAGATCACGCTCGACGGCGCGAAGGTGGGCGTCCGTCGGGGCGAGAGCCTTTACGAGATCTCCGAGCGGCATCGCAAGGAGATCCCGACGCTGTGCTACGATCCGCGTCTGGAAGCCTTCGGTGCCTGCCGCCTCTGCATCGTTGAACTCGAGGGCGCCCGCAACCCCGTCGCCTCCTGCACCACGCGGGCGGAGCCCGGGATGCGGATGACGACCCGCTCGGCGCGGCTCGACATGCACCGCCGGGTGCTCATGGAGATGCTCGCCTCCGAGAACCGCGACACGGATGTCGATCCGCTCTCCGGGTACGCCTCGCAGGAGATGGCGGTGCTGCTCGACCGCTACGACGCCCGGACGGGCCGCTTCGCCGGGACCAGGTCCGGCCGCAGCCGGCCGGACGACGACAACCCCTTCATCCTCCGCGACTACGACAACTGCATTTCCTGCTATCGCTGCGTGCGAGTCTGCGCCGAACAGGAGGGCGACTACGCGATCTCGATCATGAATCGCGGGTTCGACACACAGATCACGACGGAGTTCGAGGGCCTGCTGGGGGACTCCGCCTGCACGTTCTGCGGGCAGTGCGTACAGACCTGCCCGACCGGCGCTCTCGCGGACATCAAGGCGCTCGCGAACGCGGACGTGCCGGGGGAGACCGAGAAGACGCGTACCGTGTGTCCCTACTGCGGCGTTGGGTGCTCCGTCGACCTGCTGTCCCGCGGGGACACGCTGATCGGCGTCCAGCCGGCGATGGATGGACCCGCCAACGAGGGCGCGCTCTGCGTCAAGGGGCAGTTCGCGTTCGACTTCGTGCAGCACCCCGACCGGCTCGCCTATCCGATGGTGCGGGGCGAGGACGGCGAACTGCACGAAACCGACTGGGACACGGCCCTCGACCGCGCGGCGGCGGGTTTCACGGCGGCGGTGGAGAATCACGGCAGGCACTCCGTGTACGGCGTCGCCTCCGGACGCGCGCCGCACGAGGCGGCCTACATGATGCAGCGGTTCATCCGGGGCGCGTTCGGTACGAACCAGATCGACAACTGCAGCCGTGCTTGACACGCCCCCACGGTCGCCGGTCTGGCGGCCTCAATCGGACGGGGGGCGATGTCGAATCCACTCGAGGACATGGAAAAGCCCGATGTGATCTTCTGCATCGGGACCAACATGACCGAGTGCCATCCCGTCGCGGCCACCCGCATCAAGCGCGCGGTGGCGCGGGGCGCCAAGCTCATCGTCGCGGATCCGAGGCGGATCGCGCTGGCCGAGATGGCCGACATCTACCTGCCGCTGAGGGTGGGATCCGACGTCGCGCTCCTGCTCGGCATGGCCCACACGATCGCCCGCGAGGGGCTGATGGACGAGGGCTTCGTGGCCGACCGCACGACGGAGGGCCGGGACTTCGTGGAGCACGTCCTGGAGTACCCGCCGGAATGGGCCGAGTCCATCACGGGGGTGGACGCGAAGTTGATCGCGGAGGCGGCGCGCTGGTACGCGAAGGCCGAACGCGGAGCGATCTACTACACGCTCGGCATCACGGAGCACATCTGCGGCGTGGACAACGTGCAGAGCCTCTGCAATCTCGCCCTCATGACCGGAAACGTCGGCCGCGAGGGAACCGGGATCAATCCGATGCGCGGCCAGAACAACATCCAGGGCGCGGGAGACAGCGGGGCGCTGCCGAACAACTATCCCGGCTTCCAGGACGTACTCGACCCGGCGTACCAGGCGAAGTTCGCCGAGGCGTACGGCCGGGAAGTGGACCTGGAATTGGGGCCCACGAAGGTCACGGCGCTCGACATGTGCGGCGACCGGATCCGCGCGATGATCATCAACGGCGAGAACACCGTCGTCACGGACCCCGACCGGGAGCATTGCGAGCACGCGCTCGGAAGCCTCGACCATCTCGTCGTGATCGACATCTTCCTCACCGAGACTGCGCAGTTGGCCGACGTCGTCCTCCCGGCCACTGCCTGGGCGGAGACGGACGGCGTCTGCTCGAATACGGAGCGGCGCGTGCAGCGTCTGCGGAAGGCGGTGGATCCGCCGGGCGAGGCGAAGCCCGACTGGTGGTGCGTGTCCCGCATCGCGCAGCGCATGGGGCTGGAGGGTTTCGAGTTCGAGTCGGCGAAGGAGGTGTTCAACGAACTCTGCTCGCTCTCACCGATCTACGCCGGCCTGGATTGGGACCTCATCGAACACGGCGAGTACCACTGGCCGGTGCCGGAGCGGGGTCATCCCGGCACGCCCATCCTTCACGAGGGCGAGTTCGAGAACGGACGCGGG
This sequence comes from Gemmatimonadales bacterium, assembly GCA_009841005.1. Taxonomy (GTDB): domain Bacteria; phylum Gemmatimonadota; class Gemmatimonadetes; order Palauibacterales; family Palauibacteraceae; genus Palauibacter; species Palauibacter polyketidifaciens. The sequence continues at coordinate 61,424 of VXMR01000048.1, forward strand.
ATCTTCCAGATGATCCGATACCGGGACCCGGCCGAGACGATCTCGGAGGAGTACCCGATCTGGCTCACGACCGGGCGCCGGCTGCCGGCCTATCACACGAGAACCCAGACGGGGCGTGCGGCGGGGATCGAGTACCTGTTGTCCGAGGAGCGTCTCGAGATGCACCCGACCGACGTGTCGAAATGGGGTCTCGAGGACGGGGGCTGGGCGATGATGTCGAGCCCGCGCGGCCAGGTACGGATCAAGGTGGAGGCCAACGACCGGTCCCCGCCCGGAACCGTCTTCGCCTCGTTCAGCTTCAACGACGTGCCGGTGAACTTCCTCACCGGCGGCGGCTACGACCCGATCACGCACACGGCGGAACTGAAGGTCTGTCCCGTGAGAGTCGAACCCGCCTAGCAGGCCCCGTCCGGCGAGCCGGCCTCGCCGCTCCACTCCTGGTCTCCGTACGCGACGATCCGTCCCTCGATCGCCGAGGCCACGCACGTCAGCGGACTCGCCAGGTACACCTGCCCCGGACCGCTGCGACCGGGGAAGTTCCGATTGATCGAACTGATCGTGACCTGCTCCGCCGTTGTCGACACCCCGGGGCCGGCGTTGATACAGGCTCCGCAGCCGGGAGCGAGGACGTCGAATCCCGCATCCCTGAGGGCCTGGTCGTGGCCCTGTTCCCGGCTCCACGCCTCCACATCGATGGAACCGTACTGGGCATAGGCGCGGACGGTCGCGGGCACGCGCTTCCCCGCCGCCACCGCTTCCCGCGCCACCCCGGCATACATCTCGAAGTCCGCCCGCTTCGCCCCCGTGCAGGCCCCGACGAACACCGTATCGAGGCTCACGTCTCCCTCGAGGGCCGAGATCGGCAGCCCGTTCCCGGGATCGCCGGGGGTCGCGACCATCGGTTCGACGCCGCCCGCGTCCATCTCGATCGTCGCCGCGTAGTTCGCCCCCGCGTCGCTGTGCAGTCCGTCGCACAGCGCCCGAACCTCCGCCGCCGGCACGCCACGCCGCCCGGCGATCCAGCCCACCGCCTTCTCGTCCGGGGCGATGACGCCGGTGAAGCCCCCGACCTCGGCCGCCATGTTCGTCAGCGTCGCGCGTTCATCGATCGACAGGGCCTCGACGGCCTCCCCCGTGAACTCGATGATGCGGCCGATCGCCTCGCCGCTCTTGACGGTCGGGTGACGCAGCAGCTCGAGGATGAGGTCCTTCGCCACGACGCCGGGCGGCGGCTGCCCCGTGATGTTCACCCGGATCGACTCGGGCACTTCCAGCCGGACGTCTCGTGTCGCCCAGGCGTTGACGATCGCGGACGTGCCCACGCCGAAAGCGACGCACCCCAGCGCGCCCGAGTGCGGGGTGTGCGAGTCGCTGCCGATGATGATCTGTCCCGGGAGCGCGTAGCGGTCCTGCACCATGATATGGCAGATCCCCTCGCTCCCGGTGCGGTCGGGGAGTTCACCGTGCAGCCTCACGCCCTTCGCGGCGGCGAACTCCCGCTGGCGGTCGTGCAGCGCGTGGGCCGCGTCGAGCAGGCCGGCCGCCTTCCTTTCCTCCGTAATGACTTCGTCGAGGAACGCGAGGTGGTCCCGGAAAAAAACGATGGATTCGGTGTGGTTCAGCCCCGCATCGCCCGCGAAGTCCTCCCAGAACGTCGACGCCATGGGGGTCACGTACTCGTGGGAGAAGCGGAGGTCGGCCCGGAGGAAGCCGGTGTCGCCCGGTTTCACGGCGGGAACGCCCAGCGCACCGGAGGCCGCGTCGGTGACCCAGTGCCGGGCGATGATCTTCTCCGCAATCGTCTGGGGGCGGTCCGCCGGGGTCGCGACGGCGGGGAGCGTGACGAGTCCCTTCAGCCTCGCCACGGCGTAGTCGAGCAGTCCCCCGTACTCGATGATGTCGCGCTGAATCCGCCCCGCGTCGCCGATGAACGCGTCGAGCGGGATCTCCTCGCCGTTTCGGATCTTCTCGATCAGGGAGAAATCCGTCGATGCGAGGAGGCCGATGTTCGCGCAATTCTCCCCGTAGATGCGTTCGATGTTCTCCCCGATGACGACGCGGAGCCCCGCGGCGCGCTCGGCGTACGGCGAAGCCTCCCGGCTCGACCCTTTTCCGCGCCTCTTCCCCGACACCGAGCACACGAAGCCGCCCTTCCGGATGTCGTTGCGGCCGATCGGGCGCTCGTCGCCGCAAAGGAGGCCCACGTACGGGTATTCCCCCAGCTTCTCGTCGAAGTGGTAGCAGACCCAGCCCGGCGTGATTTCATCGGTCGAAATATCGTCCCGCAGGGGGATCGAGGGGTCCCATTCGAGGTCCTCCCCCGCGAGTTGGCGGCGGATGAGGTCCGGGTCTTCGGTAAGGAAGAGGATCCGCCCCTGGAGGCGCACGGTCGGTGGACGCTTGGCCACCTCGGTTTCGAGCAGATGTTCCAGCATGTCGTACTCCGTCCCGGCCAGAAGATCGGGATGAAGGTGGTCACCGCCGCGAGTATCCGCGCGACGCCCGGATCATGATATTGGTCCTGTATCCGAGAACGCGTCAGGTGCGAGGGCGAATACGATGTCGAACGTCACCGGGGGATGTTCAGGTGCTGGGGGTCCCGGCGCCAGCGGGGAGGTGAAGTGATGCCGCGGGTCCTCGTCGCGGGCGGGACAGGCTTCCTCGGACGTGCCTTTGTCCGGGGGCTGCACCGTCGCGGGGCGCAGGTTGCCGTGCTGACCCGAAACCCCGCCCGCGCGGCGAGGCTCGGGCTCCCGGCGGAATGCGTCGAGGGAGACGTGCGTCGGCCCGGCGGGCTCGCGTCGGCGATGCACGCCGTGGACGCAGCCATCCTTTCCGTTCAGTTCCCGGGCTATCCGGTGGAGGCGCCCGCGCTCGGCCGGACGTTCATGGAGGTCGACGCCCGCGGCACCGCCGCCCTGGCGGAGGCTGCGGTGGAGGCGGGCGTGCGCAAACTCGTCTACCTCTCCGGGGTCGGGGCCGATCCCGGCTCCGCACGCGCCTGGTATCGCGCAAAGGGGCTGGCGGAGGCCTCCGTGCGCGACTCGGGCCTCGACCACGTCATCATCCGACCGTCGTGGGTCTACGGCCCCGAAGACCGGAGCCTGAATCGCTTCGTCGCCCTCATTCGCGGAATTCCGTTCGTTTTTCCGCAGCTGGGGGACGGAGCGGGGCGGATCACCCCGATCCATGTGGATGACCTGGCGGACCTCGTTTGCGGGGCGACGCTGGGTTCGGCGGGAGACGGACTCACGCTGGAGGCCGGCGGCCCGGATGTCGTGTCGCTGGACGATGTCGTCCGGACCGCCATGGCGGTACTCGGGCGGCGCCGGATGATTCTCCACATCCCGGTGGGTCTCGTGAAGCTGGCGGCCGCGTGCGCGGCTCTTCTCCCCGGTCAGATCCTTTCGCCCGATGCCGTGGACTTCGTAACCCAGGATGGGGTCGCGGATTCGGACCTGGCCCGACGGCGTTGTCCGGCGTTTCGTCCGCGGGCCCTCGCGACGGGATTGGCGGAGTACGTCTCGCGCGCCTGAGCCGCGGATCTTCGCGTGTTCGGGCGCCTCGGCGGCCACCCCGGAACGAGGCTTCGGCACGCACCGGAGTACGCACCGGAGTACGCGCCGCAGTTCTTGCATGTTCTTCGACATCGGGCTTAGCTTGGATTGATTTTTCCAGCGACATCGGAGGCCGGGTGCCGCTGGTTGCAGTTGGATGTTCGTGCTTGGTTTGCGTGGCGAATCAGACAGCCCGCGCGTTCCTCGGCGGCCTCACAACTCGCAGGAGGTCGATATGAAGGATGTGTTCAGAAAGCTGGTGTTGGCGGTTGGCGCGATGGCTGCGTTCGCTTTTCTGCCGATCCGGGCCGAGGCCCAGAGCCCCTACTCTCCGATGTTCTGGTCCTTCGAGGCCGGAGTCGGGATGGCCGTCCCGATGGGCGAAATCGCCGATGCCGCCGAGTCGGGTCCCTCGTTCTCGGGAGCGGCATCCTATTTCCTGCGTCCGCGTATGGCGCTGCGGGTCGAGGGCGCTCTGGACATGCTCGGTACGAAGGGGGCGATCGACCCGAACTTTCAGATCCTGCACGTGACGGGCGGGATCGAGTATCACCTCGCCGATCCGATGGGAAGCACCACCTTGGCGGTCGATTTCGGCCTGGGCGTTTCGACGCTCGATTCGGACGCCTTCCTGCTGCGGAACCATCCGAGTCCGGGACTCCATACGGTGGCCCTGGTGAATGGATCGTATTTTTCCGGCAACGCGGGAATCAAGGCGGGGCTCAACTTCGCTCGCCATGCCGATACGGGAGTCCCGATGGTCACGCTCTTCGCGCAGGCCGACGTCCGCTACGTCATGACGGACGAGGAAGAGACGCACGTGTACGGCGAACTCAACGGCGTGCACGGGTTCAGTTCCATAATGGAGATCCCGTTCTCGGTTGGCCTCCGGGTCAACTTCCCCTGATTCGAGAAAAGAAGGAGTAGGCCAGGATGCGCCAGAACAGGGTGTGGGTGCCGATGGTTGTGGTGGCTCTAGCGTTCCTGTCCACGGGCTGCATGCAGCTCGTGCGTCAGTGGGAACTCGATCGCGTGATGGAGCCCGTCAACGGGCAACTGAGCGATCATGAGGCCCGCATCACCGCGAATGCGGCTGCGGTGGAGGCGCTTCAGGGCGACATAGAGGAGCTGCGGAGCCAGCTTGATCGTCTGCAGCAGGAGTTCGGAGGACACGTAAGCGACGACGACATGCACGGGGCCGGACTTGCGGTGGCCCTGCCGGTGCACTTCGACTTCAACAGTTCCGACGTGCGTGCGGTCGACCGCCCGATTCTGGACGCGTTCGCCGCGGCGATTCAGGGGTCCTACCCGCAAGCTCGAGTCACCGTGGAAGGCTCTGCCGACTCCGCCGGATCCGAGGCGTACAACATGAGGTTGTCTCAGGCGCGGGCCGAGAGCGTGAGGGACTATCTCGTGCAGACCGCGGGGATGAACGCCGACAACATCAGCATTGCGGCGATGGGTGAGTCGCGCCTCGTGAACCAGGACACCGGGATCGAAGATCGCCAGAACGGGATCGAGAACCGACGCGCCACGTTCGTCGTCGAGTGGGCCGGGTCGGGCTCGAATTAGCTCGGCGATGTCGTGAGTTGCACTTGATGGCCAGGTTGGAGTCAGGCTCCCGGGTTTCGGCCCGGGAGCTTTTTTTGCCGCAGCGCCCGATTCGGCGGGCGGCGTCGACCTGATGCCGGGGGGCTCCGCGTCCGAAGGGTATCGTGCCGCCGTCCAGCGCGTCGGGCTGTTCTCGAACGTTCGGCGCGGCGTCGTCGCTGTATCGGGTTCCGGGGCGCTACAGGTTGTGGGCGGTCTCGCCTCGAACGATGTGAAGGACGTCCCGTCGGGGCGGGGCGTCTATTCCTTCCTCTTGGACCGCCGCGGTCGTGTCGTCGTCGACCTGCGGGTTCTGCCCGTGGCGGGTTTCGAGCGCGACGCCGGAGACGCGGGAGCGGAAACGCTCTGGCTCGATACGCCGGGCGATGCCCTGCCGCATCTGATGAATCACCTCCGGAAGTACGTGCCGCCCATGCTTGCAGGGCACCGCGTGACGGATGTTGCCGTGCATGCGCTCATCGGACCGCGAGCGGCCGAGGCGCTTGGACGCTGGGCGGCGGCCGCAGGGGCGTCGTTTGCCCGGCAGCCCGACGAATTGGCCCCTCTCGAAGCGACGACCGTACGTCTCGGGGGCGCTGCAGCCCTCGCGGTTCGCCGGGAGGAGATCGAGGGAGCCGGGTTCGACCTGTATGTCGACCGCTGCGGCGAAGCAGGTGACGCCGAACCGCTCTTGAGACAGCTGGAGGACGCCGTCACGCGGGCGAGGGGAGCCGCCGCCGTCCGGGGAGACTGGGAGATCCTCCGGTTGGAGCAGGGATTGCCGGTGTTCGGGTCCGAGCTGGGCGCCGAGCGCCTGGCTCAGGAGGCGGGCCAGGATGACCGGGCGATCAGCTTTGCCAAGGGGTGCTTCACCGGCCAGGAGGTCGTCGCCCGCATCCACTACCGCGGCCGCGTGAACCGTCACCTGCGAGGACTCCGCTGGGCCCCGGACGCCCTCCACCAGGCACGCGACCTCGTGGGAGCCACCCTTCGGACACCGACCGGCACCGATCGCGCCAGGCCCGTCGGTCTCGTCACATCCGCGGTTCGTTCTCCACGTTTCGGACCCATCGGCCTGGGCTACGTCCGGCGGGAGATCGCCCCCGGCGCCGTGCTGGAGTCGATGGACCACCCCGGCGTCGCGCTTCACGTGACGGATGTGCCCTTTACGCACAAGTAAAGCGCACAACCGGAGACGTTGCCGGTGCGGACGGCGCGCGGTTATTCTTCGCGCCGTGGCTACGTATCTTGAGGCGATCCGACAGGCGATCCGCGAGGAAATGCGGGCGGACGCCGATGTCTTTGTCATGGGCGAGGACATCGGCGCCTACGGCGGCGCCTTCAAGATTACCGAGGGGCTGCTCGAGGAATTCGGAGAAGATCGCGTCATCGACACTCCGATCAGCGAGGCGGGGATCGTGGGCGCGGCGATCGGGGCGGCGCAGATGGGCCTGAAGCCGGTGTGCGAGATGCAGTTCATCGACTTCATCGCGCCGGCGTTCAACGTGATCGTCAACTTCGCCGCCAAGGTCCGCTACCGGACGGGGGTGGGGGC
>VXMR01000088.1 GCA_009841005.1 Gemmatimonadales bacterium
TCTCCGTCTTCTGGTCGTTCATGACCGACATCTTCCGGGAACGCCAGAGCCGCCGGCTCTTCGGCCTCATCGGGGTCGGTGGCACCCTGGGCGGGATCGTCGGCTCCTCGATCACGGCCTTCCTGGTGGGATTCCTGTCGCCGGCCACGCTGCTCCTGTTCTCCGTGCTGCTGCTCGAGGGCGCGGTCCTCTGCCTCAAGGCGCTCGATTCGCGCTGCGCCACGCTCGCGGCGGCGCGCGGGGGGCCGGGCGCCGGTCGGGAAGCTTCGGGCGGAGAAGCGTCGGGGGCGGTGATCGGGGGTTCGGCGCTGGAAGGGATCCGGCGGGTCCTGGCGTCGCCCTACCTGCTGGGGATCGGCGCCTTCATGCTGCTCTTCACCATCGGTTCCACCTTCCTCTACAACATCCAGGCGGACATCATCTCCCGCACCTTCGCGACGAGCGCGGAACGGACCTCGGTCTTCGCGCAGATCGACCTCTCGGTGAACTTGCTCACCCTCTTCACCCAACTCTTTCTGACGGGCCGCATCCTGAAATGGCTCGGCGTGCGCCTGGCGCTCGGGATACTGCCCGTACTCAGCGTCCTCGGCTTCCTGGCGCTGGGGGCGGCGCCCGTCTTCGCGGTGTTCGTCGTGTTCCAGATCCTTCGGAGGGCCGGGAACTTCGCGCTGGCGGTGCCGACGCGGGAGGTGCTCTACACCGTCCTCCCTCGAAGGGACAAATACAAGGCGAAGAACTTCAACGACCTCTTCGTCTACCGGGCGGGCGACCAGATCGGGGTGTGGTCCTTCGCCGGACTGCGCGCGCTCGGGCTGGGAAGCTCCGCGCTGGCGCTGACCATGGTCCCGCTGGCGGGACTGTGGCTGGTGATCGCGCTGTGGCTGGGAAGGAAGCAGGCCGTCCTGGCCCGGAGGCCGGCCGTCCGTCGGGCGGAGGCGGCTGCGGGCGGCCTCGGCGGCCCCGTGTAGGTGCCGCGACGGTCGGTCACCGGATCGGCGGGATCGACGAGACCGACGAGTAAGGTGGGGATTTCGGAGGGTCCATCACACCTCGGAACCCAACCGTGCATCCGGGGGTGTAGATTGTCACTCCGATTGACAATCTACACCCCTCCTCCGAGGGTTCCTTAAGTCATGCCACCAGTCATCAACCGCACTCGCTAGACGGCGCACAACTCCACGGCTTCGCGCAGCGAGCGCAGGGGGTCGCCGCTCCGCGGAATGAACTCGTGGGCCATGAAGCCCTCGAAACCCGTGTCCGCGATCGCCCGCACGATCGGGGGATAGTTCAGTTCCTGCGTGCCGTCGATCTCGGCCCGCCCCGGGACCCCGCCGGTGTGGTAGTGGCCGATCCAGGGGCTCGCATCCGTCAGCGTGCGGATGATATCCCCTTCCATGATCTGCATGTGGTAGATGTCGTACAGGATCTTCACGCGGGGCGAGTCGACGGCCCGGATGATCTCGAGCCCGTAGTCCATACGGTCGCCGATGTAGTCGACGTGTCCGCCGGCTTTCGAGTTGAGGACTTCGACGAGGATCGTGACCTCCTCGGATTCGGCGATGGGGGCGCACGCCTCGAGGCAGCGGATGGAGTTCTCGATGCCGACGCCGTTCTCCATCCCGCGGCGATTGCCGAAGAAGCAGATCACGTTGGGGACCGAGACGCGCGCGGCGTGCGGGATGTGCCGTTCGAAGGCCTCGATGATGCCCGCATGGTTTTCAGTCTCGTTGAGGCCGTCCTCGATCGTCCCGGCGGCCACGTCGCCGCACGAGACGGTGAGGCCGTGGTCCTGCGCGACGGGCCATTCCTCGACCGTGAGCAGGTCCATCGCGGTGAGGCCCATGTCGGCCACGCCCTCGCAGAAGGGGACGAGCGGGATCTCCTCGAAGCACCAGCGGGCCACGGACTGCGTGATGGCGTTGGCGGACCGGCGCGCGGCGTGCGCGTCGCGACCCGGCCCTCGCGCCCCGCCGGCGAGCGCGGACGCAGGGTTCGCGGTGCCGCCGACGAGGAGCCCGAGGGAGGCGGCGCCGGTCGCGCGCAGGGCATCGCGGCGGCTGACCGGCCTTTCGCTGCGGGGCCCGGACCCGTCAGCCACCGAACGACGCGAGGTGCTCGTAGCTCGCGCGCACCGACCCCATCGGATCGCGCGGCGCGTCGTGCTCGACGAAGTAGTGGATGAGTCCCGCCTCGTCGGAGCGCTCGAAGATCGCCTCGAAGTCGATCTCCCCCGCGCCCACGTCCGCCATCTCGCCGTCCGCGGTCCGGTCCTTTACATGGCAGAGTTCGAAGCGGCCGGGATACCGGCTGAAGTAGTCGAACGGATCGGCGCCGGCCTGCACGAGCCAGTAGAAGTCGACCTCGTAGGTGACGAGTTCAGGGTCCGTGTTCTCGATCATGATGTCGAAGAGACGAACGCCGTCCACCTCTTCGAGTTCGAAGTCGTGGTTGTGGTAGGCGAAGCCGAGTCCGGCCTCGCGGCAGCGCGCCCCGAGCCCGTTGAACTCGTCCGCGAGCCGCCGATATCCGTCCACGAGGGCCGTTCCCGTGGCGCCGTCGTTGCCCGGTCGCTCGGAACCCCCGAGGTAGGGGACGACGAGGTACCGATGTCCGATCTCCGCCGCCGCCGCGGCGGCCTCATCGAAGCTCGACCGGAGTTCCTCGAGCGACAGGTGAGCGGCGGGGGCGGTGAGGCCTTCCGCTTCCAGCGCGGTCAGGATCTCGCTCGGCGAGCGTCCGAAGTAGCCGGCGAACTCCACCTCGCCGTAGCCGATGCGAGCGACGGCGGCGAGCGTCCGTTCGACATCCCGCGCCATCAGCGACCGCACCGTGTAAAGTTGGAGCCCCCAGGCGTCCGGCAGAGTTCGCGCGTCCGGCGGGGCTCCGGCCTCCGGGAACGTCCGGGCGCCGGCGGCCGTGGCGCGTCCGGCGTGCGTGAGGAGGAGTCCAGCTCCGAGCGAGTTCCGTACGAATCTGCGTCTGTCCATGCGCGCAATATGTCGCGCTCCCCGGTCGGCGTCGAACCGCGCGGTCCGTCGAGCGGTCTCGCGCGGGGGGCGCCTCGGCCTATGTTGGCGGAGCGCGGCGGCACCCCCGCCGCCCGCGCGCGTCGATGCCGGCCGGGAGGACCGACTGTGAAACGGCGCAGGGCTCTCGAGATCATCGGTGTGGCCGCGGGCGCGCCGCTGCTGGCGCCGGGGAGCGCGGTGGCGGAGGCCCTGGCGCTGGGGCAGCGCATCCGGGCGGTGGCCGGCCCGGTCGGCGGCGCGCCGCCCGCGACGCTGACGCCCGCGCAGGCGCGGACGGTGACGGCGCTCGCCGAGACCATCATCCCCCGGACGGACACACCCGGCGCGAGCGAGGCGGGCGTCACCGCATTCGTCGATGCCCTCCTGACCGGGTGGCTGGACGCGTCGGACCGCGACCGTTTCCTCGCCGGCCTGAACGGAGTGGATTCCCTCGCCCGGTCGGCCCACGGCGCCGCCTTCGCCGACTGCATGTCCGCCCAGCAGGCGGAACTCGTCGGGCGGATGGACGAGGATCTCGACCGCCATCGCCGGGATCCCGAGATCGACGAGACGCAGACCTTCCTCTACGACATGAAACGCTTCACGCTCGCCGGCTACTTCACATCCCGGCCCGGCCTCCGCTCGCTCGGATACCGGATCATCCCCGGCGCCTTCGAGGGGTGCGTCCTCCTCGACCAGTACGGGACCGGCGAGGGCCGCCCCGGGGGGCAGCCGTGAGCGGCCGGCAGGAGGTCTGGGACGCGATCGTCGTCGGCTCGGGGATCACCGGCGGCTGGGCCGCAAAGGAACTCACCGAACTCGGCCTCCGCACGCTGGTGCTGGAGGCGGGCCCCATGATCGTCCCCGAACGGGACTACGTCGAACACGTGCCGCCGTACCGCATGCCGTACCGGGGCTGGAACGACCGCAAGGCGCTCGCCGCCGAGCAGCCCGTGCAGCGCGAGTGCTACGCCTGCGATGAGATGGGCCGGAAGTTCTTCGTCAACGACATCGAGAACCCGTACACGACGCCCGATGAGAAGCCCTTCCTGTGGATCCGGGGCCGCCAGGTCGGCGGGCGCTCGATCATGTGGGCGCGGCAGTCGTACCGCCTCAGCGACCTCGACTTCGAGGCCAACGCGCGTGACGGGATCGGGGTCGACTGGCCGATCCGCTACTCGGACCTCGCCCCGTGGTACGCGCACGTCGAGGAGTTCGTGGGCATCAGCGGCCAGCCGGAGGGACTTCCCCAACTGCCCGACGGCGTCCTCCTGCCTCCCATGCAGATGACCTGCGTCGAGAACGCGGTGAAGGAGGCGATCGCCCGCGACTTCGGCGACACCCGGATGATGACGATCGGGCGCACGGCCGTCCTCACCCGCGACCACAAGGGACGGAGCGCCTGTCACTACTGCGGTCCCTGCCACCGCGGCTGCATCACGAAGAGCTACTTCAGTTCGCTCAACGCCACCCTCCCCGCCGCCGAGGCCACGGGCCGGATGACGCTGCGCCCGGACAGCGTCGTGCACAGCGTGATCTGGGACCCCGCCCGCGGCCGCGTCGCAGGTGTGCGCGTCATCGACCGTCAGACGGGGGAAGATCTGGAGTTCTTCGGGGAGATCGTCATGCTGGGCGCCTCCGCGCTCGAGTCGACGCGGATTCTCCTCCACTCGACGTCCGCCGACTTCCCGGACGGACTCGCGAACTCGAGCGGGGTCCTCGGCCGCTATCTCATGGATCACACGATGAGCACGGGGGCGAAGGCGAAATTCCCGGGCTGGGAGAACCACGGCTACACCGGCGAGCGTCCGAACGGGATCTACATCCCCCGCTTCCGCAACGTGACGGAACCGTCGACCCACTTCATCCGCGGTTACGGCTACCAGGGCTGGTCCACGCGGCAGGGCTGGAGCCGCGGCCTCGACATGCCGGGCTTCGGGGCGGAATACAAGCGCCGGCTCACGGAACCCGGGGTGTGGGAGTTCGAACTCGGCGCCTTCGGGGAATGTCTCCCGCGCGAGGAAAACTACATCGAACTCGACCCGGAGCGCGTCGACGCGTGGGGCATCCCCGCCCTCCGCATCCACTGCGAGTGGAGCGACAACGAGCGCCTGATGATGCGGGACAGCGCGGACCGCGCCGCAGAGATGCTGGAAGCCGGCGGCGGCGTCGACATCGAACTGCTCACGGACCTCACGGCGCCGGGCCTCACGATCCACGAGATGGGAACGGCGCGCATGGGGCGGGATCCGGCGACTTCCGTCCTCAACGGCTACAACCAGGCGTGGGACGCGCCGAACCTGTTCGTGATCGACGGCGCGGCGATGCCCTCATCCGCCTGCCAGAACCCCTCTCTCACCTACATGGCCCTCACCGCCCGCGCCTGCCACTACGCACTCCGGGCGAAGAACCGCGGCGAGCTCTAGTCGATTCGAACCGCGGGCCGCGATTCAGGCGGAAGCGGCGAGCGCGTCGGCGACCTGTTCCATCTCCGCCATCGTGTTGTACATGTGGGGGCAGAGCCGGATGCCGGGGAACACGCCCCGGCGGAGCGCTCCCGCGACGCCGTGTTCCTCGTAGATCCGGTTGTAGATCTCCGTGTGGTCGTCGACCCCCAGCTCCGCGATGACCACGCCTCCGCCGAGGCCCGGTACGTCCGACGTGTGGAACTTCACGCCGGGGATCCGGTCGCGGATCGCCGCCTTGAGCCCGGCCGCGAGAGCCCGCATCCGCTCCTCGATCGCCGCCGCCCCGATGGCCTCGTGGAACTCCACGGTCGTCCCCACGCCCGCGACGGCCGCGTCGTCCCGCTGGCCGTACGTGCCGAACTTGTCGGCACCGCCGCCCGCGATCGCCCCCTCCCAACCCACGCCGACGTCGCTCGGCCACAGCTCCGCGACCCGTTCGGCCCGGACGTAGAGGACCCCGGCTTCCTTGGGTCCGCAGAACCACTTGTGGGCGCTCCCGGTGTACGAGTCGCAGCCCATGGCGTGGAGGTCGACTCCCACCGCGCCGAAGCTCTGCGCCCCGTCCATGTGCACGTAGATGCCGCGGTCGCGTGCGATGCTGCACAGACGCCGCGCCGGCAGCTCGACCCCCGAGATGTTCGAGATCTGCGTGACCGCGAGCACCCGCGTCCGGTCGGTGAAGACGCTCACGAAGGCGTCGATCAGTTCGTCCTCCGTCTCGGGCGCCGGCGGCGTCGCCACGCGGATCACCTTGTAGCCCCAGCGGTCCGCCCGGACGTCCCACGCCACGTTGTTCGTGGGATGGTTCTGATCCCACAGCACGACCTCGTCTCCCGCGCCCAGCGTGAGCCCGTTGATGACGGTGTTGTTGCTCTCGGAGGTGTTGCGGGTGACGACGATCTCATCGGGCGCGGCGCCGAGCAGCCGCGCGAGCGCTTCCACGGACTCCGCGGCCAGCGCGTTGAACTTGGCCCGGTTGTGGAACGAGGCGTCCTGATCGATGTCGCGCGTGTAGCCGAACACCGCCTCCTGCACCGGATACGGCGAGGGGCAGAGATTCGCCGCGTTCACGAGGATGAGTCCGGGGCGGAGCGGGAACTGTGACTTCACCATCTCCCAGAAGGACTCGTCTTCCGTCCCCATGAAGTCTCGGCGCGCCGACAGTTCCTCCAGGCTGAGACCGGGTCTGGACGGCGCCCGCGTCCACGCCGGAGTCGCCGCGAGGGCGGCTCCCGCGGCGGCACGCTTGAGGAATCTGCGACGGTCGGGCAGGCGGGTCGCGTCGGTGGGCGTGCGAGTCGTCACGGAAACCTCCCGGCTTGTGGGCCGCCGCATCCCGCGCGGCAGCCGCGGTCGTTCACCAACGCAACATAAGACGCAAAACTTCGGGGGGCATGGGGGCGCGCGCGGCGGAGCGCGGTCTATGCATGCGGCGACGCGCATCCCATGTTTCGAAAGGCCCCGCGCCCTTCACCCCAGGAGGTACCATGGACACGCGCGCCCCCGCTTCCCTCCGCGCCCGTTCCGCCATCTCGTCACGCTCGCCGCGCTCTCGGCCGCCTGCGGCCTCGCCGCCGCGGTCCCCGCGCTCGTCGCGCAGGAAGCGAACGGCGCCCTCCAGCTCGAGTCCTGGCTCGACTGGGAGCGGGTCCAGGATCCGCAGATCTCGCCGCATGGCGACGCCGTGGTCTACGAGCGCCTGTGGGTCGACAAGATGAACGACGCCTGGGAATCCTCGATCTGGATCGTGAATCCGGACGGCAGCCGCTCCCGCCATCTCGTAGACGGGTCCTCGCCTCGCTGGTCTCCCGATGGCAGCCGGCTCGCGTTCCTCGCGCCCGACGACGAGGGGAACACCCAGATCTTCGTGCGCTGGATGGACGCCGAGGGGGCCGTCTCCCAGGTGACGCGGGTCACGGACAGTCCGTCGAACTTCGCCTGGTCTCCCGACGGGACGCGCTTCTCGTTCACGATGCGCGTGGGGGCGGAGGAGCCCACGGCGCGCCACTGGTCCCTTTCGCTCCCCAAGCCGGAGGGGGCGACGTGGACGCCGGGGCCGCGCATCATCGAGCGCCTCGTCTACCGGCAGGACCGCGTCGGATTCCTGGGCGACAAGTACCAGCACATCTTCGTCGTCCCCGCCGAGGGCGGCACCGCGCGCCAACTCACCGAGGGCGACTACAACTTCGGCGTCCCCGCGTGGGAGCCCGACGGCCAATCGCTCCTGTTCAGCGGCCTCATCATCGAGGACGCCGTGTACCGGTGGCAGGAGACCGAGATCTATCGGCTCGACGCGGAGTCCGGCGAACTGAGCCAGGTCACAACGCGCAAGGGTCCGGACAACCGGCCGGTGCCATCGCCGGACGGGCAGTGTCGAGCGGATTCACATCTGATTGGGGTGATTGAAGTTACGGGAATGTAAGGTCCGGCTCCCGCCGTTTGGTTCCCGCTGATCGCGAATTCTCAGGCGCGAGCCCTCCGGCGGTTTTCCAGAGCCGTCCTGAGCTGTCCCTCGTCGGCTCGCTGATAACACTGGAGCACCGTCCTGGCCTCCTTCCAGCCGCCGAGTTCACAGAGCACCTTGAGCGGCTGATCCATGAGATCGCTGGCAAACTTGCGCCGCAGCGAGTGCCAGCCCCTTCCGCGCTTGCGCTCCAAGCCTGCAAGCCTCTCGGCCCTGCCCCACCACCCTCGTACCACCGTGGGTCCCATGCACTTCGAGGGATTCTTGGGTGCGGGCAGCACCGGAGCCTCCTCGGGTCCCGGGTTCCACCTACGCGCCTCCTCCAGAACTTCGAGCGCCTCGGCGGTGACGGGCGTGACGTGCTCGTGGCCCGACT
>VXMR01000018.1 GCA_009841005.1 Gemmatimonadales bacterium
CCCCCCCCCCCCCCCCCCCCCCCCGCCCCTTGTTTTTTTCTCCCCCATTCCCGCAATTCCTCTTTTGCCTTTTGTCGCGTGTGCTGGCTTTTGTTTTTATGATACAGCTCTCGAGGTGGCTCGCGTCCCACGACTCCCAGCCGGGCGACTCCGTCTCGAAGGTCGCGTCCCCCGTCGCGATCCCCTCCTCGTAGATCCTCCGCACCGGATCCCAGTCCTCGCGACGGAGCCGGCGGATCTCGATCGCCATCCATTCTCCGCTACGCGAAAGGGTTACTGGGCTTCCGAGAGGACCCTCTCGACGAGCGCCGCCGTTTCCGGTTCGAAGGGATGGAAGCGGCCACCCCAGTACGCCCGAATCAGACCTTCCGCGTCCACCAGCAGCGTGTGCGGCACGCCGGGGTAGAGTTCGAGCGCCTGCGTGAGTCCGGGACCATCGCCGAGGAAGTTCGGATAGGTGATGTCGAACTCCTCCAGGAATCCCTCGACGAGCGAAACGTCTCCTTCATCGATGGAGATCCCGACCACCTCGAAGGGATCCGCCGCGTACTTCGCGTGCATCTGCTGCAACTCGGGCATCTCGTCGCGGCAGGGGATGCACCAGGTCGCCCACAGGTTCAGGATGACGACCCGGCCGTGGAACTCGCCGAGGTCCGCCGGCCGGCCGTCCAGGTGCGTCACATCGAGCGGAGGGAGAGGGCGGTACGAGGCGAGCGCGCCTTCCGCCGGCTCCGGGGCCCGCGCGACGTCCCCCGCGGCGTCCCCCGCGGATCCCTCGCGCTCACCCCCGCCGCAGCCGGCCGCGAAGGCTGTCACGGCCAGCGCCCCCAACACGGCGCGCCTCATCGGTTCGACTCCATATTCTCGATATTCTTCATATTCTCCACATTCTCCATTGGGTCCTTCATCTCTCGTTCAAAATCCAGGTTCGTGGGCGTCGGGAAGACGCCGGGCGGGCGCGCGTACGGCTGATCCGTGATGACGACCTCCGGCTCCGTCGTGAGCGGCACATCCTCGGCGACGGCCTCGAAGGAGAGGTCGTCCACCCAGAGTTCTCCATCGCCCGTGATCATCGCCCCGATGAGGATCGTAACGCCTTCCGGCGGGATGTCCACCACGATCTCGCGCGTCTCCCAGTCCCGCGTTCCCTCGACGCGCCGGTCCTCGCTGTTGTCCAGGGCAAGCATGGCGTACTTCCCCTCGAGGATGCCGTCCACGCGCACCCAGAGACCGCCGGAATCGACATCGTCGGCCCGCAGATGTCCACGGAGGCGCATCCGCTTTCCGCGGTAGGCGATGGCATCGACGAGCTGCACGCTCGCGGCCCACTGGCTGCGGCGCCGGTTGCCCCGCGCCGCGAGCCGCATGCTGGAAGACCCGGAATGGGCCACCTCGGGGTCGAGCCTGAGGCGATAGTCCTCCGCGTCCTGTCCGACGAGGACCCACGCGTCCGGCAGCTGCGCGGCGAGTCCGCCGCCGGCCGACGGGGCCAGGGCCCCGAGCGCGAGCACCACCCCCACGGCGAGGACCGCCCGCACGGCGAGTCTCCGAATCATCGCGGGATGAGCCAGAAATCCGTCTGGCGGCCGTCGATGTACCACGTGCGCTCGCCGTCGAAGAACGCGTCCTCCTCGAGCATGATGCGCACCGTCTGTCCGCCCCACTCCGGGACCGGGACGGCCGCGTTGAGTTCGATCGAGTGCGCCGTGTTCGGGAAGAGCGGATAGTCGCCGCGTCCGGGCACCCCGCCCTGGTTGTCCCACAGACCGATCGTGGGTCCGGCGCCGTGACCGTGGAAGCCGATCGGGTGCGTGTAGATCGTCGCGTCGATCCCCTCGGCCTTCGCCCGCGCCAGCGCGGCCGCGAGGATCTCGTTGCCCGAACGCCCCGCCGCGAAGTTGTCCGTGAGGATATCCTGGAGGCGGTTCCCGACCGCGAACGCGCGGACGAGGCCGGCGGGGGCCGCGTCCTCTCCCGGCGTCAGCACGTAGGCATGCTGCTGGGTGTCCGTGTTCAGTCGCAGGTACGTGATCCCGAAGTCCACGTGCAGCAGGTCGCCCGGACGGATCACGTTCTCGTCCGGAGGGCCGGAGAAGTCCCCCTCCCCTTCCCTCGCGCCGCCCGACTTCTCGTGGCGCTGCACGGAGACGCTGGGCTGGAACCAGGTCTGGAGCTTGAGTTCGAGGATCCGTTCGCGATACCACCACACGACGTCCTCGGTCGTCGTCACGCCCGGCTGGATCACCTTCGCGCTGAAGCCTTCGGCGATGATCCGGTGCGCGATCCGCACGATCTGGGGATAGACCTCCATCTCCTCCGGCGTCCGCGTTTCCAGCCACCCGATCGCGAGCCGCTCGTTTCCGGCCACCCGCTCGCGGTATTTCGCCGGAAGCGCGGCCATCAGCTCGTCGTACTCCGTGCCGGTGAGCCCGTCCGCGAGCGCGAAGGTCGAGGAGCGGTTCACGGCGATGCGCTGCGGATCGCGTTCGGCGATGACCTCCGCCACGCGCCCCCACTGGTCCGGCTCGCTCTCGGGGTCCCACGCGCGCGGGAAGGGCCCGATGTCGTACCGCGCCACCGCGAGCCGCTCCAGCGGCTGCCCCGGACCCCGGTCGTGAAGGATGAGGACGGTGCGCCGACGGGCCGCCATGTACGTGGAGGGCAGCATCGTCTCGATGACCGGATCCTCGTTGTATTCGCGGGCGGCGACGATCCAGAGGTCCACCCCTTCGCGCCGCATGACCTCGGGCGCGACGGTCTTGAGCCGCCCTTCCAGCCAGCGGTCGATGACGGCGGCCCGCTCACGCAGCGGGAGGATGACGGGCATCGCCCCATCCGTCCGCTGGGCGCCCGCGAACCCGCCCTCCGGCGGCATGGTCGACTGTGCCGTCGCCTCCGGCGGCCCGAGCGCCGCGGACAGGACGAGGAGGAGACCGGCCGACCGCACTCGGGGCCCTGGGAAGCGTAGTGTCGAAACGCGCATTTCGAATCTCCGTTGGAATGTCGGACGGCTTGAACCTACCGAATCCCCCGCACGCGGGAGAGGCCTCGGGGGGGCAGTGGCGGAAACGGTTCGCGCTCCGCCATCGTAGAATCTTCCGGCCCCCCGACCGGAGGGATGCCCGATGAAGAGGGATGCCTGATGATGAGGGATGCCCGATGAAGGATGTGGATTCGGATCTCCTGCCCGAACTCTACTCCCGGCAGGAATTGGACAAGGCCCGCCGGCGACACCGGATCGTCGGACGCATCGAGGGAATCGCTGCCGCCGTCGCCGCGGGCACGATCTTCAGTTTCCTGGGCTGGATTCCGACGGTCCTCATACTCGGCGTCGCCGGCTACCTTATCTACCGCTTCGTCCTCAAGCCCCGGAAGTCATCCGGATCGCCCGGGGCGTCCAGGGAGGATCGGACGTAGGTCCGTCTCGGGTCAGGGCCAGACGGCGAGGACGACGGCCTGTCCGATGAGGGCGACGCCGTTGTACCCGAGGCTCAGGAAGAAAATCCCCGGCTTTCGCTGCTCGTAGGCCACGCCCTGGTATCCGACGTTGAGGACGAAGCCGATCGTGACGAGCAGCCCCACGTGGACTCCGATCATCGCGCCGGAGCCGCCCATGACGGCGAGGAGTTGCGCGAGGACGTAGGCGGTGACGAGCGAGAGGACGAAACTCGCCCCGTGCGTCTTCACCGGATTGAAGTCCTTCTGGATCTCCTCGGCGGTGGTCTCCATGAGGGAGAGCCACTGCTTGCCGAAGATCGGGCCGTACCACAGAAAGCCGACGACCAGGGGGACGACTCCGGCGACCAGGATGGCGAGCCAATTGACGTCTTGCACGGTCTATCTCCTTTGGAGCGGGAGGTGGATCGCCGACGCGCGGGCGGCGGCGTGATGGACGGTGTTGTCGGCCGGGACCATGCGCGTGTGGCGCCCCAGCGGCTCACCCGTGTTGGGGTTCACGTCAAAGCGGGGATAGTTGGAACTCGAGATCTCGAGCCGGATGCGATGGCCGGCGCGGAACCGGTTGGCCGTCGGGAAGAGCCGGATCTCCATTTCATGGACCTCTCCGGGCGTCATCAACGCCTCCCGCTCGCGGGAATCCCGGTAGCGCGCGCGGAGGATCCCGTCGGTAATGTTGAGGTCGAAGCCCTCGGGATAGTCCTCGTTCGGGGGATAGACGTCGACGAGCTTGGCGGTGAAGTCGGTGTCGGGGGCGCTGGACGAGATCCACAGCGTGGCGGTGACCGGGCCGATGACCTCCAGATCGGCTGCCAGGGGCGCGGTCTCGAACACGAGCACGTCGGGCCGGTCGGCGGTGCGGCGGCCGTCGACCTCGGAGGCGAAGAAGCCGTTCTCCGAGCCGCCCCCGAGCGAGCGGAAGGTGCGCTCGCGCTGGTCGTAGCCGCCCCGCTTCAGCGCGCCGGAGAAGGCCCCGCCGATCGTGGGCACCGGGTGCTCGGGATCGTAGGTGTAGGTCGTCGATCCCTCGTCCGCGCCGGGAGCCTCTCGCGTGAGTCCGCCGCCCGCGCGGAGGTAGAAGGGCGTCGCCTCCGTCCCCTCGAGCGGCCAGGCCTGCGCGGTGCGCCACTCGCCGCCGTGGAAGAGGCGTCCGTTCCCGTCCCGACGGCCGTCGCCGCCCCCCATGACGAAGATCGTGACGGGGCCGGCGGCCGCGCCCGCCAGCCGGTCGTCGCCCCCGAACAGCTCTTTCGCGACCTGCCCGCGGAGGTGTCGGTCGAACCAGCGCAGGTGGAACTCGCGCGAGAAATCCTCGACCGCGGCCTCGGCCCCGAACTCGATGTCGCCGGCGTGGGAGCGGCTGTTCCCGCCGTGCGTCCACGGACCCATGAGGAGCGTCATCGGCGACGACTTCCGCCGCGAGAGTTCGACGAAGCTCTGAATCGTGCCGGGAGCGTAGGAGTCGTACCAGCCGCCGACGTGCAGCATCGGGACGTCCGACGTCTCGTCGTAGTACTCGACCCAGTTGCGGCCGATGCCCCGAAAATATTCGTCGTAGTCCCCGTGGTTCTGCATCGTGAGGTAGTAGTCCTCGAAATTCGGGGCGACGGAGAGCGGGTTCTCCCCCTTTTGGAAGGGCGTGTCGGGGAACCAGTCCGACGGCGGCTCCTCGGCGAGCCGGAGGCGGATCTCGGGGTCGTCCGCCACCGCCGCGAGCTGGAGGTGGGCCCAGCCGAGCTGCTGGCCGAGTTCGAGCGCCCCGTGGTTGCGGACCTTGTGCGTCCAGGCGTCGGAGAGGCCTCCCATCGTGAGCGCGAGCGTCCGGAGCCCGGGCGGGTTCAGCTTGGCGGCGTCCGCCTGCGTGTGCGCGCCGTAGGAGGTCCCCCACATGCCGACGGAGGGCTCCGCGTAGTCGAGCCCCGTGATCCACTCGATCGTGTCGTAGCCGTCGGGGGCGTCGAACTCGTGGTACTTCTGGAAGGTGCCCTCGGAGGCGTAGAGCCCGCGCGTGTCCTGCAGCACGACGATGTAGCCGTGCGTGGCGAACCAGCGCGCCTGGTCCACGAGCCCGCGCGAGGTCTTGTCGTACGGGGTCCGGTGGAGGAGGACGGGAAACGGCCCATCGACGGGCTCGTATTCGCGGGAGGGACGGTAGACGTCCGTCGCGAGACGGATCCCGTCGCGCATCTCCACCATGAGATCCGTCTCGACCTGGAGCGCATCGTACGGTCCACGCCCCGCCGCGTCCGCCGCTGCGTCCGGGGCCGCTTCCGCCCCCTCGCCCGAGCGGGTCGCATCGCCGCAGGCCGCGAGCCACAGCGCTCCCAGCAGCGCGAGCCCGCGGGGGGCGCGGCGCATCACGCGGGGACTCCGGCGGCGGCGCGGGCCGGGGCCGTCGAGAGCACGTTCACGAGGTCGCCGATGTGCGCGAGGCCGTCCACGCGTTCGAGCCGGTCCAGCGCGCCGTCGATCCGCACGTCATCCATCACGAGGCTCGCGCAATCCCGGAACTTGTCGTGCAGCTCCTCCCGGGTGAGCGGCCGCTCCGGTCCGCCCGGATACGTGTCCGCCTCGGTGTGAAGCTCGGTTCCGTCGCGGAGCCGCACGTCGATCGCGCTCCGCATGCGGTCGTAGCCGCGGGCGTCGATCTCCTCGTCGAACTTCACCGTCACGCGGCGCATCATGTCCGCCGCCTCCTGCGAGAGGACGAAGTCGTCGTGGAACTCGCGGATCCCGGCCCGCCGCCTGAGGACGATGCTCGAGAGGACGAAGGGGATGCAGAACTTCGCCTCGAGTTCGTTGCGCGGCACCGGATACCGGAGCGGGTTGAGGATGTTGTGCCCCGCGCGGAAGGTGATCCCGGCGACGTCGTCGGGCGCGAAGTCGTGCTCGGTGACGAGTTCGAGCATCGCGGCCATGCTGGGGTGGCCGAGGCTCCCCGAGGGGAACGGCTTCACGGAGACGCCGGGGTCCAGCAGCGTGTACGGGGAGCCGAGGGCGCCGACCAGCCGCTCGGGTTCGAAGCCGCCGCCGAAGACGCGGAAGAACCCCCAGGGTGCCTCCAGCGCGTCGTGCCCGGCCGTGAAGCCGCGGGCGGCGAGGTCGACCGCCAGGATGCCGTTCTCCGCGGCCCGGCCCGCGTGGAGCGGCTTCGTCATCGTGCCGAATCCGAGCCGGATCCCCGATGACAGGCTCGCGGCGATCCCGAGCGCCATCGCGAGGTCGTCCGCCCCCAGCCCGGCCAGCTTCGCCGCCGTGGCGCAGGCGCCGAGCGTGCCGATCGTCGCCGTCGAGTGGAAGCCCTCCATGTAGTGCCTCGGGTCGATCGCCTCGGCGATCTTGCACTCCACCTCGAACCCGATGAGAAAGGCCTCCAGGAACCCGGCCCCCGTGGCCCCTTCCCTCTCCGCCATCGCGTATCCCGCCGCGAGAGGGGCGACCGTCGGGTGCGTGAGGAGCCCGAAGATCCGGTCCGGCGCGTTCGAGAGCTGCGTGTCGTCGAAATCCATCGCGTGGCCCGCCGTGCCGTTCGCCCGCGCGGCGAGCGAGGCGGGGGCGCGCACGTCCGGCGGGCCCAGCACCGTCGCCTGCGGGTTCCCGCCCTGCACGGCAATCTGGTCGCGGACGATGCGCGAGCAGGCGTCCGTCGAGCCGGCGAGGATCACGCCGGTGCCGTCGGTCACGCATCGCCGCCCCTCGGCCAGCAGTCTCTCGGGGAAATCGTCGATCGATGTCTCGAGTATGAAGTCGATGACCGCACGCGTCGCGCTCACTCGTGTTCCTCTCGCCGGGGTTCGTGGTCGTGTGTGTCGGATCCTTCGGGTGCGTCGGGTACGGGTTCGGGCGCTCGCGCCCTCCCGGAAATCAGGCGGCTGCGGACCGCCGGGGCCGCGAAGCTCACCGCCGCCAGCACGAGCAGCACCAGGCTGATCGGGCTCTCCAGGAAGACCGAGTGCGACCCCGAGGACAGGCTCAGCGCCCGCCGATAGTTCGTCTCGATCATGGGACCGAGGATGAGGCCGAGCACCGCCGGCGCCAGCGGGTAGCCGCCCCGCAGCATAGCGAAGCCGACGAGCCCGAAGAAGAGGGCGGCCCACGCATCCGCCGCGTTGCCGCGGAGGGAGAAGGTGCCCACGAGCGAGATCGCGACGACGAGCGGCATCAGGATCGACGGCCGCAGCCGGACGACCCGTGTCCACAGGGGGATCCCGAGGCGTCCCACGGCCAGCATGAGGAGCACCGCCACCACGAATCCCGCGTACAGCGCGTAGACGAGTTCGGAGCGCTCCGTCATGAGCAGCGGACCCGGCGCCACGCCCTGCACGGTGAGCCCCCCGAGGAGGACCGCGGCGCTGGCGGAACCGGGGATCCCGAGCGCGAGGAGCGGGATCATCGCCGCCCCCACGCACGAGTTGTTCGCGGCCTCCGGCGCCGCGATTCCCGCCGGCAGGCCCGTCCCGAACCGCTCCGGCGTCTTCGAGACCCGGCGCTCCTCGTTCCACGCGACGATGGACGCAATCGTCGCCCCCGCCCCCGGGATGGCCCCGATCAGACCCCCGATGGCGGATCCCCGCAGAATCGTTCGCCACAGTCCGAACAGTTCGCGGGCCCCGGGGAGCGCGCCCGCGATGCCGCCTCCGGGGGGCGTCGACCTGCGCCGGCCGGTCACCGCCGCCAGCGCCTCCGCGATCGCGAAGAAGCCGATCAGCATCGGGACGAG
>VXMR01000158.1 GCA_009841005.1 Gemmatimonadales bacterium
GGCCTTCGGTCCAGCGCGCGCCCAGGGATTCATCGTCGTAGACGACCTTGACCTCACGAATGAGGTCGACCATGCCCGTATAGAGTTCACCCTCGCCGAGGGGGATCTGAAGCGGATGCGCGTTCGCACCCAGGCGGTCGCGCATCATCCGGACGACGTTCATGAAGTCGGCGCCGACGCGGTCCATCTTGTTGACGAACGCGATGCGCGGGACGCCGTACTTGTCGGCCTGCCGCCATACCGTCTCGGACTGCGGCTCCACGCCGCCAACGGCGCAGAAGAGGGCCACCGCGCCGTCGAGCACGCGAAGGCTGCGCTCCACCTCGACCGTGAAGTCGACGTGTCCCGGCGTGTCGATGATGTTGATGCGGTAGGGTTCGCCGTGGTGGGTCCAGTTACAGGTGGTGGCGGCCGATGTGATCGTGATGCCGCGTTCCTGCTCCTGCTCCATCCAGTCCATCGTCGCGTCGCCATGATGCACTTCGCCCAGGCGATGCGTCCGGCCGGTGTAGAACAGGACCCGTTCGGTCGTCGTCGTCTTTCCGGCATCGATGTGCGCCATGATGCCGATATTCCGAAGCCGCTCGAGCGGCGTTCTTCTCTCCATGAGTCGATCTATTGGTCTCTATCTGCCGAACCTCGGGTGCCGGACGGACCCATTTACCAGCGGTAATGCGCAAACGCCTTGTTCGCGTCCGCCATCCGGTGCACGTCCTCCTTCTTCCTCACCGCCCCCCCGTCGCCGCGGGCGGCGTCGAGCAGTTCGCCGGCGAGCCGCTGCGCCATCGTCTTGCCGGAGCGGGCACGCGAGTACTGCACTAGCCATCGGCGCGCGAGCGAATCGCGCCGCCGGTACGACACTTCCATCGGTACCTGGTACGTCGCGCCGCCTACGCGCCGACTCCGAACCTCGAGGATCGGCTTCGCGTTCTGCAGCGCCTGCCGGAACACGTTCATCGCCGGCTGTCCCGTCTTCATTTCGATGTTCTGCATCGCATCGTAGAAGATCTGCTCGGCGAGGGACTTCTTTCCGTCCAGCATCAGCATGTTGATGAACTTCGTCACCTCCGTGCTCCCGTATCGGGAGTCCGGAATCACCTCACGCTGTTCGGCACGGTTTCGTCGTGGCATCTCGTTTCGCCATATCCGGCTCCGGGTTCACCCGGAGACTTCGCAATAAAGCCCGGCCACGGATTCCGAGGCCGGGCCCAACGGTGTTCGGCCCGCTCGAATTTCCGAGAGACTCCGAGCTATTTCCTCTTCTTCGAACCGTACTTCGACCGGCCCTGGTTCCTGTCGTCCACGCCCGACGCGTCGAGGGTCCCGCGGATGATGTGATACCGCACACCCGGCAGGTCCTTCACTCGCCCGCCCCGGATCAGGACGATGCTGTGTTCCTGGAGGTTGTGGCCCTCGCCTCCGATATACGCGGTGACTTCGTATCCGTTCGTGAGTCGCACGCGCGCGACCTTCCGCAGTGCCGAATTCGGCTTCTTCGGCGTCGTGGTGTACACGCGCGTGCACACGCCGCGCTTCTGGGGGTTCCCCTCCAGCGCCGGCGCCTTGCTCTTCTTCCGGACCTTCCTGCGGCCCTTGCGAACCAACTGATTGATGGTCGGCATTCCCGCTCCATCGCTCCCTTCGGCCGCACCGGTGCGCCGATCACCGAACTCGGGGCCCGGCCGTTGGGGGTAAAAAAATCGGGGACGGATCCGAACCGCCCCCGCGGCGACTGCCGACCGGTCGGTCGACAGACAAGAGAGAGTAGTCCTGACGCCTCTCGGTGTCAAGCAACTTCCGTTGCGGAGAGGGGGTGCGGAGATCCCGTAAACGCACCCCCCGCTGCGGTGTCGGACGGACGTCAGGTCGTCAGGACCGCGCCCTCCTCCGCCACTGTGGCCTCGTCCTCCTCAGCCTGGTCCCGAAGGTCCGAGAAGAGACTCCGGGGCATCTCCTCGGGGACGACCCTGCGCCGCATGGAATCGATCTGCTCCTTCAGCGCGTCGTCCACGAGGAATTCGATATCGGAGAACCGGTGCGTCCCCGTACCTGCCGGGACCAGATGCCCGATGATGATGTTCTCCTTGAGCCCTCTGAGGCGGTCCTTCGCCCCACGCACGGCGGCGTCCGTAAGCACGCGCGTCGTCTCCTGGAAGGAGGCCGCGCTGATGAAGGACTCCGTAGTTAGGCTCGACTTCGTGATCCCGAGCAGGATCGGTTCCGCCCGCGGGGGTTTGCCTCCACCTTCGAGGACCTCGCGCGTCGCGTCGCGGAACTCCATCCGATCCACATGCTCGCCCTCGAGGAATTCCGTGCCGCCCGGATCCGTGATGCGGACCTTCTGCAACATCTGACGTACGATCACCGCGATATGCTTGTCGTTGATCCGTACGCCCTGCAGGCGGTAGACCTCCTGGATCTCGTTGAGCAGGTACTCCTGCACCGCCCGGGGTCCCCGGACGCGCAGGATGTCGTGCGGATTCACCGGACCCTCGGAGAGCCGGTCACCTGCCCGCACAAGGTCTCCCTCGTGCACGCGAAGGTGCTTGCCGACGGGGATCTGGTACACCATCTCCTCGCCGTCGTCCATGGTCACGATGATCTCGCGCTTCCCGCGCTTGATCCCTCCGAACGATACGCGCCCGTCGACCTCCGTGATCGTCGCGGGATCCTTCGGCCTTCGCGCCTCGAACAGCTCGGCAACCCGCGGCAACCCACCCGTGATGTCGCGGGTCTTGTAGGCCTCGCGGCTGATCTTGGCGAGGGTCTCCCCCGCGTTGACGGCCTGTCCATCCTGCACGAGCAGCTGGGTGCCGACCGGCACGATGAACTCGCGCAGCTGGGCGCCCTTCCCGCTCACGATGTTGATGACGGGGTGGAGCTTCTTCTCCCGGTCGTCGATGATGACCTGCTGACGCCGCCCCGTCGCTTCGTCGAGTTCCTCGCGAACCGTCTCTTCCGGAACGATGTCCGTGAACCGGATCTTCCCCTTCTTGTCCGCCACGATGGGCTCGGAATAGGGGTCCCAGCCGAAGAGCAGGTCCCCATGCGCCACGTCGGTGTCGTCCTCCACGAAGAGCGTTGCACCGTAGGGGATGGCGAGCCGCGACAGGATGCGGTCGTCCGGCGTCTTCATGAGAAGTTCGCCCTCACGGCTCGTGACGATCGTATCGCCCGACGGACTCGTGACGGTCGTCACGCGCTCGAAAGCGATCCGGCCTTCGAGCTTGGAGCGCCTTTGGGTCTGCGCCGCGATCCGTGCCGCCGTCCCTCCGATGTGGAAGGTTCTGAGCGTGAGCTGCGTCCCCGGCTCGCCGATCGACTGCGCCGCGAGAATTCCCGCCGCCTCACCGAGGTCGACGAGTTCCATCGTCGCGAGATTGCGACCGTAGCACTGCTGGCAGATGCCCCGGCGCGACTCGCAGGTGAGGACCGATTTGATGCGAACCTGCTGGACGCCGCTCTCATCGATGGCCCGCGCCCGCGCCTCCGTGATCATATCCCCGGCCTCGACGATGACTTCGTCGTCGATGGGGTCGATCACGGCTTCCGCCGCGATGTTGCCGGCGACGCGATCCGACAGCGGCTCGATGATGTCCTCACCCTCCTTGAGCGCGGTGACGTCAAGCCCGAGGATCGTGTTGCAGTCCTCCTCGATGATCGTGACATCCTGCGCCACATCGACGAGCCGGCGCGTCAGGTAGCCGGCGTCCGCCGTCTTGAGGGCAGTGTCGGCGAGCCCCTTCCGCGCCCCGTGCGTCGAGATGAAGTACTCGAGCACACTGAGGCCCTCTCTGAAGTTGGAGCGGATCGGGCTCTCGATGATCTCGCCGATGCCGCCGGTCAGCTTCTTCTGGGGCTTGGCCATCAGGCCCCGCATTCCCGCGAGCTGCCGGATCTGGTCCCGGGAACCCCGGGCGCCCGAATCGAACATCATGAAGATCGGGTTGAAGCCATGCCTCGATTGCTGGAGTCCGCGGACCATCGCGTCGGCGACGTCGTTGTTCGCGTGGGTCCAGGCATCGATCACCTTGTTGTACCGCTCCCCGAAGGAGATCACGCCGCGGTGGTACGCCTTCGTGAACCGGTTCACGTCCTCCTGGGCCTCTCCGAGGATCTCCTGCTTCTCGGTCGGGATTTCCATGTCGTCGAGTCCAATGGAAACGCCGGCCTTCGTCGCGCTGCGGAACCCGAAATCCTTGAGTTGATCGAGAAACGCCGTGGTGTCCTCGAGTCCCGCGAGCCGGAACGACCGGAAGACGAGGTCTCCCAGCGCACCCTTGCCCAGCGTCTCGTTCACGTACGGCACCCGGGAGGGAAGGATCGCGTTGAAGAGGGCGCGTCCGACGCTGGTCACGACCCACCTCCGCTCGACCTGGCCGTCGTCGGCCTCCTCGTCGACGAGCAGCCGAATCGGCAGGTGGTAGTCCGGCGTCCCCGCGGGCGAGCGCAGATATCCCGCTTCGAGCGCCATTTCAACCTGGTCCGCGCTCGCGAAGTGAGGGAGATCCGATCCGTCCTCGTACTCGTCGAAGTCCGGCCGGACCTTCGTCATGTAGTAGCAGCCGAGGACCATGTCCTGGGACGGCGACGCGATCGGCCGACCGTTCGCCGGTTTCAGAATGTTGTTGCTCGACAGCATGAGGATCCGCGCCTCGAGTTGCGATTCGAAGGACAGCGGGACGTGAACCGCCATCTGGTCGCCGTCGAAGTCCGCGTTGAACGCCGCGCACACGAGCGGGTGAATGCGGATGGCCTTCCCCTCCACGAGCACCGGCTCGAAGGCCTGGATCCCCAGCCGGTGAAGCGTCGGAGCCCGGTTCAGGAGCACCGGGTGATCCTTGATGATGTCCTCGAGGACCTCGTAGACCGTCGGGTCGTCGAGTTCGACGAGCTTCTTGGCGCGCTTCACCGTCTCGGCGTGCAGGCGCCGCTCGAGTTCGTGGATGATGAACGGCTTGAAGAGCTCGACGGCCATCTTCTTCGGCAGCCCGCACTGGTGCAGCCGGAGTTCCGGACCCACGACGATGACCGACCGGCCGGAATAGTCGACGCGCTTTCCGAGCAGATTCTGCCGGAACCGGCCCTGCTTGCCCTTGAGCATGTCCGAGAGGGACTTGAGCGGCCGCTTGCCCCTTCCGCGAATCGCCTTGCCGCGGCGCCCGTTGTCGAACAGCGCGTCCACCGCCTCCTGGAGCATGCGCTTCTCGTTGCGCAGGATCACCTCCGGCGCGCGCATTTCGAGCAGCTTCTTGAGCCGGTTGTTCCGATTGATCACGCGACGGTAGAGATCGTTGAGGTCCGACGTCGCGAACCGCCCGCCGTCCAGCGGCACGAGGGGACGCAGATCCGGCGGAATCACCGGAATCACATCCATGATCATGTGTTCGGGGCTGTTACGCCTGGAGACTTCGTCGTCGCTGTTGCGGATCGCGTCGATCACCTTGAGCCGCTTGAGCTTCTTCTTCTTCCGGTGCTTCGAGGTCTCGTGCACCACCTCGTAGCGCAGCTGCTCGGCGAGTTCGTCGACGTCGAGCTGCCCAAGCAGCGTCCGGATCCCTTCGGCCCCGATTTCGGCGCGGAATTCGGTGTCCCCCTCCTCGCGCGCCTTGTCCGTCAGCTCCCAGTACTCATCCTCTTCCAGAACCTGCTTGAACTCGACATCCTGCCGGCCGGGCTCGGTGACGACGTGCGCGGCGTAGTAGATGACCTTTTCGAGATCCCGCAGCTTCATCCCGAGCAGGTAGCCCATCTGCGAAGGGAGCGTCTTGAAGAACCAGATATGGGCCACGGGCACCGCGAGTTCGATGTGACCCATCCGCTCGCGGCGAACCTTGGACAGCGTGACCTCGACCCCGCACTTGTCGCATATGTGTCCGCGGTATCGGATTCGCTTGAATTTTCCGCAGTGGCACTCCCAGTCCTTGACCGGCCCGAAGATGCGCTCGCAGAAGAGGCCGTCGCGCTCCGGCTTGAAGGACCGGTAGTTGATCGTCTCCGGCTTCGTGACCTCTCCGTGACTCCAGGAACGGATCTCCTCGGGCGAGGCGAGCTTGATCTGAATCCAGTCGAACTCGGACGAACCCGCACTGCGATTTCGCGGAAAATCGATCATCTGTTACCCTCTTGTTTCGCTAGAACAGCGGCTCCGACTCGTCGCCGCCGAGCGTCACGCTCAACCCCAGCGCCTGTAGTTCCTTGACGAGCACGTTGAAGCTCTCGGGCACCCCCGGCTTGGGCAGGTTGTCGCCCTTCACGATCGCCTCGTACACCCGGCTCCGTCCCGTCACGTCATCCGACTTGACGGTCAGCATCTCCTGCAGCGTGTGGGCCGCGCCGTAGGCTTCCAGCGCCCACACTTCCATCTCGCCGAAGCGCTGCCCTCCGAACTGCGCCTTGCCGGCCAGCGGCTGCTGCGTGACAAGGCTGTAGGGGCCGATGGAGCGTGCGTGGATCTTGTCGTCGACGAGGTGTGAGAGCTTCATCATGTAGATCTCGCCGACCGCGATGTCCGCCACGAACTCGTCGCCCGTGCGACCGTCGCGCAGCCTCATCTTGCCGTTCGAACGCAGCCCGGCGCGCTCCATGAGCTCGACGACGGCCGCGTCCACGCCCGAGGTGATCCTGCGCCGCCCGGAAAGCGCGGCCGTCTTCGGCCAGCCCTCGGACTCCAGCTTCGCCGCCGTCGTCGCGCCCGAGACATCGCGCACGACCCGGAGGACAAAGGCGGCCAGGCTCCGCAGGTACGAGGCGAGCTCGCCTCCTCCCTCGAGATAATCGTCGAGCGTGCGTCCGAGACTGGCCGGGTCGGCCGAGACCGGATCGTCTCCTTCCCGGGCCTGAATCTCGTTGACGAGCGCCTGGATCTTCTCGTAGGAGAGTTCGGGCGGTCCCACGTCCGACCCGAGCGTGCGAGCCGCCCAGTAGGCGCCCCCGATCTTCAGGAGGGCGCCGATCTCATGCTCGGTCGCTCCCTGGAAGACGGGCGTATTCGCTTCGAAGCCGAGAGCGCGGGCCGCCCAGCCCAGCGTGGTCTCGAGGATCTGTCCCACGTTCATCCGGCTCGGTACGCCGAGCGGATTGAGTACGATCTCGATGGACTGTCCGTCGGGCAGGACCGGCATGTCCTCTTCCGGAACCACGCGAGCGATGATGCCCTTGTTCCCGTGCCGGCCGGCCATCTTGTCTCCCACCGAGATCTTTCGCTTCTCCGCCAGGTAGACCTTCACGAGCTGGACGACGCCGGGGGACAACTCGTCGGGCTGGAAGATCTTGTCGATTCCCTCTTCCGTACGCTCGCGTATCCGCTCCACCCGCGTGCGCGCCTCGGCCTCCACGCGCCGGATCAGGTCGTTCGACTTCTCCGTCTTCACCTTCAGCGTCCCGAGGTCGATCTCTCCCAGGTCGATGCTCCGAAGCTTCGTCTTCGTCAGCTTCGTGCCCTCGGCGAAGAGCGGTGCGAGGGAGCCCCGGCCGAGGCAGAGAACGACCGTCTCCCCCTGAAGCAACTCCAGGATCTCCTCGTCCCGGGCTTCCATCACCCGTGCGATTTCTTCGCGCTCGCCCTCGCGCAGTTCGGCGATTCGCTCGCCGTGCTCCCGCTCGAGCAGCGGATCGTCGATCCGCCTCGAGAAGATCTTGACGTCGATCACGGTCCCCTCGACGCCGGGGGGAACGCGCAGCGAGCTGTCCTTCACATCCTTCGCCTTCTCGCCGAAGATCGCCGTCAGCAGCTTTTCTTCGGGGGAAAGCTCCGTTTCGCCTTTCGGCGTGATCTTGCCGACGAGGATGTCGCCCGAGCGGACCGCGGCACCGATGCGGACGATTCCCCGGTCGTCGAGGTCCACGAGCGCTTCCTCGGCCACGTTGGGGATCTCGCGCGTGATCTCCTCCATCCCGCGTTTCGTGTCCCGGACGTGGAGTTCGAGTTCCTGGATGTGGACCGACGTGTAGACATCTCCCTTGACCAGCTTCTCGCTGATCACGATGGCGTCCTCGAAATTGTGGCCGAACCAGGGCATGAAAGCGACGAGCGCGTTACGTCCGAGCGCGAGCGAACCGCCGTCCGTGCCGGCACCGTCCGCGATGACATCGCCCGCTTCCACGCGGTCCCCGACCCGGACGATCGGCCGCTGGTTGATCGCCGTGTCCTGGTTCGTGCGCCAGA
>VXMR01000112.1 GCA_009841005.1 Gemmatimonadales bacterium
TCTCGCCCACGATGCCGCCGATCGTCGAAACCTTGTCCCCCCGCTTCAGGTTCTTCACCAGCTCCGCGTGCTCCTTCTGCTGCTTTCGCTGCGGACGGAAGAAGAGGAAGTAGAAGATGGCGATGAATCCGAACACCATCATCAGGCTGGCGGCCTGATTCGGCGCCCCTCCTTGGGGGGCGGCCATGAGGTTCAGCATCAGCATGGTCCGTCCTCACCTTCCTGTTCGGTAGCGGGGCTCGGGGGGCCGCGCCGGTAGGTCGCAAGCCAGTCGTCGGCCCAGCGGTCATATTGGCCCCGCAGGATCGCCGCGCGCGCGTGGGAAGTCAATCGGATCAGGAAGCGCACGTTGTGCAGCGAGAGGAGCCGCAGGCCGAGCAGTTCGCCGCTCACGAAGAGGTGCCGCAGGTAGGCGCGGCTGTAGTCGGTGCAGCAGGGGCCGTCGCACGTCTCGTCGAGCGGCGCGGGGTCGGATGCGAAGCGCGCACCCTTGATGTTGAGGGTACCCTCGGCGGTGAAGGCGGTGCCGTTCCGGCCGTTCCGGGTCGGCGCCACGCAGTCGAACATGTCCACGCCGCGCCGCACCGCCTCGATGACGTCGTCGGGATAGCCGACGCCCATCAGGTAGCGGGGCCGGTCGGCGGGAAGGACGGGTTCGATCGCGTCGAGCACGCGGTGCGTCACGTCTTTCTCCTCGCCTACGGAGAGTCCTCCGATCCCGACGCCCGGCCACTCGCCCATCGCGAGCGTGCGTTCGACGGACTCGAGACGAAGGTCCTCGCAGGAGGCGCCCTGGACGATGGGAAAGAGGAGGCCGTCCTCGTCCGGATGCGCATCCCGGTGCGCTTCGTGACTCGCCCGGCACCGCGCCAGCCAGGCGAGCGTGCGTTCTACCGCCGTCCGCGCGGCCTCGGGGGAAGACTCCGCGGGGGGACATTCGTCGAACGCCATGCGGATGTCGGAGCCGATGGCGGCCTGGATCTCCATCGAGAGTTCCGGCGTGAGCCGGTGCAGGCTCCCGTCCAGGTGGCTGCGGAAGGTGACGCCCTCGTCGTCGATCCGGTTGATGCGGGCGAGCGAGAAGACCTGGAACCCGCCGGAGTCGGTGAGGATGGGACCGTCCCATCCCATGAAACGGTGGAGCCCGCCGAGTTCCTGTAGCACGCGCGTGCCCGGCCTCAGGTAGAGGTGATAGGCGTTCCCGAGCAGGACCTCGACCCCCGCGTCGCGGAGTTCCCCGGGGGTGAGCGATTTCACCGTCCCGAGCGTCCCGACGGGCATGAAGCAGGGGGTGTGGATCGTGCCCCGCGACAGGCGGAGGGTCGCGGCGCGCGCCCGCCCGCTCGTCCCCTCGACGCGAAAGCGCCCGGCGTCCGTGGGTCCGGCCGCGGCGTCCGGCGGTCCCATCGCGACGTCTGCGGGGCCCGTCACGGCGTCTGCGGGGCCCGTCACGGAATCGTCCTCATGTGATGACCATCGCGTCGCCGTACGAATAGAAGCGGTATCGCTCGCGGATCGCGTGCGCGTAGGCCTCGAGCGTGAGTTCCCGGCCCGCGAATGCCGCGACGAGCATGAGCAGGCTGGAGCGCGGAAGGTGGAAGTTCGTCACGAGGGCGTCCACCGCGCGGAAGGTGTACGGCGGACGGATGAAGAGGTCCGTCCAGCCCCGCCCCGGTTCGAAGGGGCCTCCCGCCGGAACGCCGCCGCCCCTGCCGCCGCCCGCGACGACGGTCTCCAGCACGCGGCAGGAGGTCGTGCCGACGGCGAACACGCGCCCGCCCGCCGCGCGCGTCGCGTTCAGGGCCGCGGCCGCGGAGGCGGAGAAGCTGTACGCCTCGCGGGCGACTTCGTGCGCGTCGATCCGGTCCGCGGTCACGGGGCGGAAGGTGCCGAACCCGACGTGGAGGGTGAGGGAGACGAGACGGACGCCTCGGGCCTCGATCGCGGCGAGCGTCTCCCGGGTGAAATGAAGTCCCGCCGTCGGGGCGGCGACGCTCCCGGCCGGCGCCGCATACACCGTCTGGTAGCGCTCCCGGTCGTCGGCATCGTCGCACGCCTGCCACGCCCCGTCCCGGGCCCCAACCGGCTCCTCTGGGGCGCCGCGGACGATGTACGGCGGGAGGGGGACGCGGCCGTGGCGCAGGATCAGGCTCCACGGGTCGGCGTCGCCGGCCAGCCGCACGAGGCGGGTGCCGTCGGAGGCGGAGTCGAGGATCTCGACGGCGAACCCGTCCGCGATGTCCACCGTGCGGCCGGGCTTGAGCTTGCCGCCGGGGCGGACCATGGCGCGCCAGAAGTGGGTGTCCGCCTCGTCGAAGGGGGCGAACGGCTGGAGCGCGTCGGACTCGGGGCGGATGAGGAGGATCTCGGCGCGCGCGCCGGTCGGCTTGCGGCCCAGCAGCCGGGCCGGGAAGACGCGGCTGTCGTTGACGACGACGGCATCGCCGGCGCGGAGCCGCTCGATCAGCGCGGGGAAGGCCGCGTCCGTGAAGCGGCGCCGCCCGCGATCCAGCACGAGGAGGCGGCTGGCGTCGCGCCGCGCGGCCGGGCGGGCCGCGATCAGCTCGGCCGGCAGCTCGTAATCGTACGCCTCCGTCCGGCCCGCCCGCTCATCCGTCATCGCCGAACAGCGCACCCTGTGCCCCGCCCTCCGACCCTGCCCGGTCGCTCGGGAGGGCGTAACCGAAGCGCTCGTACGCCTTCCGGGTGGCCACGCGGCCGCGTGACGTGCGCTGCATGTACCCGTTCTGGATCAGGTACGGCTCGTAGACCTCCTCGAGCGTCCCCGCGTCCTCACCCACGGCGACCGCGAGGGAGGCGAGTCCCACCGGCCCCCCGTCGAAGGTCTCGATGATCGCCTTCAGCACGCGCGCGTCCATCTCGTCAAGGCCGTACTCGTCGACGTTTAGCAGCGTGAGGCCCTTCTCCGCCGTCCCGGAATCGATCGTGCCGTCGCTCCGTACCTGCGCGTAGTCGCGGACGCGGCGCAGGAGGCGGTTCGCGATCCGGGGGGTGCCGCGGGCGCGGCGGGCGATCTCCCCGGCGCCCCCGGGCGTGATCGGGATGTCGAGGAGGCTCGCGGAGCGAGTGACGATGCGCGCGAGTTCCTCCGGCGGGTAGTAGCCGAGGCGCTCGATGACGCCGAAGCGCGCGCGCATTGGGGCGGTCAGGAGCCCGAAACGGGTCGTCGCGCCCACGAGCGTGAAGCGCTCGAGCTTCATCGAGAAGGTCTCCACCCGGAGCCCGTCGCCGAGCCGGATCTCGATGCGGTAATCCTCCATCGCCGGATAGAGGAACTCCTCGATCACGGGCCGGAGACGGTGGATCTCGTCGATGAAGAGGATCCCGCGCGGCGGGAGGTTCGTGAGCAGGCCCGCGAGATCGCCCGGCTTCTCGAGCACGGGGCCCGATGTGAGCTTGATCCCGACGCCGAGTTCCTCCGCGAGGAGGAGAGCGAGCGTCGTCTTCCCGAGGCCCGGAGGACCGTAGAAGAGGGTGTGGTCGAGCGCTTCCTCGCGACCCAGCGCCGCCTCCACGAAGACGGAGAGGCTTTCCTTGACCCGCGCCTGTCCGATGAACTCGTCGAGCCGCCGCGGGCGCAGCGAGGCGTCCGGGCGCTCGTCGCTCTCGAGCACCTCCGGCGTCGTGATCTCCGTGCGCGGACGGGCCTCGCCCCCGGCGCCCGCATCGCCCCCGGCGCCCGGGTCGCCCGCGTTCCTCGTGTCGCCGGATCGGCCCGGCGGCCCCGGTGCGGTCATACGTGCTGCAGCGCGCGGCGCACGAGTTCCTCGGCCCCCACGTCGGGCTCCTCGCCCGCCTGCGCGAGTCCCTGCATGGCGCGGCTGACGGCGTTCTCGCTCTGGGAGCGCGGGTAGCCGAGGCCGCGCAGCGCCTGCACGGCCGCCGCGGCGACCCCCCCGCCCGGCACGGGGTCGTCGCCCATGTCGCCGAGGTCGTCGAGCTTGTCCGCGAGTTCGATCACGATGCGTTCGGCCGTCTTCTTGCCGACGCCGCTCACGGTCTGGAGCGTGCGGTGGTCCTTGGCCCGGATCGCGCGCACGACGCGTTCGGGCCGGAGCGCTCCCAGGATCGCGAGCGCGAGCCGGGGGCCCACCCCGCTCGGGACCCGGAGCCGCTGGAAGAGTTCGCGGTCGCGCGGCGTCTCGAAGCCGAACAGCTCGAAGGCGTCGTCGCGCACGACGAGGACCGTGTGCAGTTCGACCTCGGACCCCTCGGGCGGGAGGCGTCCGGCGAGCCCGAGCGGCACGCCGACCTCATAGCCGACGCCGTCGCCCGTGAGGACCTCGACGGCGCCCTCCGCGCGCCCGATGAGTTCGCCCCGAAGACGCCGGATCACCGGGTCGGTCCGCCGAGGAGGTGGCAGAGCGCGACCGCGCACCCGTCCGCCGCATCCGCCGGACGCGGCGGCTCGCCGAGCCGCAGGTGGTGCTTGACCATGAACCCGACCTGTTCCTTGCTCGCGGCGCCTGTCCCGACGACGCGCTTCTTGATTTCGCGCGGCGCGTACTCGTGCACCGGCAGCTCCCGGAGCGCGGCGGCAAGCACGAGGACGCCCCTGGCGTGCCCGAGCACGAGCGCGGTGCGCGCGTTCCGCCCGTGGAAGGCGCTCTCGATGGCCACGCAGGTCGGCTCCAACCGGTCGATGAGTTCAAGCGCCGCGGTGTGGATGTCGACGAGACGCCCGGGGAGGCCCTCTCCGCGCGGCCGCACGACGCCGCACTCGATGAGGCGATACGCGGGCCCTCCCGGGCGGCGCCCTTCGACGAAGCCGTAGCCGGTCGCCCGCGTGCCCGGGTCGACGCCCAGCACCTTCAGGGAGCCTCCCAGTCCGCCCCCTCCGCCTCCTCCAGATCCACGTTCGTATTCACCTTCAGCACGTCGTCGTGCTCGTCGAGCGCGTGCAGGACGGCGAGGACCTTCTCCGCGTCGCGCCCCTCCAGTTTCACCGTGTTGCCGGGCACCATCGCGAGTTCCGCCTCCTCGACCGGAAGGCCGGCGTCGCGCAACGCGCCCAGGACGTCGTGGAAGTCGGGCGCGGTCGTCGTCACCACGTACATCCCGTCCTCGGACTCGAAGTTCTCCGCCCCCGCCTCGAGCGCCGCGTCGAGCACCGCGTCCTCGTCGCACTCGTCGGCGGAGACGAGGATCTGACCCTTGCGTTCGAACATCCACGCGACGGAGCCGCTCTGGCCCAGGTTGCCGCCCCGCTTGTCGAGCAGGTGCCGGAGTTCGGCCAGCGTGCGCCGGGGGTTGTCCGTCAGGCACTCGAGGTAGAGCGCGGCGCCGCCCGGCGCGTAGCCCTCGTGCGTGACCTCCTCGAAGTTCGCGCCCGGC
Source organism: Gemmatimonadales bacterium (assembly GCA_009841005.1). GTDB lineage: Bacteria > Gemmatimonadota > Gemmatimonadetes > Palauibacterales > Palauibacteraceae > Palauibacter > Palauibacter polyketidifaciens. Next base: position 5,356 of record VXMR01000112.1, read on the forward strand.
AGGTCCCCCGTCCCGCGGCGCACGGCGCGATCGATGTTGTCGGCCGGCATCCGCTGGCTCTTCGCGTTGTCGATCGCGGTCCGCAGGCGCGGATTGAAGTCCGGATCTCCTCCGCCTTCCCGCGCCGCCACGGCGATTTCGCGACCGAGCTTGGAGAAGAGCTTCCCCTTCGCCTTGTCGGTCACCGCCTTCTGGCGCTTGATCTTCGACCACTTCGAATGGCCCGCCACCGGCTACCGCCCGCTCGTCCTGCTAGTCGTCTTCGCGCTGCGACTCGGCGATCACCTTCTCCTGAACATGCGGAGGAACCTGCTCGTACGCAGCCAGGCTGCGCGTGTGCGTCGCCTTTCCGTGCGTCAGGGAGCGCAGCGCGGCGGAGTACTTGTAGAGTTCGGCCTGCGGGACGTGCGCCTTCACGACCTGCCGCCGCCCCTTCGAGTCCATGCCGAGCACGCGGCCCCGCCGCTGGTTGAGGTCTCCCATCACCTCGCCCATGTATTCCTCGGGCGTCTCGACCTCGACCTCCATGATCGGCTCGAGGATCACGGGGTTCGCGTCCCGGGCAACCTTCTGGAATGCGATCGATCCCGCGATCTGGAAGGCGATGTCGGAGCTGTCGACGGAGTGATGCGATCCGTCGTAGCACTCGGCCTGGAAGTCGACGAGCGGGTAGCCGGCGAGGACGCCCCGGTTCGACGCCTCCCCGATCCCCTTCCCCACGGCCGGGACGAACTTGGTCGGGATCACGCCGCCCTTGATCGAATCGACGAACTTGTACCCCTCCCCGCGCGGCAACGGGCTGAGCCGGATGTAGCAGTCGCCGAACTGTCCGCGCCCGCCCGACTGCTTCTTGTGCCGCCCCTGCCCGTCCGCCGTCTTCGTGATCGTCTCGCGGTAGGCGATGTTCGGCTGGTGCGTGTCCACGTTGACCCCGTACTTCCGAGTCATCTTCTCCAGCGAGATGTTGAGGTGGATCTCGCCGAGCCCGCGGATGATCGTCTGGCCCCGCTCGGGATCGTAGCCGGAGGAAAAGGTCGGATCCTCCTCGTGCAGCTTCGCGAGGCCGCTGCCGATCTTGTCCTCGTCGGCCCGCGTGCGGGCGGTGACGGCGAGGGAGAGATCCGGCTGGGGCCATTCGATCCCGCCGAAGGAGAGCTGGCTCCCGCTGTCGCAGAGCGTGTCCCCGGTGTGCGTGTCCTTGAGCTTCGTCACGACCCCGATGTCGCCGGGGTTCAGCGCGTCGACGTCGATGCGGCGCGCCCCGTGCGGAATCGCAAGATGCGCGATGCGCTCGCTCGCGGAACGGTCGGGGTTCGCGAGCGTGACGCCGTTCGTGATCCGGCCGGAGAAGACGCGGAAATAGCTCAGGTCGCCGACGTGGGGCTCCGACGTCGTCTTGAAGACGAGCGCCGCGGTGGGCGACCCGGCTCCCGGCTCCAGCGACACTTCGCCGTTTCCGTCGCTCGCGCTCTGGGACGCGGCGCGGTCGGGCGAGGGGAAGAGTTCCACGATGCGGTCCATGAGCGCCGGCACTCCCGCGCTCGTCTGGCATGAGCCGCAGAACACGGGGACGATGTCGCCGGAGCGGATCGCTTCCGCGAACACTTCGCCGAGGCGGCCGGGATCGAGTTCCTCTCCCTCGAAATAAGCTTCGAGCAGGTCGTCATCCCCCGACACGATCGCCTCGATGAGCTCCTCCCTGAGGTCCTCCACCTCCGACGCGATATCCTCGGGTGCGTCGGCGACGCCGGCCGCCCCCTTGTCCCCACCCTTGGAGGTGTGGGCCTTCATCGTGAGGAGGTCGACGAAGCCGCTGAAGTCGGCGCCCGCCCCGATGGGGACGTGGACCGGCATCGCGGCGGAGGTGAGTTCGCCGCGGATCTGGCCGAGGGTGTTTCGGAAGTCCGCGTTGTCGCGGTCCATCAGCGACACGAAGACGGCCCGGGGCAGGCTCGCGGCGTCCGCGGCGGCCCAGGTCTTTTCCGTCCCCACCTCGACGCCGGAGATCGCATCGATGACGCAGATGCCGGCGTCCGCCACGCGGATCCCCGCCACGACTTCACCCAGGAAATCGAGGTAGCCGGGAGTGTCGATGAGATTGATCCGCACGTCGTTCCGGACGGCGTGGGCGACGGCGAGGTTGATCGAGATCTTGTGGCCGGTCTCTTCCGGCGTGAAGTCGGTGAGCGCGTTCCCCTTCTGGACATCGCCCTTCCGCGTGGCTCCGCCGGCGATGTAGCACATCGCGTCCACAAGCGTCGTCTTGCCCGCCCCCCCGTGCCCGAAGAGGACGACGTTGCGAAGGTTGCGCGTTTGATATTCCGAGGCGGCAGGCGCCATGTACTCCTCCTGGGATGGAACCGGGGCCGGCGACCCGCGACAGGCGCTTGCTCCGGCCACGGGCCGTTCCATGCGCGACGCTCCCGGCCGGGGGCTCGCGCGGGGCGGACATTGTAGAAACCGGCGGCGAAAAACTCCAGCCGCGCCGCGGGTGCGGGCCGGCTAGTGGGTGCGGGTCTTCTTCTCCGTCCCGTTGGTCTGCTGGTACTGCCGACTCACTTCGTCGAGGAAGGCGCGCTCGCGCGCCGAGAGGGAGTCCATGCCGTCCGCGCGGATCTTGTCGAGGATCCGGTCCACTTCGTCGAGGGAATCCCCGTCCACCCGGCGGCGGCGGCCGGGCGGGGGCGGCGGCCGCCGGGTG
>VXMR01000069.1 GCA_009841005.1 Gemmatimonadales bacterium
CCTGCCAGCTCGTCGAGAGCGGCCGGCTCCTCGGCATCCCCGTCCGCGACCACATTATCCTCGGCGACCGCGCCTACGTGAGCCTTCGCGAACGCGGCATCTGCTGACGTCGCGTCCCGGACGCAACACTCGCTCCCCGCCCGGCCCGCGCCGAACTCGCGCGCTACTGCTACCTTTACGGGTTGCCCGGGCCGATGGATCGCGGCGCTCGGGCGGTGACGTCTCAGCGACGGAGCGCGTAGCGTGGAGAGCAGCCTCAAGCGGGAAGTGGACCGGGCCGCGCCGGGAGCGGGCCCGCGCTCGCTGCTGCCCGAGGACTTCATGAAGGCGATCGAGGGCTACGAGGCCCGCCTCGACCTCGATCTGCTCGCACTTGCGTTCCAGTACAGCCTGGAGAAGCACGAGGGCCAGAAGCGCCGCTCTGGCGAGGATTACATCCGCCACTGCGTGGAAGTCGCCAAGATCCTCATCGAGATCCGCCTCGACACCGTGAGCATCGCCGCTTCGCTCCTCCACGATGTGGTGGAGGACACGGATACGACCGTGGACGAGATCCGGACGGAGTTCGGCGAGGAAATCGCCATCATCGTGGACGGTCTTACGAAGATCTCGCTGTTCGCGTTCGGCTCCATGGCGGAACGCCAGGTCGAGACCTACCGCAAGCTCCTCCTCTCCATGGCCCGCGACGCGCGCGTGATCATGGTCAAGCTCGCGGACCGTCTCCACAACATGCGGACGCTGGAGCACATGCCGGCGGGCGCCCGCGAGCGGATCGCGCTCGAAACCCGGGAGATCTACGCGCCGCTCGCCCACCGCCTCGGGGTGGCCCGCCTCAAGTGGGAGCTCGAAGATCTCGCCTTCAAGTTCCTGGAGCCCGAGGGGTACAGAAAGCTCGTGAAGGAAGTCAACGCCACGCGGGGCGAGCGCGAGGGACTGATCCGACGCATGGAGGAGCCGCTCCGGGCCGAACTGGACGCCGCCGGCGTCGGTTGCGAAGTCACGGGGCGCCCCAAGCACCTCTGGTCCATCTACGGCAAGATGGTGAAGCGCGACAAGCCGTACGAAGAGGTCTACGATACGCTTGCGATGCGGATCATCGTGGACTCCGTGCGCGACTGCTACCACGCCCTCGGCATCGTGCACAACAAGTGGACGCCGCTCACCGAGCGCTTCCACGACTTCATCGCCACGCCGAAGTCGAACATGTACCAGAGCCTGCACACGACGATCTTCGGCCCCGGCGGCGCGCTGTACGAGATCCAGATCCGCACGGACGAGATGCACCGCACCGCCGAGTACGGGATCGCGGCGCACTGGCGCTACAAGGAGGGACGGTCCGGAGATGACGTCGACGACGAACTCGCGTGGTTCCGGCAGGTACTCGAATGGCAGCAGGAGACGCGCGAGCCGGAGGAGTTCATGGAGTTCCTCCGCATCGACCTGTTCCAGGACGAGATCTTCGTCTTCACTCCGGCGGGAGACGTCAAGCAGTTGCCGAAAGGGGCCACGCCCATCGACTTCGCCTTCGCCGTGCACACCGAGGTCGGGCTGCGCTGCAAGGGGGCGAAAGTGAACGAACGGATCGCCCCGCTCAGCCGTCCGCTCCGGAACGGGGACACCGTGCACATCCTCACCTCCGATTCGCAGACGCCGAGCCGGGACTGGCTGGGCTTCGTGCGGAGCAGCAAGGCCCGCCACGAGATCCGGCAGTGGATCCGGGATGAAGAGCAGGAGTCCGCGCTCCAGCTGGGGAAGGACATCGTTCAACGGGAGTGGAGGCGCCGCCGTCGGGGGAAGGTGGATGAAGCGGCTCTCAAGGCGGCGTGCGATACGCTGGGATACGAAGGATCGGATGCCCTCTATGCGGCCGCCGGCCGGGGGGACGTGGGGGTCACGCGCGTAATGCGGGCCATCCTCCCCGAGGTCATCCCGGAGGTGCCGCAGAAGAGTCCGAGTCCGCTCCACAAGCTCGTGGACAAGGTCTGGGGCGGAGGCGGGCAGGGGATCCGGATCCAGGGGATGGAAAACCTGATGGTCCGGTACTCGCAGTGTTGCCAGCCGGTCCCCGGCGACCGGGTCATCGGCTATATCACCCGGGGCCGCGGCGTTTCGATCCACAGGCAGGACTGTCCGAACGTCCTGAACCTCTCCAACGCTCCCGAGCGCCGGGTGGAGATCGAGTGGCAGGCGCACGGGGAGCGCCGGTTCCTGATCCGCATCGTCATGGAGGGGACGGACCGCCACGGTCTGTTCGCGGACATCGCGCGCGCGGTCAGCGACACCGGCACGAACATTCAGTCGGCCGACATCAAGGGGGTCGAGGGAGGGATGCGCGGGCAGTTCGTCGTCGAAGTCGAGAACCTGACGCATCTGCAGAAAGTCATGCGCAAGGTCCAGGGCGTGAAGGGCGTAATCTCCGTCGAACGGAAGGAGTCCTTCGGGGAGAGCGGCCTCACCATCGAGTGACCGGCTGCCAGATCCGAGACCATGCCCCGCTTCGACCTTCAGCTTCCATTCGAGCCGATGGGCGACCAGCCCACCGCGATTCGCGAGTTGGCCGACGGCGTGCGCCGCGGCGACGAATGGCAGACACTGCTGGGCGTGACAGGCAGCGGAAAGACGGTGACGCTGGCCGCGATGATCGCCGAGGTCAATCGCCCGACGCTCGTCATGAGCCACAACAAGACGCTCGCCGCGCAGCTGTATGGAGAACTGCGGCAGTTCTTTCCCCGCAATGCCGTCGAGTATTTCATCTCCTACTACGACTATTACCAGCCCGAGGCCTATGTTCCCGCGACGGATACTTTCATAGAGAAAGATGCATCCATCAATGAGGATATAGATCGGCTGCGGCTCCGCGCGACGTCCGCCCTCATGGAAAGGCGGGATGTGATTGTCGTCGCCTCCGTGTCCGCGATCTACGGACTCGGGGATCCCGCGGGGTACCGCGAACTCATGCTCACGTTGCGCGAAGGTCAGGAGATCTCCCGTCGGGAGATCCTCTCCGGACTCGTGCAGATCCAGTATTCGCGGAACGATCTCGATTTCGTGCGCGGCACCTTCCGGGTGCGGGGCGACGTGATCGAGATCCTGCCCGCGTACGAAGAGCAGGGCGTCAGGGTCGAGATGTGGGGCGACGCGATCGAACGCATCTCGAAGATCGATCCGATGACCGGCGTCACGATCACGCGCCTCCCGGAAACCTCGATCTTTCCGGCCACGCACTACGCCACACTCGGCCATCGACTGGAGGAGGCCCGGCACGCCATCTACGTGGAGCTGGAGGAACGGCTGCTGCACCTTCGGCAGGATGGCCGGCTCCTCGAGGCGCAACGCCTGGAGCAGCGCACCCGATTCGATCTCGAGATGCTGACGGAGGTGGGGTTCTGTCCCGGGATCGAGAACTACAGCCGGCACCTGGACGGCCGGGCGCCGGGCAGCCGCCCCTACTGTCTCCTCGACTATTTCCCGGAGGACTATGTGGTCGTCGTGGACGAGTCCCACGTGTCGATCCCGCAGATCGGCGGCATGTACGAGGGGGACCGCAGTCGAAAGACGACGCTGGTCGAGTTCGGTTTCCGGCTCCCGTCCGCGCTGGACAACCGGCCGCTGTCGTTCCGGGAATGGGAAGATCTCGTGCCGAGCGCGATCTTCGTCAGCGCGACGCCGGGCGAGTACGAGTTGCGGAAGAGCGGGGGCGTCGTCGTCGAACAGTTGATTCGGCCGACGGGACTGCTGGATCCGGAAGTGGAGGTGCGACCGGTCCGCGGACAGGTGGACGACCTGCTCGGCGAAATCCGCCGCCGGACGGAGCGGCGCGAGCGCGTGCTCGTGACGACGCTGACGAAGCGGATGGCGGAAGATCTGTCGGAGTTCCTCGCGGTGCGGGGCGTGCGGGTGCGCTACATGCACTCGGACATTGCGGCGATCGACCGTGTGAAGATCCTCCGCGATCTGCGGTTGGGGACATTCGATGTCCTCGTCGGGATCAATCTGCTGCGCGAGGGCCTCGACCTGCCGGAGGTCTCCCTCGTCGCGATCCTCGACGCGGACAAGGAGGGTTTCCTTCGTTCGGATCGGTCGCTCGTGCAGACGATCGGGCGCGCGGCTCGGAACCTCGCCGGGAAGGCGATTCTGTACGCGGACAAGGTGACGGATTCGATGCGGCGCGCGATGGATGAGACGGCGCGGCGCCGCGAAGTGCAGGCGGAATACAACCGGGAGCATGGGATCGAGCCGCGCTCGATCGTGAAGTCGGTGCGGGAGATCCGGTTCTCGACCGCGGTGGCCGACGCGCGGGAGGCGCAGCCCGCCGTGCACGAACGGGAAGGCTCGTACGAGGAACTGTCGCCGGAGGCGCTGGCCGAGGCGATCGAAAAGGACATGCGTGCCGCGGCGGCTGCGCTCGACTTCGAAACGGCGGCCCGGCTGCGGGACGAACTGTTCGAGATCCGCGCCCGGATCGGCGACGGGAAGGGGACGCGGCCGCCCGGGCTGCCGGTCTCCGCGGGGGATCCGGCATGAGGAGCGCCGTCCTGGACGAGGCGGGCCTCGTGCGCTGGGGGCGGGCAGTCGGCGCGCTCGCGGATCGCGAGGAGGTCTTCGTCGCGCTCACCGGACCGCTCGGCGCCGGGAAGACGCGGTTCACACAGGCGGCCTGTGCCGGAGCGGGCGTGGACGAAGCCGTGACAAGCCCGACCTACACGCTCGTCCACTGGTACGCCGGCGACCGGGGTCCGGTCGGGCACGCGGATCTGTACCGTCTCGGCGATCCGTCCGAACTCCTCGCCCTCGGGTGGGAGGAACTCGAAGCCCACCCGGGAGCGGTCTTCGTCGAGTGGGCCGAGCGTGCCGGGGAGGAGCTTCCGGTCGACCGCTGGGAAGTTCGGCTTGAGTTCGCCGAGGGGGCGGACGCGGCGGATGGGGCCGCCGGGAGCGCCACGGGTGTGCTGCGCCGGGTGACCGCGCGCGGGCTGGGCCGGGTGCCGCCGGTCCCCGATCCGGGTCTGTACGCCGGCGGGGAGGAGGCGTCCGCGTGCTGAGTCTGGCGCTCGAGACGAGTACGAGCCTCGGCAGCATCGCCGTGGGCCGCGGCGACACCCTGATTTCCGAGTGCGCGCTGGCCGTCCGCGCGACGCACTCGGAGACCGTGCTCGACGAGGTAGAGCGCATGCTCGCGCGTGCCCGGATCGGCGTCGACGGCATCGAACGCGTGATCATCGGGGCGGGGCCCGGCTCCTTCACCGGCGTGCGGATCGCGGCTTCGCTCGCGAAGGGCTGGTGTCACGCGAGAGGTGTGCCCCTCTTCGCCTATTCGAGCCTTCGCTCCGTCGCCGCCTCCGCGGGGCGTGACCGCGTTTGCGCACTCTTCGACGCCCGGCGGGGCGAGGTGTACGGGGCCGCCTGGGCCGACGGGCCGCTGGAGGCCCCGATCCGCGGGCCGAAGGCGTGCGACATCGATCGCTGGGTCGAGGGGCTGGAGGATCCCGGGTCGTGGTTCTTCGCCGGGGAGGGTGCGATCCGGCACCGCGCCAGGATCGAGGCTCGCGGCGGAGGTGTGCTCCCCCCGTTTCTCGGCGTGCCGCGCGCGGGCGCGCTCCTGTGGCTGGCCGAGAGGCTCCCGGCCGGCCGGGTCGCGGACATCGACGCGTGGGAACCCCGATATGTCCGGAGTTCCGGAGCCGAACGCCAGGTCGGGCGCCATGGCGGATCCCGGTAGGCGGACTCTTCGCATCCGGCCGCTTATCGAGGCGGATCTGGGGCAGGTGACGGCGATCGAGGAGGCCTGCTTCGCCACTCCATGGTCGGAACGGACGTTCAGAAACCTGCTGCGGCGCCGGGACGCGGTTCTCCTCTCCGCCGTGTACGAAGAGGCGCGCATCGCGGGATACGCCGCCGTGTGGTTCGTCGGGCGGGAGGCGGAACTGGGGGATCTCGCCGTGGCCCCGAGCGACCGCCGGCGCGGGATCGGGGGCGAATTGGTGGACGCGGTTCTCGGCGAAGCGCGGACCCGGGGCGTCGTCCGCATCTTCCTCGAAGTACGGGAAGGGAACCGAAGCGCGCAGGGTCTCTACCGAAGCCGGGGATTCGAGATCGTCGGACGGCGTCGCGGATACTATGCGGGTCCGAAGGAGGACGCTCTCGTCATGCGCCGCTTGCTGGTCCGTTGATCGTTTTCCGTTACCTTGATCCTTCCGGGCATCACCACCACCATGGACCTTCAAGTCGATCAGCGGGGAGGCGGGAATGGCGCGCAGTCTGAACAAGGCGACACTCATCGGAAACCTGGGTGCGGACCCGGAAGTGCGGTCGACGAACACGGGTACGCGGGTGGCGACGCTCTCCGTCGCGACCAGCCGCCGTTGGACGACTCGCGCCGGCGACCAGCAGGAAAAGACGGAGTGGCATCGAGTCGTCTGCTGGGACCGTCTTGCCGAGATCTGTGAGCAATACCTGCGCAAGGGCGACCGGGTCTACGTGGAAGGCCGGATCGAGTACCGGCAGTGGGAGGGACAGGACGGCCAGACGCGGTATACGACGGAGATCCGCGCGCTCGAAATGATCATGCTCGGGAGCAGCGGTGGCGGCGGAGAGAGCTATTCGACGACGGAGCCGCGGCAGGAGCGTTCCGATTTCTCCGAGTTTTCCAACCGGTCCGTCGCGGGTGAGGACGATCTCCCCTTCTGAGGCACGCGGAGCCGCGACCGCCGGATCCGACGCGCTCGTCGCGGTCGGACTCAGCCACCGGACCGCCCCCATCGACGTCCGGGAGCGTTTCGCACTCGGTGAACGGCGACGAACCGAGTGGGTCGAGAATCTGACGGCCAGGCCGGGCGTCTCGGAGTGCGTCGTGCTTTCCACCTGCAACCGGACGGAGTGCTACCTGGCGGGAAGCGATGCGGAAACGCTCGACCGCCTCGGGCGCGAGGCGCTGTGCGAGGTGTCGGGCCTGGGGGCCGAGGGAGATTCATACCTCGCAACGCTTGAGGGGGCGCGCGCCGTCCGCCACCTGTTCCGCGTCACCGGCGGACTGGAATCCCTCATCGTCGGCGAACCGCAGATTCAGGGCCAGGTCCGCGGAGCCTATCGGGATGGGCGTCCGATGGTGGGGCCCGTGCTGCATCGCCTGTTCCAGTCGGCCCTCGAGGTCGGCGGGCGCGTGCGGGCCGACACGTCGATCGCGAGCGGCGTGACCTCGATCCCCGGCGCGGCGGTCGATCTCGCCCGGAAGGTGTTCGGCTCACTCGACGACCGCAGCGTACTCGTGCTCGGGACCGGCGAGATGGGAAGACTCACGGTGCAGTGCCTGAAGCGGGGGGGGGCAAGGCGTGTCTTTCTCGCGAGCCGCGACCCGGTCCGGGCCGAGCGCGTGAGCCGGCCCCTCGATGCGCTCCCGATGCGAAGGAGCGCGGCGCTCGAGGCGCTGGATCGCGTGGATCTCGTCGTCGCCTGCACGGAGTCGGAGGCGGCCTTCCTCCGCGCGGAGCACCTCCGCGGCCCGCGAAGCGGGCGCGCGCGGCTCGTGATCCTCGACATCGCCGTGCCCCGCAATGTCGATCCGCGTGTGGCCGGGATCTCCGATGTGTTCCTGTACAATATCGACGACCTGAGGCAGGTCGTGGATCGGGCGCGGGCGGCCCGAGAGTACGAGCGCGAGTGCGCGGAGACGATCATCGAGCGACACGTCGCGAAATACCGGGCCTGGCGTCGAAGTCGTCGCGCGGACCCGGCCGTGCGGGCGCTGAGGGACACCGCTCGCCGTCTCGTCGCCGATGCCGTCGCCGCCCGCGCCCCGGATCCCGACGACGCCGACGAAGCTCTGCGGCTGGCGAGTCACGCGGCGCTCAACAAGGTTCTGCACGGGCCGACACGCGCCATCCGGTGGCTCGCCGAAC
>VXMR01000120.1 GCA_009841005.1 Gemmatimonadales bacterium
GAACTCGGCGAGAAGATGATCGCGGCGCTGGCGGATCGCATGGCCGCGCACTTTGGGGCATAGGTTCGGCTCGGAGGCTGGTACGGACCTGAAGATGGAGACGACGGGATGAGGGACGCGCGGACGGGGATGGCGATCGCGATCGTGCTGGCGGCGGCGACGCCGGCCGCGGCTCAGGTGCGGCGCGGCCCGCCGCCCGCGCCGCCGACCACCTCGCCGCCGATGACGGTCGAGGCGTACGACCCCCGCTCGACGCTTGTCGTGCCGGAGAACCCGGTCTCGCGCGCAGCCTTCCCCTTCGTGGACGTCCACCTGCACCTCAACGGGATGATGCCGCGGGCGCAGCTCGACCAGCTCGTGCGCGACATGGACGCGCTCAACCTCGCCGTCGGCATCAACCTGAGCGGCGGCACGGGCCCCCGGCTCGCGCAGCAGATCCAGTCCTTCGAGGCCGCATATCCCGGCCGTTTCGTCGTGTTCGCGAACGTCGACTTCAGCGACATCGGGGACCCCGAGTTCGGGGCGCTCGCCGCGGCCCGGCTGGAGGCCGACGTCGAAGCCGGCGCCCGCGGGCTCAAGATCTTCAAGAACCTCGGACTGTGGCTCACCGATGCCGCCGACCGGCGCGTCCCGGTGGACGACCCCCGCCTCGACCCGATCTGGGCGAAGGCGGGAGAACTCGGCATCCCCGTCCTCATCCACTCGGGGGACCCGGCGTCCTTCTGGGAGCCAATGGACGAGCGCAACGAGCGCTGGCTCGAGCTTCGCGTGCGGCCCGGCCGCCAGCAGATCGGCCCGCCCTCATTCGAAGTGGTGCTGGGCGAGCAACTGAACATGTTTCGTCGACACCCGGAGACCACGTTCATCGCCGCGCACCTCGCGTGGCTCGGCCACGACCTCGGCCGCCTCGGGCAACTCCTGGACGAGATCCCCAACATGAACGTCGGACTCGGCGCCGTGATCTACGAGCCGGGCCGGCAACCCCGCTTCGCCCGCGAGTTCTTCATCGAGTACCAGGACCGGATCCTGATGGGGAAGGATTCCTGGGCGCCGGACGAGTATCCCACGTACTTCCGGGTGCTGGAGACCGCCGACGAGTACTTCCCCTACTACCGGAGGTACCACGCCTTCTGGCGCATGTACGGCCTCGACCTGCCGGACGAGGTCCTGCGGAAGGTCTACTTCGAGAACGCGCTCCGGATCATCCCCGACATCGACCGAAGCCGGTTTCCGTAGACTTGTCCGACGGTCGAGCCCGCGCGCTATCTTCCCGGCGGCGGTCCGGTGGCAAACGGCACCGATTAGCGGCACCGATAAGGGGACGCGAGATGAAGGATCCGGCGAAGAGAGCCCTCGACGCCTACAGGCAGGCGATGTCGAGGGAAGAGGTGTACGACGCGGCGTACCGGGCGCTGGCCAACGCCACTCTCGCGGTGAAGCGGGCGGAGGAACGGCTGGAAACGGCCCGGGAGTCGAAGGCGGACGCCGCGGCCGTGGTGCACCGGGCAGCCGGGGCGTTCGTGGATGCCCTCAGAAAGGCCGAGGATGCCTACGCCTTGGCGGAGGAGGCGGGGGCCGTTCCCGACCGGGGTCCCACCGAGTTGAACGACGTGAACCGCGAGTCGATCAGCCGCCAGGCCGACAAGGCGAGCGAACTGCGGAGCTGGCTGAAGCTGCTGGACTGACCGCCGCCCCGCCCCCTCCCGTCACATGTCGGGATAGTCCGCCGTGGGCCCGAACGTCTGGGGCACCGGCACGTCGAGGAGCCGCAGGTAGACGCCCAGTTGCGCGCGGTGGTGGATCAGGTGGTCGAGGACGAAGCTCCGCATCACGACCGCCTTGGGCATCGAGAAGCGATCCTCGCCCGCCACCTTCAGCGTCCACGAACCGGCGAAGGTCTCATCCGAGGTCGCCTCGATCGTCTCCCGGGCCGCGGCCGCGCTCTGTTCGAGCGCCGCGACGAGTTCGGCCGAAGACTCGAGTTCGGGATTCTCCGGCGGGCCGTCGCCGTCGGGGGCGACGTCGAACTCGGACATCGTCAGCGTCGCCACGGTCCAGTTGGGGAGCATCGCGACGTGGGTCGCCAGTTCGCCGAGCGTCCACGACCTCTCGTGCGGACGCCAGTCCAGGCGGTCGTCCGGGACGGCTTCCAGCGTGGCGCGGCAGCCCGCCACGATATGGTCGAACTGCATGAGGGTCTGTTGAGCGATCATGGGAGACTCCGTTGTGGGTTCGCGGTCGCCGCCTTCCGTGCGGTGGCGGTCCAGTGGGCGCGGTAACCTGCAACGTCCGCCCGGCCGATGGAACCATGCGCCCAACGCGGCGCCGACGCTTCGCCCGGTCCTTCCGGAACACCGGGCGTCTTGATCCGCATCACAACTTAGCTAGATTATTAGCTAGATACTGAGTTCCGGAGGGAAGATGTCGCACGTCGTGAACGTTCATGAAGCCAAGACACAGCTCTCGCGCCTGCTGGCAGGGGTGGAAGCTGGAGAGGATATCGTCATCGCCCGCCGCGGCGAGCCGGTGGCACGGCTGGTAGCCTGCAAGCCGGCCGGCAAGCGCCAGCCGGATGTCCTGAAGGACCGGATCGTGATCCCCGACAGCTTCTTCGACCCGCTGCCGGAGGAGGAACTGGCCGCCTGGGAAGGCAGATAGCAGTGCGCTTATTGCTGGACACGCATGCGTTTCTCTGGTGGATCGCGGACAGCGGGCGGCTGTCCCGGAAGGCTCGCCGTCTTATTGCGGATGATACGAACAACATCGCCGTCAGCGCGGCTTCCGCCTGGGAAATCGCGACGAAGCACCGGATCGGCAGACTGCCGGGTGGCGAGGCAGTGGCCCTGGATGTGGCCGGCCGCATCTCCGACCAGGGGTTCAGCGAACTTCCGATCAGCGTCAACGACGGGGAGCGCGCCGGACGCCTGCCAGGCCCCCATCGGGATCCTTTCGACCGAATGCTCGTAGCACAGGCTCTCGCGCGCGGCCTTCCGATCATCTCGATCGACGGAGTATTCGATCGCTACGGTCTGGATCGTCTCTGGTAGCTACTCGCGCTTTACTCGAGGCCTCGGAGCCCCCGCGGGTGCCGAATCGATGCGCCGCGCGATGCCGCGGAGCATTCCGCGGAAGATCAGCCGGTGGATGGGGTAGAGGAGGTACCAGTACAGCAGGCCGCCGAGGCCCAGGGGGTCAAAAACCGCCGTCTGAGTGATCCGGCTGCCTGCCGTCCGAGGTTCGACCTCGAACTGCAGCCAAGCACGGCCCGGGACTTTCATCTCGGCCCGCAGGCGGAGCAGGCGGCCGGCTTCGACGGCCTCTACGCGCCAGAAGTCGAGCGGGTCGCCGGGGCGTAGCTCAGTCGGATGCGGGCGCCCGCGCCGCATGCCGACCCCACCCAGGAGTAGGTCTGCGGATCCGCGCAGCACCCACAGCCAGTTGGCGTAGTACCAGCCCGTCGCGCCGCCAATGCGCTCGATCGGCGCGAAGGCGCGCTCGGCACCGACTCTTACCACCGTCTGCTGGCGGTCGACGATCCGCGACCCGAAGCGTTTCCCGCCCCAGAGCGGCTGCCCTCCGCTGGACGAGACGGCGTCGCTCCACCGGGTCCGGGCCATCGCGCCGTCTTCCTCGCTCAACGCCCGCTCGATCGCATCGCGCACATCGAGGGGACGGACGGGGAAGCGATCAAGGGCCGCGGCATCGCGCACGACCGTCTCGGTCCGCAGGCTGGTCACGAGCTTCCGGCCGACGCGCGCATAAACGGGCGTGACGAGACCGAGCCACAGGCTCGAGAGTCGCGGACTGAGGAAGGGGACGGGGACCATTGCGCGTCGCACGCCGACCTGGCGGGCGTACTCATGCATCAGTTCGCCGTAAGTGACGCGCCTCGGCCCGCCGATCTCGAACACCGCGTTGCGCTCCAAGTCGAGGTCGAGCCCGTGGATCAGGTAGGCGATGACGTCGTCGATCGCGATGGGCTGGGCCGTCGTCCGGACCCAGCGGGGCGTCACCATGCACGGCAGCTTGTTGACCAGGCTCCGCAACAGTTCGAAGGAGAGCGACCCCGATCCGATGATGATCGAGGCGCGGAACTCCAGCGTGGGCGGCCCTTCGGAGGCGAGGATACGGCCGACTTCCTGCCGGCTCGCGAGGTGCGGCGATAACTCGCCGTCGCCGATGAGGCCGCCGAGATAGATCAGCCGGCGCACGCTCCGAACTCGCGCGGCACGGGCGAAATTGCCGGCACCGATGCGATCCTGTTCCTCGAAGTCGGCTTTCGATCCCATCGAATGGACGAGGTAGTAGGCGGCGTCCACGCCGAGGAGCGCTTCAGAGAGCGAGTCTGGATCCAGCACGTCGCCCGCCAGGACCTCGGTCCGGCTCGAGAACCGGTTGGCGAGATACCGGGGGTTACGAGCGAGACAGCGGACCCGTTCTCCGCGCGCCTCGAGGGCCGGGATGAGCCGGCCACCGACGTATCCGCTCGCTCCGGTGACGAGAACGCGACGCGGCCGCCGATCCGGACTCCGTGTTGGGGGCATTGGTGGCGCCAGCCGCGGGTCAGTCGTCGCGCTTACCGGTGTCGCCGCGGCGGATCTCGAAGTCGCGGCGATCCCGGTACAGGAGCGCGCGGTTGAGGACGTAGTCGCCGCCCTCCACGTCCATGTCCGGACACTCCGTCATCGTCCAGTACTTGTAGTCGCCGAGGAACAGGTACTCGCGCGTCTGGCGAAAGAAGCGGCAGGTGACGCCCTCTCCGCGCCGGATGCGTTCGCAGAAGGCGGCGAGGAGTTCCTGTTGCCCGTCCTTCCCGCTCACGACGTACTCGTGGGGCCACGTCTCGCGGTACGTCACGGCCTCACGCCACGGGGCGCTTGCGATCAACTCCATGATGTCGAGGCCCGGTGAGGTCATGAATCCCCGTTGGCGGGTATCGTGGCGGCGGCGGGATCGTCGGAACTCCGGGCGATCCGCCTGAGTTCCAGCGTAGCGATGGACTGCACGGTCGTCCCTCGTACAAGGAAGCCCTCGATGCGGTCGTCGGCTCTGAAGCGCCCTTCATAGGCCTCGGAATACGAGCCGTAGTCGAGAATCAGCCTGACTTCCGAGGAGGCGTGGACACCCTCCACGGTCCCAGGGGATATGGTTTCGCTCGGCCCCGGGATCCGGGAGAAATCCGTCCGGCTGACGGTGCCGGAGACGTTGCCCATCCCGTCTTCCTGCAGCCGGAACTGCCAGGCCAGCCCGCCATCGATGCGAAGAACGCGGCCGAGCCAGTCCCCCGTGAGGGGCATCTCCGCCGGATCCGTCGTGTAGCGGCAGGCGGCGAGCGTCCCCAGGAGAACGACCAGGAGGGCGGTCCGCGCGCCGCCGCGTGCCCTCATTCGTCAGCGGGACCAGGGGGGGACGATGCCGTTCATGCGGGCGTAGGAGACGGCGATCCCCAGGTTCTGGTCGAGGTACATGAAGTTGTAGCGGGCGATGTGCATGTAGACCTCGCCGACCTGCATCACGCCTTCCCCCGGCGCCCACGAGAACTTCTCCGCGGGCATCACGCGCGCGAGTTCCAAGATCTTGTAGCTCGAGCGCTGGAAGTGGTCGAGGATCTCGTCCCGGATCGTGATCGGATCCGTCCCTGCGCGGACCGGCGATGCTTCGGGAAGCCCGCCGGGGCCGGGAACGACGCCATCCTGGGCGAAGAGGCTCGCAGGCGCCAGCACCCCGACGATGACGAGAGCGGCGATGAATCTCGGCTTCATGTGACTTCCTCCTCTCCCGTGCAGGGGAACGTGGGTCTGCATTCCCGTGCCCTAGCCGAGTGATATGATATAGCGCGCTCGCTCGTTGTGTCTCGTGTACGACGGAGCGAGTCGATCCCGAACCCCCGCGAGGCGCATGCCCCACACTCATCAGGACGCCCGGCCCCTCGTCCGCGTCACGCTGCTGGCGATGGCCGCGCTCTGCGTCGGGTGCGGACCGGGCGCGCCGGACTGGGTCGAGGAGGACGGGTACCGCTGGGCCGAGCTTCGGGTGTCGGGGGACGACGAGCCGGGATTCGAGCGACTCGACCCTGCGGAGACCGGCGTCTCGTTCGAGAATGTGGTCACGGAAGAGCAGTACGTCGACAACAGCCACTACCTGAACGGATCCGGTGTCGCGGCGGGGGACGTGGACGGCGATGGCCGCGTCGACCTCTACTTCACGGGGATGGACGGGCCGAACCGGCTCTACCGGAACCTGGGCGGCTGGCGCTTCGAGGAGATCGCCGGGGAGGCCGGGGTCGCGGCGGCGGACCGCTTCTCGACGGGCGCCGTATTCGCCGACGTGGACGGCGACGGAGACCTCGACCTGCTCGTCCACGCGCTCGGGGGCCCGAACGCGCTCTACCTGAACGACGGGACGGGGCGTTTTGCGGACGGGACGGAAGCGGCGGGGCTCTCCTCGACACTCGGGAGCATGTCGATGACGCTCGCCGACATCGACGGAGATGGGGACCTCGACCTGTACGTGGTGAACAACAAGGTCGCGACAGTGCAGGACCTCTTCCCGCCCGTAGACATGCAGCCGAGCAACATCTACCGGCAGACGGAAGGGGGGTTCGAGATCCTCCCCGAATGGCGGGAACACTTCACGCTCGGCGAGGTCCGGGAAGGGATGGTCCCCCGGCTCGAACTCGCGGAGCCCGACCGGCTCTACCTGAACGACGGAACGGGACGGTTCACGCCGGTCCCGTGGACGGAGGGCGCGTTCCTCGACGAGGAGGGGCGACCCCTTGAGGCCGAGCCGCTGGAGTGGGGGCTCGCGGCGCGTTTCCAGGACATGGACGGGGACGGAGATCCCGATCTTTACGTCTGCAACGACTTCCACAGCCCGGACCACATCTGGATCAACGATGGGACGGGGCGTTTCCGGATGCTCGATCCGCTCGCGATGCGGAGTACGAGCTTCGCCTCCATGGCGGTGGATTTTTCGGACGTCGACCGGGACGGGTTCACGGACTTCTTCGTGGCGGAGATGCTGAGCCGAGAGCAACGGCTGCGCATGAAGCAGATCGTCGGCGGGGTCGCCGACCCTCAGTTCGCGGGACGAATCCGGAACCGGCCGCAGAAGCCGCGCAACACGCTCTACCTGAGCCGGGGGGACGGGACCTGGACGGAGGCCGCGCAGTTCGCGGGACTGGACGCGTCCGGCTGGTCGTGGGGGAGCACGTTCGTGGACGTCGATCTCGACGGGTTCGAGGATCTTCTCGTGGGGACCGGCCACTTCTACGACGCGATGGACAAGGACGCGGCGCAGCGCGTGGGGTCGATGGACTGGCGGCAGCGGATCCTCGGCTTCCCGCCGCTGCGCCTCTCCAACGTCGCCTTCCGCAATCGCGGAGACCTGACCTTCGAGGAGGTGGGGGAGGCGTGGGGTTTTGCAGGGGACGAGGACATCACGCACGGGATGGCGACGGCGGATCTCGACGGGGACGGGGACCTGGACGTCGTCACGAACCGGCTGCTCGCGCCCGCGGGCGTGTACCGGAACGTAGGGCGGGCGCCGCGGGTGGCCGTGCGACTCGTCGGCCGGGGGCTCAACACCGACGGCGTTGGCGCGCAGATCCGTCTGTCGGGGAGCGGGTTGCCGGTGCAGACGAAGGAGATCGTCGCGGGAGGCCTGTACCTCTCCGGTTCGGAGGCGATGGCCAGCTTCGCCGCAGCCGGCGGAGAAATGACGATCGAGGTCGTGTGGCGGGGCGGGATGGTGAGCCGGGTGGAGGGGGTCAGCGCGAACCGCATCTACGAGATCCGGGAGCCCGCGGCCGGCGGCGCGGCTTCGGCTGCGGGCGCCGGTTCGGCGGGGGCGACGGAATCGGAGGCGCCCCTGTTCGACGATGTGTCCGAGCTGC
>VXMR01000150.1 GCA_009841005.1 Gemmatimonadales bacterium
CCTGCAACAACTCGTCGGGCCAAGGGTCAACAACGTCCCTGGCATCTACAGCTAGGTGTCGTCCGACTCTTCCGAGCGCTGGAGCACGAGGAAACCCAGCGGGGGAAGATCGACCGCGAGCGAGGCGGGACGCCCGTGGCGGGGAACCTCCTCCGCGCGGGCCGGAACCGCGGAGCGTCCGCTCCCCCCGAAATCCGGGTCGCCGCTGTCCAGCAGGACGCGGTACGGCCCAGCTTCCGGAAGGGCGACCCGATACGCCGGCCATGCGGTGGCGGAGAAGTTGGCGACCACGACGACGAACCCTTCCCACGCCGGCCGCCAACGGACGTAGCTCAGCACGCTGCGTCGGGCGTCGTGCACGTCCAGCCACTCGAACCCCTCCGGCGAGTGGTCCAGGGCGTGCAGCGCGGGTTCGCTCGCGTAGAGACGGTTCAGCGCCCGCACCCAGCGCCGGAGCCCGCGGTGCGCCCGGTGCACCGGATTCGATGACGCCTCCAGCAGACTCCAGTCCAGCGCACCGTCCTCGTCCCATTCCCGCCGCTCCCCGGTCTCCCCTCCCATGAAGAGGAGCTTGGCTCCGGGGTGCGTCCACATGTAGCCGAGGAGGAGCCGCAGGCCGGCGAACTTCTCCTCGTCCGTCCCCGGCATCTTCTGTACGAGAGAACGCTTGAGGTGAACGACTTCATCATGCGACAGCGGAAGAAGATGCCTCTCCGTGTGCGCGTAGTGAAGCGAGAACGTGAGGCGCCGGTGCAGGTGCGGCCGCCGCTCGGGCGGAGCGGCCAGTACCCGGAGCGTGTCGTTCATCCACCCCATGTTCCACTTGAAGTCGAAGCCGAGCCCGCCCTCAGCCACGGGCATCGTCACGCCGGGCCACGCGCTGCTCTCCTCCGCGAACAGGAGGACGCCCGGAAAGTCGCCGTGGACCATCTCCGAAAGCCCCTTGAGGAAGGCGATCGCGCCGAGGTTCTCCCGTCCCCCGAGTTCGTTCGGCTCCCACTCTCCCTCGTCACGGGAATAGTCGAGGTGGAGCATCGACGCCACGGCATCGACACGCAGGCCGTCCACGTGGTAGTGCTCGATCCAGTAGCGCGCGCTCGAGAGGAGGAAGGAGACGACCTCCGGCCGGCCGAAGTCGAAGGCGAGCGTACCCCAGTCCGGATGAAGGGCCCGCGATTCCTCCCCCATCTCGTAGAGGGGAGCGCCGTCGAACGTCCGCAGGCCGTGGAGGTCGGGGCCGAAGTGGCCCGGCACCCAGTCGAGCACGACCCCCAGCCCCAGGCGATGCGCCTCATCCACGAAATGCGCGAAGTCTTCCGGAGACCCGTAGCGGGAGGTGGGGGCGAAGTACCCGACCGTCTGATACCCCCAGCTTCCGTCATACGGATGCTCCATGACGGGGAGAAGTTCGATGTGCGTGAAGCCCAGGTCCGCGGCATAGGGCAGCAACTCCCGGGCGAGCGCGCAATACCCCAGCCACGAGCCGTCCGCGTTCCGGCGCCAGGAACCGGGATGGACTTCGTAGATGGAGATGGGGACGCCGGGAGCCGCGCGTGCGGGGCGAGTCTCGACCCACGCCGCATCCGTCCAGTCGTGCGGGCCGGTCGACGCAACACGCGACGCGGTGCCCGGCCGGACTTCTGCGGCGCGTCCGAGGGGATCCGCCTTGTCGACCGCGAGAGGGGGCCCGCCCGGGGCGCCGCGCGTCCCGGATTCCACCTGGAACTTGTACAAGTCTCCGGGACCGACGCCGGGGAGGAAGCGTTCCCACACGCCGGCGTCGCCCACCGGGGTCATGGGATGCGTCTCTCCGTCCCACGCGTTGAACGAGCCCACGACGCTGACCCGTTCCGCGCGCGGGGCCCATACGGCGAACCGCGTACCCGCCTCCCCGCCGCGCTCGCACGGGTGCGCACCGAGGAGATCGTGGAGGGCGGACTCCCGTCCCGCGTGGAACGCCGCGAAGTCGGAGGCCTTCAGAGGGAACGAAGGATCGCGCGCCGGGGTTTGGAGAGGTCCGGGCGGGCCGCTAGCTTTTTCGTGTTCGATCTGCCACCTCATCGCGACGCGTCCGTCCGGGCCGGGCGCCGTCCCTTGCAGCCACACATTCGCCACTTCGCGACGAAGTATGAGCCGCATGCCTGCAATCGCCAAGCCAGCGCCGACACGACCGCCGGCCGGGGTCAAGCCCCCGGAGGAACTTGCCGTCGTGCATCTCGTCGCCGAGTACTGGCCGTACGCCCGCACCGGCGGCCTCGCGGAGGCGGTGCGGGGCATCGCGACCTTCCAGGCCGCCCAGGGCACCCCTGTCACGGTCTTCATGCCGCTCTACCGATCGGTGCGCGAGGCCTTTCCCGACCTGGAGCCGATTGCGGACAGCTTCCGGGTGCACGTCGGGCGTCGCGTGGAAGAAGTCCGGATTCTCCAGCATCCCGGCCCGCGCCGGAATCCGCGCGTGCTCTTCGTCGATCATCCCGGGTGCTTCGACCGGGACGGGATCTACGGGGAAGGCGGATCCGACTACGGGGACAACCCGTTCCGCTTCGCCCTCTACAACCTCGCGGCGCTCCGGATTCTGCCGGAACTCGCCAACGTGCCGGTCGTCGTCCACGCGCACGACTGGCATGCGGCCCTCGCCCCCGTCTTCCTGCGAACGCGGTTCGCGGGACGCGAGGCGCACGACCGCATGGCGGCGGTCCTTTCCATTCACAACGCCGGCTACCAGGGACTTCAGGGGCCTGAAGTACTCGAGGAGATCGGGCTTCCGCGCGAGCTGTTTCACTGGCGGCTCATGGAATTCCATGGCCACGTGAACCTGCTCAAGGGGGGTCTCGTATTCGCGGACTACGCGACCACCGTGAGTCCCACGCATGCACACGAGCTTCGCACCGCCACCGGCGGGTTCGGGCTCCACGGCTCGTTCATCGAGATGGGCGACCGTTTCCTCGGAATCCTGAACGGAGTCGACCTGGAAGTCTGGAATCCCGAGACGGACGATGAGATCGCCGCGACGTTCTCGAGTACGGATGTGGCCGGGAAAGCCGTGTGCAAGCGGGCGCTGCAACAGGAGTACTCGCTGACCGAAGCGCCGCGCGAACCGCTGTACGGAATGACCGCGCGGCTCGTCGGGCAGAAGGGGCTGGACCTCCTCATCGACGGCGGGCCGCTGGAGCGGGCCAAAGGGCAGTTCATCTTTCTCGGCCAGGGCGAAGAACGGTACGAAACGGCGCTGCGCGAGTTGGCCGGGCGGCATCCCGACCGCGTCGCCGTGGACACCGAGTTCGCGGAACCCAAGGAGCACCGGCTCCTGGCGGGAATCGACCTTCTCCTGATGCCGTCGCTCTACGAACCCTGCGGCCTCACGCAGATGCGGGCGCAGCTTTACGGCGTGCTCCCGGTCGCCCGGCGCGTCGGGGGGCTGGCCGACACGATCGAGGACCAGGTCACGGGCTTCCTGTTCGACGGGTACACGTCGGAAGACCTCGAGATCGCGCTCGGGCGGGCCGCCACGCTGTATGCGGGGAGTCCGGAAGCGTGGAACGAGCACGTGGTCCAGGCGATGACCCGCGATTTCGGCTGGGCGACCAGTGCGGGCCGCTATCTGGACGTGTATCGGCGGGCGCTCGCCGCGCACGCCCCGAGCGACTGAACTGCTCTTCGGCCTTGGATCGGACCACGGTTGTCCTTCACGGCCATTTCTACCAGCCGCCGCGGGAGGACCCGTGGACGGACCGGCTCCGTCGCGAGCCGAGTGCGGCCCCGTTCGAGAACTGGAACGAACGGATCGCCGCGGAATGCTACGAACCCCTGGCACGCGCGGGAGCGTTCGACTGGTTGAGCTTCGACCTCGGCCCGACGCTCGCGCGCTGGCTCGAAGGGGAGCGCCCGGACATCCACGAGAGCTTCGTCCGCGGGGACCGGGCGAGCCGCGAGCGGCTGGGGCACGGCAACGCCGTCGCGCAGCCCTACCACCACATCATCCTGCCGCTCGCCTCCCGCCGCGAGAAGGAGACGGAGGTGCGCTGGGGGCTGCGGGACTTCGAGCGGCGCTTCGGGCGGCGGGCCGAGGGCATGTGGCTCCCCGAGACGGCCGTCGACGTCGCCTCGCTCGAGGTCCTGGCGGCGGAGGGCGTGGCCTTCACGATCCTGGCCCCGCACCAGGTCGCGGATGTCCCGGGCGGCGGCGTGGGGCGGGTCCGCCTCGGCGGGGACCGCGACATTGCGGTCTTCATCTACGACGGCGACCTCTCGCATGGCGTGGCGTTCGGGGCTCTGCTCGACGGCCGTGACGCGTGGTTCGAGGCGCTGCGGGCGGCCGCGTGCCGCGGAGCTCCCTTCGTGGCGCTGGCAACGGATGGCGAGACGTTCGGACACCACCACGGGGGCGCCGACCGCGCGCTCATGCAGGTGATCGCCCGCGCCCGCGGGAGCGAAGAAGTGAAGATCGGGAACTTCGCCTCGGCGCTTGCCGCCGCCGGTGACGTGCCGTTCGTGACCCTGGAGGAGCCGACTTCCTGGAGTTGCGCCCATGGAGTGGAGCGCTGGCGCTCGGAGTGCGGGTGCCGGATGGCGCCTCACCTGGATTCGCGGCAGCACTGGCGAAGGCCGCTTCGGGAGGCGCTCGAGACGCTCGCCGCCGGACTCGACGAGGCCTTCGCGCTCCTCGCGCCGGGGCGGCTGTCGGAACCCCGGCAGGCGCTGGCGGCCCTGGGAGACGTCCTCGGCGACCCCTCGGGGCTGGAGGATTTCGCGGCCCGAGCCGCTGGAGTCACCGCACGCGGGGAACACCGGGACGAAGCGCTATCGCTCCTCGAACTCGCCCGCGACCGGGCCGCGATGTTCACCTCGTGTGCCTGGTTCTTCGACGATGTGGCGGGGATCGAGGCCACGCAGGTGCTCGGCTACGCCGCGCACGCGCTCGACCGCCTGCGCCGGCTCGCGCCGGAGCGCGCAGGGGCGCTGGAGACCGCCTTCGTCGAGGACCTCGCGAAGGCGCCGGCGAACGACGCCGACCTCGGGAACGCGGCGATCGCCTACGAGCGCGAGTTCAAATCGGGCGCAGACGCCCGCGTCCCGGCGGACGCGTGAGCCGGAACCCGCTCCGTTTTTCGTTCGCGATTCACCTCCATCAGCCGGTGGGGAACTTCGACCACGTGTTCGAAGATCACCTGACGGCGGTGTACCGGCCGCTCCTCGACGCGATCCACCGGCACGCGGCCTACCCTGTCTCGCTTCACCTCTCCGGCCCCCTCCTCGACTGGATCGAGCGCCACGCACCCGACTTCCTCGACGACCTCGGGACGCGGGCGGCGCACGGCCACATCGAGCTCCTCGCCTCCGGACGCTACGAGCCCATCCTCGCGGCGCTCCCGTCGTTGGACCGGGTGGAACAGGTCGAATGGATGCGGGCGGATCTTCGCGGCCGGTTCGGGATCGAGACCACCGGCCTCTGGCTCACGGAGCGCGTATGGGAACCCGATCTCGCCGCGGATCTGGCGCGCGCGGGCATCGAATACACGCTCCTCGACGACCGTCATTTCCTCGCCTGCGGACTCGGGCGCGAGGAACTGGACGGCGTCTTCACGACAGAGAGCGGCGGTGAGCAGATCCGGCTCCTTCCGATCGACGAACGGCTTCGGTACCTGATCCCGTTCCGGCCCGTGGAGGAGATCGTGGACTTCTTCGCCGATCGGCGCCGGGCGGGACGCGGTCAACTCGTTCTCGGCGACGACGGCGAGAAATTCGGTGGCTGGCCGGACACCCGCGACTGGGTGTACGGCGGCTGGCTGGACGCGTTCCTCGAAGCGCTGAACGCGGGCCGCGGGCGGGGCGAACTGGACTTGGTCACGACCGGCGACGCGGCCTCCGGAACGAGCCGCGGGCTCATCTATCCGGCGGCGGGCGCATACCGCGAGATGGAGGAATGGACACTCCCACGTCCGGCCGCCCGTCGCCTGGAGCGGCTTGTCGTCACGGCGTCCGGCGGAGAAAGCGACGATCCGCTGATCCGCGGCGGACACTGGAAGGGATTCCTGCGTCGATACCCCGAGTCGAATCGCATGCACAAGACGGCGCTCCGACTCTCCGCGATCTCGCGGGATCGCGGAGACGCCGCCCGGACCCGCCGTGCCATCGCGCGGGCGCAGTGCAACGACGCGTATTGGCACGGCGTGTTCGGCGGGGTCTACCTTCCCCACCTGCGCCGGGCGGTGTGGCGCGAACTCGCCGCGGCCGAACAGCAGCTGCGCGAGGAAGAAGACATCGCGTGCGAGATTCTCGACTTCGACCTGGACGGCCATGACGAGATCTGGATCCATTCGGCCCGGAGTTCCGTCGTGATCAGCCCCGCACGCGGCGGCGCGACCGAGATTCTCACGGTCTTCCGGGACGGCGTGAACTACGTCGACGTCCTCTCCCGCCGCCTCGAGGCCTACCACGGGGATCCAACGGAATCCGTCGTGACGAGAGAGAGAGGGGGAAGCGTGGCCCCTCGGGCGCGAAACCGGAACCATGGCATCGCCTCGGTCCACGACCGCGAATCCGAAGCGCCGATCGCACCCGCGCCGGACCGCGTCCCCCTGGCCCTGCTGCAGGAGGCCGCCCTCGCACCGCCCAACAGCCCGGACTTGGGGGGATGGTCCGTCATCGTGGATTGGCGGCCCCACCCGTTCCGGCTCGCCGGCGTGCCGGGTCTCGAGCCCGGCTCCGAGTTCGGCCGGATCCGTCTCCACCTCAAGTCCGAACCGGGTCTCCCCCGCCTCGACAAGACGCTCGACATTCACGGCGATGGCAGAATCGAAGCGACGCTCGACTGGAGCGCGGCCGGCCTTCCCGCGGACAGCCGGGTCGTCACCCGCCTGCCGCTCGCGCACCCCATGAGGGTCGAAGCCAGGGCGTCCGGGGGCGAGTCGCACGAGTCGCGCACACGGATCGTGACGCTGGCCCGGTCCGAACGTGGCTTCGAGGAAATCGACCAGGGGGAACTCGTCGAAGTCGCGTGGCCGGCCGCGGTCCGGCGGGCGCACGTCAGCCTTACACCCGAAGCAAGCTCCGGCGGCGCCGGAGGTCCGCAATGAACCGGGGGCGGCGGCTCGATCCGCGGTGGCCCGCCCTCCTGGCCGTCATGGCCGCCGCCTGCGGAGAAGCCGAGACCGTCGCGCCCACCGAGACGGGACCGGCGTCCATCGTCGTCCTCGCGGGCGCGGATCAGCGCGGAGTTCCCGCGCGCGCGCCGGCCGAAGCCATCACCGTCCGGGTTCTCGACGCCGAGGGACGTCCGGTCGGCGGCAGCACCGTCACCTTCCAGCCGGATCCCGGCCACGGAAGCGCGGACCCGGCTTCGACCGTCGCGGACGCCGGCGGCGAGGCGGCGACGACGTGGACTCTCGGGGCCACTCCGGGGCCTCAGCGCCTCGCCGTTTCGGCCGGTCGGGCCGGCGCCACGGTTCGCGCCGAGGCGATCGATCTCGATGCCGAACTCGCTGCGCTGTTCGCTCCCCCCTCGGCGGCGGAGATCGAAGCGGTGCGAGTCGACTGGGCACAACGTGACATTTCGGCGGCCGAGGTCTCGGTCGAACTGACCGAGGAGCTGATGCTCGGCGAGTCGACCGCTACGCTGCGGATCGTCTCCCACGTCGTGGGGGGGGGGGGGGGGGGGGGGGGGGGGGGGGGGGGGGGGGGAGGCAACCCCCCCCCCCCCACACGCACTCGGACGCGGCGGGGGCGG
>VXMR01000066.1 GCA_009841005.1 Gemmatimonadales bacterium
AGCTCATGCGGGTGGCCGAGGAGTTCGGCTTCCGCATCCACGTGTTCCAGCACGTCCTGGAAGGCTACCGCGTGGCCGACGAGATGGCGGAGCACGGGGCCCACGCCTCCACGTTCTCCGACTGGTGGGCCTACAAGATGGAGGCCTACGAGGCGATCCCGCACAACGCCGCGATCATGACGCAGCGCGGCGTCAACGTCTCCATCAACTCCGACAGCGGAGAAGAGGGGCGGCACCTGAACCAGGAGGCCGCCAAGACGATGAAGTGGGGTGGCCTGAGCGAAGCCGAGGCCCTCGCCACCGTCACGATCAACCCGGCCTTCCAGCTCCTGATCGACGACCGCGTGGGTTCGCTGGAGGCGGGGAAGGACGCGGACATCGTCCTGTGGGAGAACTATCCGCTCTCCTCCTACGCCCGGGTCCGGACGACGTATATCGACGGCGAGGTGGTGTTCGACGTCGACGCGGACATGGCGATGCGGGTGGAGATCGCGGCCGAGAAGGCGGAGTTGCGAGAGATGCTCGGCGAGGCGGACGAGGGCGACGACTCGGATAACGAGCGCGAGCCGGGGCGGCAGCCCGGAGGTGAACGATGACACGCATGGTGAAGTCGATCGTCGCGGCGGCGGCCGTCCTTGGGGCCGTCGGACTCGCCCTGCCGGCTGAGGCCGCCGCGCAGGACGGCGGCACGTTCGCGGTGCAGGGGGCCACGATTCACACGGTGGCCGACGGCGTGATCGAGGGCGGGACGATCGTGATCCGGGATGGCCGCATCATCGCGGTCGGAGCGGACGTCGACATTCCGGCGGACGCCGAGATCATCGACGGGGAAGGGAAGCACGTCTTTCCCGGCATGATCGATTCGTTCAGCTCGCTCGGGCTCACGGAGGTCGGCGCCGTCGCGGTGACGAACGACGCGAGCGAGCTGGGGCGCTGGAACCCGCATCTCAACGCGCACACGGCCATCCACCCCGCCAGCGAGCACATTCCGGTCGCGCGCGCGAACGGGATCACGCACTCGATGGTCGCGCCCGGCGGCGGCGGCCGCTTCGGTGGTGGCGGAGGCTCCGGCATCCAGGGTCAGGCCACGCTCGTCCACCTCGACGGCTGGACGGTGGAGGAGATGGAGATCGAGAAGACCGCGGCTATGGTCCTCGGCTGGCCCACGCTCTCGACGGGGTTCCGCGCCTTCGCCGGTTTCGGTCCCCCGGCGGGCGGCCGTTCCTTCCGTCGGGCGCAGGAGCGCTTTGACGAGGAGGTGGCGGAGATGGATTCGTGGTTCGTCGCCGCGGAGCACTACCGGCAGGCGGTGGCGTCCGGATCGAGCCGCGTGCCCCGCAACATCCAGCTCGAGCACCTGTCGCGCGTCCTCGACCGGGGGATGAAGGTCATCGTGCGCGCGAACGGATGGCGCGAAATCGAGTCGGCCATCGAGTTCGCGGAGAAATGGAACTTGGACCTCGTCATCGCGGGCGGAAACGGCGCGCGCGAGATCGCCGGCACGCTGGCCGAGAAGAACATCCCCGTGATCCTGGGGCCGGTGCAGCGGCTGCCGCAGGGCGAGGACACCGCGTACGACGATCCGAACACGCTCCCCGGCGTGTTGCACGACGCGGGAGTCGAGATCGCGTTCGCGACCTTCAACTCGTCCGACGCGCGGACACTGCCCTACGAGGCCGCGAACTCCGTGTCGTGGGGGCTCTCGAAGGAGGCGGCGCTGGAGGCGGTGACGCTGGCCCCGGCGCGCGTGCTCGGCGTGGACGACCGGCTGGGGTCGCTGGAGATCGGGAAGGTGGGGAACCTGATCGTGACCGACGGCGATCCGCTCGAGATCACGACCCGGATCGAGTGGGTGTTCATCAAGGGCGTGCCGTCCGACCTGGACAACAAGCACGACAGCCTGTGGGAGGAATACAGGAACCGGCCGGCGCGGCGGGTGACGACGACGACGACCTGACGCGACCGGGGGCGTTCAACCCGCGGTGGCTACTCGTCGGACTCGGGACGGCGCCGCTGCCTCTTCGTGAGGGAGCGGCGCCGTTTCTTTTCCAGCCGCTCCTCGCGGGAGGCTCGGGTGGGCTTCATCGGGCGGCGGGGTTGCGGCGTGTGCTCGCGTTCGCGCAGGGCGGCGCGGAGCCGCTCCAGGGCACGGGCCCGGTTGCGGTGCTGGCTGCGGGACTCGCGCGCGGTCACGACGATGCCGGTGGGACGGTGCGTGAGCCGGACGGCCGACTCCGTCTTGTTCTGGTGCTGGCCGCCCGGACCGCCGGCCCGGAACGTCTCGACCGTGCACTCGGCGAGCAGTTCTTCGTCGCTGCGTGACTTCGCGGCGCTCACGGTTTCCTCCCATCGGATCGCCGGCCGGTTCCCGCCGGCCCCGCGCGCCGACACGAAAACCCTTCGATCAGCGTAACTTGTCCACATGAACGAGTCGACGCACAGCATCGAGACGCCGACAACGGCGGCGACGACCGATACGGCGGGCTCCGCGGAGACGGCGGCCGGCGGCATTGCCGACGGGGTGCGCCGTTCACTCAATCCGAAGGTGATCCCGCTGCAGCGCACGATCGGCGGCATCGTCACGGCGTGCGTCTCGCTCCCGCTCGGCATCGCGGTCGGCCTGCTGTGGGCCGCGGCCGGGCCGCCACCCGGCGTCGTGGCGGGGCTCGTGAGCGTCTGGGCCGTTGTCACGGGCGGGCTCGGCTGGTGGCTGTACCGGTGGCCCGTCCTTCACCACCGCCACGCGTCCTACGCCGTGCACCCGGACGGGATCGAGATCCGCAAGGGCGTGATCTGGCGGCAGGCGATCAGCGTGGCGCGCTCCCGCGTCCAGCACACCGACGTGTCGCAGGGGCCGCTCGAGCGGAAGTACGGCCTCGGGACGCTGGGCATCTACACTGCGGGCACCGACCACGCCAAGGTCTCCCTCGACGGCCTGGAGCACGAAACCGCGCTCCGCATCCGGGATCATCTCCTGCCGCCCGCGGGGGACGATGCCGTCTGAGGCGGCGGCGCCCGCCGGGGCCATCGAGCACCGGCTGCACCCGCTCTCCGTCGGCTTCTCGCTCGCAAGTCAACTCCGGCGGGCGATCCTGCCCCTGATCATCGGAGGCGCCTCGGCCAACTTCCTGGGCGTCGTGGAGATGCGTTCTGTCCTTCTCATCGGACTCATCCCCTTCGTGGTGGGTGCCGTGGTCCGCTACCTGACGCTCCGGTACTGGTACGAGGAGGCGGAACTCGTGATCCGGAGCGGTCTCCTGTTTCGGCGCGAGCGGCACGTCCCCTACGCGCGGATCCAGAACCTCGACGCCGTACAAGGCGTGTTCCACCGCGTGCTGGGTGTCGTGGAGGTCAAGCTCCAGACGGGCGGGGGACAGGAACCCGAGGCGACGCTGACCGTCCTCCCCCTGCCGGCCCTCGAAGCGCTGCGGGCGCGAGTGCGCGAGGGAAAGCGGGAGGCCGCCGGCGAGACGGCGGCTGCGGGGGACGCGGCGACTCCCGCCGTGGTGGCGACGAGTGTCGGGGAGGCGGCGACCGGCATACCCACCGAGCCAGCGGCGGCGGATCTTGCCTCGGCCGATTCCTCGGAGGGCCGCACGCTGCTGCATCTTCCCGGGCGCGAACTCCTGCTCCACGGCCTGCTCCAGAACCGCGGCATGGTGTTGATCGCGGCCGCCTTCGGCCTCGCGTGGGAACTGGGGTTCGTCGAACGGGCCTCCGATTGGGTCGCCGGGGAGCAGTCGTGGATCGGCCCGGCGGTCGAGGGCGCGGCGGCGGACGTGGTGGCGGCCGGCATCGTGGCGACCGTGGCCGCCATTTCGGTGCTGGTCGTCGCCTTCGTGATCTTCGCTCGACTGCTTTCCGTCGCCTGGACGCTCGTCCGCCTCCACAACTACCGGGTCGTGCGGTCCGAGGAGGGGCTGCGCGCCACGTTCGGGATGCTGACGCAGGTCGCCGCCACGATCCCGCTGCGGCGCGTTCAGACGGTGACGATCCACGAGGGGCCGCTGCAGCGCTGGGCGGGCCGCGTCGCCGTGGGCGTCCAGACCGCCGGAGGAAGCCAGGCCGGGCAGCAGGGGAACGCGGATCCGCACCGGCACCAACTCGCGCCGATCCTTCGGCGGGAACGCCTGCGCGAGTTCCTCCGGGAGGTGATCCCGGAGCTGGACGCCCCCGAGGTCAACTGGGAGCCCGTGTCCCCGCTCGCGTTCAGGCGCGTCGTGAGGGGAACGTGCTTCCTCGCCACGCTAGCGTCCGTTCCGATCTACTTCACCCTCGGCGCCTGGGGTGTTGCCTTCCACGCCGTCTTTCTGGCCTGGGCCGTGTTCTACGCGCGGCGCTACGTCGCCTGCCTCGGGTGGGCGCTTAAGGACGACATGGTCTGGTTCCGAAGCGGCTGGCTGTGGCGCCGCACGACCATCGCCCGCTACACCCGCATCCAGGTCGTGGCGCTGCGCGCGTCCCCGATCGACCGCTGGCGACGCATGGCGAGCCTCCGGGTGGACACGGCCGGAGCAGGGGCCGCCTCCCACAAGGTCGACATCCCCTACCTGCCCCTCGACACAGCCCGACACCTGCGAACGCTCCTCGCCGCGGAGGCCGCCCGAACCGCCTTCCGCTGGTAAGGGACCATCGCCGCCGGCGACGTCAGCGCGTGCCGTCGGCTTCGCGCAGGGCCTCGACGCGCCAGGAGAACTCTTCGTCGAGCTTCAGCGCGGTGCCGATCTTCACGAACTGGATGTAGCCCTCGCGGTCGACGAACCAGGTCGTCGGCCAGGCGCTCACGCCCGCGCGCGTCACGTAGTCGTCGTCCACGAGCACGGTGAAGTCGAAGTCGTTCTTCGCCAGGTAGTCCTCGATCACGTCGTTCGTGCGGTCGTTGCTGATCGAGAGCACGGCGACCTCGGCGTCGTCGCGGTAGCGTTCGTCGAACTTCTGGTATTCCGGCATCTCGACGACGCACGGTCCGCACCACGTCCCCCAGAAGTGCAGCACGGCGATCTTCCCGTCGAGGTCCGCGGAGTCGACCATCTCGCCGTCGAGTCGAGCGAGCGTGAACGGTTCGTACGTCCCCGCCGCCTCCACCCGTGACTCCATGATCCGCTCGTGCCGCCGGATCCGGTCCCGCTCATCGAGCGTCGCGAGGTACTCCTCGATCCCCTCGCGGCTCCCGTTGCGGCTCTCATAGAGCGCTTCGAGCGCCGCCTCGTTCGGGTTTTCGCGCCGGCTGGCACCGAAGCCCGCGATGTAGGAATCCTCGGCCTGATCCAGCCAGCGCGCCGCTTCTTCCTCGTCCTGTCGCTCGGCCGCTTCGGCGGCCCGCTCCTCATACAGTTGTCCAATGTGGTAACGGGCCAGGGGATTCTCTCCCCAGAGGACGAGCGCACGTTCGAGCGTGTGACGCGCATCTTCACTTCGTCCGCCCTTGGCGAGGCCCCAACCCATCACGTCATGACCCTCGCTGAGAGCGGCACGGATAGCTTGGTCGAACTCCCCCTCCGTATCGAAGAAACTCCGCGTTTCCCGGTAGTAATCGATCATAGCCTGGAACCCTTCGCGGGCAATCTCGACCGCCTCGAGCGCGTAGGGTGTATGTTCGACCATCGCTCGCGGTGCCTGCAGATAGGTGATCCAGGGGGGCGTGCCCCTCGCGTTCGCGGCGAGGCCGCGCACCGCGTCGGCCAACTCTTCCGCCGGTACGGGGTCCATCTGCCGCAGGGCGTTGAAGAGATCGATGTATGCGCCGCCGGTGTACCTGTCGTTGTAGTGGGGACGATCGAGGAATTCGTGGACTGCATCGCGCACGCCCGCGAGTTGAGCCTGGTATTCGGGCGACTCCTGGCCATGCTCTTCGAGGATCCGGCGCCGCTCCTCCTCTGCGGCGCGCTGCCTTCCGACGTAGACCAACAGGGCGTGGCGGCTCTCCGGCTCCCGCTCGACGACCATTGCCTCCAGTTCTTCTGCGCGATCATCGTCTTCCAGATCGCGGTACATGCTTGCCATCACGGAGAGACTGCGAAGCGACTCGGGCGCCGCGTCGCGAAACTCCGCGATGCTGGCTTCCACCGCCGGGCGGCGCTCGTCGGTGGGTAGCGCATCCGACTCGAACAGAATCCACCAGTGCCACTGCCGGACGTCCACGGAGCCGGGTGCGAGGGCGACCGCTTGCTCGATCAGCGGCAGAGCTTCCTCGGGTCGATTGGCCCGGAAGAGAGCCTCGGCCGCCTTGAGATAGCCGTCGACATGGTCTGGCCACCGTTCCCGCAGTTCGGCGTACGTGGCGAGACTCGAGTCCGCCCACGTGGGATCTTCACGCTCGTACCGCGCCAGATTCTCCAGTTCGGCCCGTGCCGCGAGCACTTCGGCCGATCCCCCGATCTCCGGATCCAGAGTCCCGATGAACTCGAGGGCCGCATCGAAGTCGTCAGTCCGCATGGCACGCGCGTACGCGGCGGCAACCTCGGGGCGCGGAAGGGCCTCCCAGGCCCGGCGGCCGGGCTCGAGCGCGAGATCGGATTCGTACGCTGCGAGGTGCCCCAACGCCCGGATGTATGAACCCCAGGGGTTGTCGGGGTCATCGGAGAGGAGCGCGTCCGCTTGCCCCTCCAGCTCCTTCGACAGCCGCCAACCCGCGAGTTGCTCCGCATAGAGGGCCCGGAGTTCCGCGTCGTTCGGAGCGCGCGCAACCCACTCCTCTCCGAACGGCTTTCCGGCCGCAAAGGTGCGCAGTCTGGTGTGGTCCCGGAGTGCGGCCTTCGCCGCTTCGAGTTCCTCGGCGGTGTAGTCGGGCGGAGCGGCACCGTCTCCACATGCCCCAAGCAGCGCACCCGCGAACATGACCAGCGGAAGGAAGAGTCCGGCCTTCGGGCCGGAACGGCGGGAACGCGTCGACATCGCACACCTCCAGGGCAGGGACGTCCTTGGGTCCGACGAGGCCAGGTCTGACGTGGCCAGACTCCTCAAACTCTATCGACACTGAGACGGGTGAAAGGGTTCCCGCGCGCACGCCGGCGTCAACGCACGGCCTCGCAGAGGAGACCCGCTTGACGCCATTGAGGTTACGTTGAGCCCCCGGCGGATATCCGTCGTATGTTCACCGAGATGAGCGACCCCCGACCCCACGCCCCGGAATCCGTCCTGCGCGACGTCTTCGGCTACGACGAGTTCCGGCCGGGACAGGCGCACATCATCGACTCGGTCCTGGCGGGGCGGGACTGCATCGGCGTCATGCCCACCGGGGCGGGGAAGTCGCTCACGTTTCAGATCCCGGCCCGCATCATGCCGGGGACGGTCGTCGTTCTCTCTCCGCTCATCAGCCTGATGAAGGACCAGGTCGACGCCCTCCGCGACCTCGGGTTCCGGGCCACGGCGATCAACTCCTCGCTCGCGGCGGACGAGCGCCGGCGCCGGCTGCGCGGGTTCGAACGCGGAGACTATGAACTCGTCTACCTGGCTCCGGAAGCTCTGGGGCCGCACATGCGGCAGCGCCTGCGTTACGCGCCGCTGTCCCTGATCGTCGTCGATGAGGCGCACTGTATTTCGCAATGGGGACACGACTTTCGTCCGTCGTACCGGGCGCTTCAGGGGCTGAGGGACGAGATTCTCGACCAAGGCGCGGGAGGGAACGGGTTGCCGATCCTCGCGCTCACCGCGACCGCCACCCGCAGGGTCGCGGCCGACATCATTCGACAGTTGGGAATGAGGAAGCCCGAGGGATACAA
>VXMR01000085.1 GCA_009841005.1 Gemmatimonadales bacterium
AAGACGTTGTTATATCGCAACTTACAAAACTACTCGTAGTTCCGCCGGAACTCGGCAATCTGCTCAGTTTGCGGTCGCTCGGCCTCGATGCCAACCATCTGACGGGGCGGATCCCCGCGGAGTTGGGGTCGATCACGGATATGGGCGGCGAACTCAACCTGCAGTTCAACCGGTTGACGGGACCGATTCCCCCCGAACTGGGGAACCTCGAGTCCCTCGCGAAGCTGCGGCTCGGATTCAACGACCTGGAAGGGGGCGTCCCGCCGGAGCTGGGGCGGATGAAGCACCTGGAGTGGCTGGACGTAGCGCATAATCCGCAGTTGAGCGGTCCCCTTCCTGCAACGTTCGCGAACCTCGGGAAACTGGAGCGGTTCGAGTGGGCGGGGACAGGGCTCTGCGCGCCGGGAGACCCCACCCTGCGGGATTGGTTGAAGCGCTGGCGCATCCCGCGTTGCGACGGGCTGGCCGGTTCTCAGGCGTACCTCACGCAGGCGGTACAGTCGCTCGAGTTCCCGGTACCGCTGGTCGAAGGCGAATCGGCGCTCCTGCGCGTCTTCGTGATCGCGCCACGAGCCACGGGTGCGGAGATTCCCGACGTGCGCGCGACCTTCTTCTACGAGGAAGCGGAGATCTACGCCGTCGATATCCCAGGCAAGTCGACGCCCCTCCCCATCGGACTCGCCGAGGCGGAGGCATCGCTCGAAAAGTCGGCCAACGCCCGCATTCCCGCCTGGGCCGTCAGGCCCGGAATCGAGATGGTGGTCGAGATCGATCCGGACGGAATGCTGGATCCGGGCCTCGGAGTGTCGCCCCGGATTCCGGAGTCGGGTCGCCTGCCGGTGCCGGTTGAACGCATGCCCCGATTCGACCTTACGATCGTCCCCTTCGTGTGGCGTACCCAGTCGGACTTGACGGCGGTCCGCCTCGCCAGGGAGATGGCGGCGGACCCCGAGGGACACGAGCTGCTGTGGGAAACCGCCAACCTCCTTCCGGTCCGCGACCTCAGGGTCGTGGCCCACGAGCCGATACGGACCTCGAGCAACGACGGCGATGCGCTGCTCGACGAAGTGGGCGCCGTGCGCGTCATGGAGGGCGGGCAGGGGTATTACATGGCGGTACTTTCCGGCGAGGCTACCGGCCCCTGGGGGGTGGCGTGGATCCCGGGCTGGACGAGCTACGTGCGTCTCGGCGTGGTGGACGGGCCCAACGAGGCGCTGACCATCGCCCACGAGCTCGGGCACAACCTGAGCCTCTACCACGCCCCGTGCGACGCGGGAGCCAAGCTGGATCCGGGGTACCCCTTCTCCGATGGATCGACAGGCGCGTGGGGGATCGATTCGCGCTCCGGCGAGGACGTCGTCGTGCCGGATACGACGGCGGACTTCATGTCGTACTGCGAGCCGGCCTGGATCGGCGACTACCATTTCGGGAAGGCGGCGGCCTATCGCAGCATGACCGCGGCATCCGATGCTCCTGGGCCGCCCACGGCCACAATACTCCTCTGGGGCGGCGCGGCTGCGGACGGCACGCCGTATCTGAACCCGGCCTTCGCGGTCGACGCACCGCCCGAACTCCCGACCTCCGACGGCGAGTACGAGATCGCCGGACGCGCCGCCGATGGCCGCATCCTCTTCTCGCTGAGCTTCGACATGACGTACGTCGCCGACAGCGAAGGGAGGCTGGCGTTCGCGTATGCCATTCCCGTCGATGGGGAAACGGTCGCCCTTCTTCAAGAGATCGTGCTTTCCGGCCCGGGCGGCGCCGTCACGGTGGACCGGGACACGAACGAACCGGCCGTCATCCTGCGCGACCGGCTCAACGGACAGGTGCGCGCGGTGCTTCGGGATCTGCCGCAGTCCGTCCAGACGCTGGCCGATGCCGTCGCGGGACTCGGCGTTGGGCCCAACGTCGATGTCCTGTTCAGTCGCGGGCTACCGGACAGTGGCCGGGAACCGTAGAACCGCCCTCCGCGGGCCGGACGGTGGCCCGCATCGCGTTGCGCGGGGTGCTTGGCGCGGAGCAAGTTAGGGGCTCCGTTCGGCGATCCCTCGACCTGCGAGCTGCCATGCGTATCGGCCCCGCTCCCGTCCGTCTCTTCTCCTGTCTCTCGGTCGGCTTTGCGCTCGGCTGCGAACCCGGCGACGGCGCGCCCGGTATGGCCGGCGAGCCGGGGCTGCTCGAGTCCGCCTCGGCCCGGCCTGTGGCGCCGCTCCTCGCCGAAGAGCCACCGCCCCCGTTCGGCGAATACCCCGGCGTGCGGCACGGCGGCAACTACATGCACAACTACTACCTGCCGCCGGCGCCGGGGACGACGCCCTGGTTCCCGACCTGGTCGCCCGACGGCGAGTCGATCGCCGTGGGGATGGCCGGCTCCGTCTGGGAAGTGGATGTGGAGACGGGCGACGCGACCGAACTCACGCGCGGGGGCACGTACCACTCATCCCCCTCCTACTCGCCCGATGGCCGCTGGATCGCGTACACGGCCGACTACGGCGGCGAACGGGTCCAGCTCGAGATCCTCGACACGGAGACGGGCGAGACGCGGG
Organism: Gemmatimonadales bacterium; assembly: GCA_009841005.1. GTDB lineage: Bacteria > Gemmatimonadota > Gemmatimonadetes > Palauibacterales > Palauibacteraceae > Palauibacter > Palauibacter polyketidifaciens. The sequence goes on from VXMR01000085.1 coordinate 2,547, forward strand.
TGCTCACGGACGACCGCTTCGTGTACGCCGACCCCGTGTTCTCTCCCGATGGCACGCGCCTCGCCTACGTGTCGAGCGCGCCCAACGGGTTCTTCAACGTCTACATCCGGGAGGTGGCGGACGGCGACTGGACGGGGCCCGAGATCGCGGTCACGAGCGACAACTCCTACGGGAACAACCGGCTCTACTTCGGGCCCATGGACATGTATATCTCGCCCGCATGGATGCCGGACGGCGAGGAACTCCTCCTCGTCTCGAACCGCGACGTGCCGCTGGGCTCGGGGAACGTGATCCGGGTCCCGGCGCGCGCGGACGGGATCCTGGAGGCGCAGACGGTGCTGCGGGAGCAGACGCTGTACCGCACGCGGCCGGACGTGTCGCTGCACGGCCGGCGCTTCGTCTACTCGTCGACGGCGGGGGCGGCGGACCAGTTCAACAACCTGTACGTGCAGCCGACGACGGGCGGCGAGCCCTACAAGCTCACCTTCTTCGAGCACGACGCCTTCCACCCGCGCTGGTCGCCCGACGGGGAGACGATCGCCTACATCACGAACGAGGGCGGCCTCCCGCAGCTCGAACTCATCGAGACCTACGGCGGCGGCCGGCGGCGGATCGAGATCGGCGAGCGCACCTACGCGGGGCCGACGGGCATGCTCTCGGTGACGGTGCGCACGGACGCGAGCGGACGGGATCCCGTTGCGGCGCGCGTCACCCTCCTGGGGCCGGACGGCAAGTACCACGCCCCGCCCGACGAGTACGCGCGCATCGGCCAGCGCGGGCGCTACCCGGCCTTCCACACGGACGGGACGTTCACGGTCGCGCTCCCGCCGGGCGAAGCGGACCTCACCATCGTGAAGGGCTTCGAGATCGAGCCGCAGCGCATGAAGGTGGCGATCGAGGCGGACGCCACGGTGGAGCTCGAGGTCACGCTGCACCGGTTCGCGGATCTCTCGGCGGACGGCTGGCACAACGGCTCCACGCACGTCCACATGAACTACGCCGGGAACCTCCACAACACGCTCGAGAACCTGATGTTCATGTCTGCGGCGGAGGACCAGGACATCGTGAACGAGCAGGTGGCGAACAAGGACAACCGGATCCTGGACCACCAGTTCTTCGTGCCCGGGGGCGGGGAGCACCCGGTGTCGGCGGAGATGGAGGACATGGTCGTCATCGTGGGGCAGGAGTACCGGCCGCCGTTCTACGGACACGTGTTCATGTTCGGGATGCGCGACCACCTCATCTCGCCCTTCACGACGGGATACGAGGGGACGGCGATCGAGAGCCTGTATCCGTCGAACACGGACATGATGCGGAAGGCGAAGGACCAGGGGGCGACGACCGGATACGTCCACCCCTACTTCGGCGACGTGGACCCGCTCACGTTCGGACTGATGGGCGGGAAGGGGTTCATGGTCGACGCCGTGCTGGGGACGAGCGACGCGCTCGAGTGGTCCACGGCCGAGCGGGCCGGCTTCTTCCCGCTCTACGCGCTGTGGAGCAACGACGTGCGGATCTGCGCGACCGGCGGGGAGGACTCGATCAGCAACCTGCACGCCACTCCGCTGGTGGGGGCGATGCGGACGTACGTACGCCCGCCGGACGGGCGCCTGACGGCCGACGGATGGTTCGAGGGCCTGCGGGGCGCCGCGGCGTTCGTGACGAACGGGCCGCTCGTCGAACTCACGGTAAACGGGGAGATCCCGGGTTCCGTCCTAAGTCTGGGCGCGGGCGCGACGAGCGTGGAGGTGGTGGCCAGCGTGCGGTCGATCGTGCCGCTGACCCGCGCCTGGCTCGTGCGCGACGGCGAGGACGCCCTCGAACTCGAACTCTCCGAGGACCGCATGTCGGCGTTCTACTCTGGCGACATCGAAATCGACGGGAGCGGCTGGATCCACCTGCGGGCGGAGGGAGAGCCCGAGGAACGGTTCCCGCTCGACGCGGGCTATCCGCAGGGGTTCACGAACCCCGTCTGGTTCACGGTCGGTGGCGAGCCGATCCGCGACGCGGCGGGGGCGCAGTACGGCCTCGACTGGATCGACGAACTCGAACGCCAGGCGCGGGAGTGGCCCGGCTGGCGGTCGCAGTCCGAGCAGGACCACGTCTACGCCCAGTTCGACGAAGCCCGGGACGTGTACCGCCGCCTGCTCGCCGAAGCCGGCGGAGGGTGAGCGAGCGGAGCCCGTACCGGACGGAACTCACGCCGCTCGAGTTCCTGCGGCGGAGTGCGTTCGTATACCCGGACAAGGCGGCGGTCGTGCACGGCGGCCGCAGCTACTCCTACCGGGAGTTCGAGCTTCGCGTACGGTGGCTGGCGGCGGGACTCCTGCGGGCCGGGCTCAAGCCGGGGGACCGGGTGGCCTTCCTGTCGCCGAATACGCCGCCTCTGCTCGAAGCGCACTACGGCGTGCCGGCCGCCGGCGGGGTGCTGGTCGCGATCAACACGCGGCTCGGGGCGGGCGAGATCGCCTACATCCTGGAGCACAGCAGCGCGCGGTACCTGTTCGTCGACCGGGCTCTCGAGGGCCTCATCGATGAGGATGCGCTACGCGGTCGTGGGGTGAGGGTGGTGCGGATCGACGACACCGGGGCGCCCAACGACCCCTACGAGGCGTTCCTCGCCGGCAGTCCAGATTCCGGTTCCGGGTCCGCTTCCGGCTCGGCCGAACCGCCCCCGCTCGCGGCCGGGCCCGCGGACGAGGAAGACCCCATCTCGATGAACTACACGTCCGGGACGACGGGCCGTCCCAAGGGCGTCGTGTACACGCACCGCGGCGCGTACCTGAACGCGATCGGGGAACTCATCGAGATGGAGATGACGCCGGGCGCCGTCTATCTCTGGACCCTCCCCATGTTCCACTGCAACGGGTGGTGCTTCACGTGGGCGGTGACCGCCGTCGGCGGCACGCACGTGTGCCTGCGGGAGGTCGATCCCGGCCGCATCTGGGCGCTGATCGAGTCGGAGGGCGTCACCCACTACTGCGGGGCGCCGACCGTGCAGATCATGCTCGTCAACGATCCGGCGGCCCGCCCACTGGAGCACACGGTGCGGACGATGATCGCCGGGGCGCCGCCCTCGCCGACGCTGCTGGAGCAGTTGAAGGCGCTGAACTTCCACCCGATCCACGCCTACGGTCTCACCGAGACGTACGGTCCCACCGCCACCTGCGCCTGGCACGCGGACTGGGACGGCCGCCCGCCCGCCGAGCAGGCCCGGCTGCTCGCCCGCCAGGGCCAGGGGTTCGTCACCTCCGACCTCATGCGCGTCGTCGACGAGCGGGGCAGGGATGTCCCGCGCGATGGCGCGACGATGGGCGAAGTCGTGATGCGCGGGAACATCGTCATGAAGGGCTATTACGCGCAGCCCGAGGCAACGGCCGAAGCGTTCCGCGGGGGCTGGTTCCACTCGGGGGACCTCGCCGTGTGGCACCCCGACGGCTACGTGGAACTCCGCGACCGGGCCAAGGACATCATCATCTCCGGCGGCGAGAACATCTCCACCATCGAGGTGGAGCAGACCGTCGCCCGCCACCCCGCCGTGCTGGAGTGCGCCGTCATCGCCATCCCTCACGACGAATGGGGCGAACGCCCCAAGGCCTTCGTCACGCTGAAGCCGGAAGCCGACGCCACGGAGCGCGAGATCATCGACTTCTGCCGCGACCGCATTGCCCACTTCAAGTGCCCCGACGCGATCGAGTTCGGCCCCCTCCCCAAGACCTCCACCGGCAAGGTCCAGAAGTACATCCTCCGCGACCGCGAATGGACCGGCCGCGAAAAGCGCATCAACTGACCGCCGTCTGAAGGCCCGTCCCGGACCTGAAGACGTTCCCGCGGGAACGTCAGGGTCAAGGGGGGAGTGAATCAAGGCAAGGAATCGTCTCCCTGATCTGCGTCCCCGTCGATTGTGCCGGGACCACCGACGTGGCGCTGGCGCAGGACAGCGCGACGATACTCCAGACCGCAATCCGACCGCAACCAAGCGGGTTGAAACCGGTAGCGGTTGGTGTAGACGCCACCCTTCTACGGGCTTACCCGAACCGCTTCGCGTCCGCCGAGGCGTAGCGCGCCATCGCGCGGTCGAGCCCGGCCGTCGCCTCGAGCGTCTCGACCACATCCGGCAGTCGCTTCCCCGGAATGACGCATGTCATCTCCTCGGAGCGCATGCCGGTGCGCGAGCGGCTGAGGGCGCACCCGACGCTGGCCGCCACCATGTTCTGATCCTTGGCCATGGCCACAATGTGGCACTGCGGCTTGCCCTCGATCGGCATCTCCGGGAAGGCGTTCTGCAGCGTCATCAGCCCGAGGCCGTGGATCCGCAGCAGCACGACATCCGGGGCCGCGCCGCACTCGGCAAGCGGCCCGTATACGACCGAGTCCGGCCGCTCGGCGACGTGCGGCAGGGCCATCACTGCCGCCTGGTCGACCCAGCCGGCCTCGAGGACCGCTCCAACGTCGTCCTTCGTCGCCGCTTCCTCCAGCGTGATGAAGCCGTGTGTGTAGCTGCCGACGCTGCAGTTGGCGTGGTCGGCGGCGACGGTGGCGAAGGTGTCGGTGGCGCCCTGGATCCAGAACACGCAGCCAGCCGCGACTTTTCCGGTTCGACCGTGCTCATTCGGTGGCGGATAGTGCCCCTCAACGCGTGCCGCGGGCGGCGTCTGGCCGGGGCGGTGGAACGAGATCGCCAGCGGCGGTGCGAACGGCTTGAGCGCAGCGACCAGGCGGTCGTTGAGATCTTTCCAGTCCGGTGTGTCTTCGCTCCGTGTATTCATTCATGCCTCCCCTACGGCTGAGGGTTATCGTCATGGGCCGTAAATGATAATCCATTATCAATAACGGGCAAAGGGACTGCGCTCGGTAGGTAGTACGGTCAAGCTCCCCTGGGGTGCTTGACGGCCGTCGCCTCAAGGAAAGATCATCTCGGGGTCCGCGACCATGTGACCTCAGCAGCGTCGAGCGCCCCCCATGTTCACGCCGGCCCGGAAAAAGCTCCTTCTGGCGGTGCTGGTGCTCTCCTTCGGAGTCCAGACGGGGCTGGTGTATTCGGATGTGCGCAGCGAGCCGCTGTCGGAGGCGGCGCGCGAAGGACGTGCGCTCTGGCAGGCGTATGCCTGTCAAACCTGTCA
>VXMR01000001.1 GCA_009841005.1 Gemmatimonadales bacterium
GAGGGAGGCCGGACGGTGGGCGCCGGGGTCGTCACCGCCATCCACGACTAGCGGAAAGCCCCGGAAAACGAGACGGCGCACAGATATGGCGCAGAAGATACGGATTCGGCTGAAGGCCTTCGATCCAGCGGTGATCGACCAGACGGCGGCGGACATCGTTCGGACGGCGCAGAAGACCGGTGCGTCCGTCAGCGGGCCGATCCCGCTCCCGACGCGCCGTCAGCTGTTCACGGTCCTGCGGAGCCCGCATGTGGACAAGAAGTCGCGGGAACAGTTCGAACTGAAGACGCACAAGCGGCTCATCGATATCCATGACTCCCGTCCGCAGACGATCGACGCGCTGACGAAGCTGGATCTCGCGGCCGGCGTCGACGTGGAAATCAAAGTCGAGTAGCGAGATGCCCGGGTTGATCGGCCGCAAAATCGGCATGACGCAGATCTTCGACGACGACGGGAAGGCCGTCGGCGTCACGGTGCTGGAAGTCGGACCCTGTCCGGTCGTCCAGATCAAGACCGCCGAGCGCGACGGATACGATGCCGTGCAGCTGGGCTTCGGTCGCGTGAAGGAAGGGCGCGTGCGAAAGCCGACGGCGGGCCACGCCGCGCGCGCCGGACTCGACTACGTACCGCGCGTCCTCGCGGAGTTCGACTTCGAAGGCGAGGAGTTCGAGCTGGGCCAGGAGCTCACGGTCGGCATGTTCGATGCCGGATCGCGCGTGAACGTGACGGGAACGACCAAGGGCCGCGGGTTCCAGGGCGTCGTGAAGCGGCACGGCTTCGGCGGAGGTCGCGGCTCCCACGGTGGAACGTCCGTTCTCCGGGCCCCCGGCTCGATCGGGGCCGGCACGGACCCGTCCCGTGTCATCAAGGGGCGGAAGATGGCGGGCCGCATGGGGGGAACGCAGCGGACGGCGATGAGCCGGAGGATCATTCGGGTCGACGCCGAAAAGAACCTTCTGATCGTTCAGGGTTCCGTCCCGGGCGGGCGAAACAACCTCGTCATGGTGAGGCCGGGCCGATGAAAGTCGCGACGTACGGTTCCGACGGCACGGCGGGGGCCGAGCGGGCCCTGCCCGAGACGCCGTTCGACGGCGTGGTCAACGAAGATGTGCTCCATCAGGTCGTCACCGCCGTGCTGGCGAACCGTCGACAGGGGACCGCATCGACGAAGACCCGCTCGACCGTTCGCGGAGGATCGCGGAAGCCCTGGCGGCAGAAGGGGACGGGACGTGCCCGCGCCGGCTCGATCCGTTCGGCGCTGTGGCGCGGCGGCTCGGTCGTCTTCGGCCCGCAGCCGCGCTCCTATCGCGTGCGCGTGCCGAGGCGGATCCGTCGACTGGCGATCCGTTCGGCACTCAACACGAGAGCCATGAACGGCGACCTCGCGCTCATCGAGCCTCTGGGTTTCGATCCGCCGAAGACGCGGCACGTCGCGGCCCTGCTGGCCGGCATCGGCCGCGCTTCGGAGAACATCCTCTTCCTGACGGCGGGCCACAAACCCGACGTCCACCTGTCGGCCAGGAACCTGCCCGGCGTGCGCGTGCTCCCATGGGGAGGGGCGTCGGCGTACGACATCCTCTGGTCCGACCTGGTGCTCGTCGAGTCGTCGGTCTTCGATGCGGCGGGAGACTCCGCCGGGGAAGGTGAAGCATGACGCGCGCGCCGAACGAGATCATCCTGCGTCCGCTCTTCACAGAGAAGACATCTACGAGCCTCCAGTCCGAGGGGACCGACGGGGTGGGACGGCGTCTCCAGGCGCGCATCGACCTCGGCGAGGTGGAGCCCCGTCCGAAATACACCTTCGAGGTGGCGCCGGACGCGAACAAGATCGAGATCCGCCGCGCCTTCGAGGCGATCTTCGAGGGAAGGCGGGTCACCTCCGTGCGCACGATGAACGTGCGGGGGAAGAAGAAGCGCATGGGGCGCACGATGGGCCGTCGGCCGCACTGGAAGAAGGCGATCATCGAAGTCGCGGACGGTCCCGTCGATGTGCTGGAGGGAATCTGATCGATGCCGATTCGCAAGTTCAAGCCGGTCACGGCGGCCTCCAGACACCGGAGCGTATCGACTTTCGAGGAGATCACCCGCAGCGAGCCGGAGCGGTCGCTGACGGAGGGTCTGCCGAAGAAGTCCGGTCGCAACCATCATGGGCATATCACGAGCCGGAGGCGCGGGGGCGGTCACAAGCGGCGTTATCGCCGCATCGACTTCAAGCGCAGGAAGGACGGCGTGCCCGGCGTCATCGCGGAGATCGAATACGATCCGAATCGCTCGGCCCGCATCGCGCTCATCCATTACGCGGACGGGGAGAAGCGCTACATCCTCCACCCGCGGGGTCTCGGTGTCGGTGACACCATCCTCTCCGGGTCCGGGGTCGACCCGAACGTGGGCAACTGCCTGCCGCTGGGCGAGGTTCCGCTCGGGACGGTCGTACACGGCGTGGAACTCGCCCCCGGCAAGGGCGCGCAGCTCGCTCGCTCGGCCGGCGCGTCAGTCCAGGTCGTCGCGAAGGAGCGGGGAACGGTCACCTTGCGGCTCCCCAGCACCGAGATGCGCATGGTGCCGGAATCGTGCCGCGCCACGGTGGGGCAGGTCGGCAACGTCGACCACGAACTCGTTCGAGCCGGGAAGGCGGGCCGCTCGAGGTGGAAGGGCCGGCGGCCCAAGGTGCGCGGCGTAGCGATGAATCCCGTGGACCATCCCCTCGGAGGTGGGGAGGGGCGGAGTTCCGGCGGTCGTCCGCCCGTGTCGCCGTGGGGCAAGCCGGAGGGTCGCAAGACGAGGAAGAAGCACAAGCCGAGCAACAAGCTGATCGTGCGCGGCCGCAAGCGCGGCAGGGCCACGAAGTAGGAGCGAGAGATCCGATGCCGAGAAGCGTGAAGAAGGGACCGTACATCAATGAGAAGCTGCTGATGAAGGTGCAGCGGATGAACGATTCCGGAGACAAGTCGGTCATCAAGACGTGGGCCCGGGCTTCGACCATCAGCCCGGATTTCGTCGGACACACGCTTGCGGTGCACAACGGCAACAAGTTCATCCCGGTCTACGTGACGGAGAACATGGTGGGGCACAAGCTCGGAGAGTTCGCGACGACGCGGACCTTCCGCGGGCACGCCGGTTCCGCGCGAGACCGGAGGGGCAGAGTCTGATGCAGGCGACAGCCAGGGCGAAGAACCTCGGCATGTCCGCCCGGAAGATGCGTCTGGTCATCGACCAGATTCGCGGGCGGGACGTCAACGAGGCCTACGCCATCCTGCAATTCTCGAAGAAGAAGGCGGCGCGCTCGATCGGAAAGCTGCTCCGTTCGGCCGTCGCCAATGCCGTCTACAGGGCGGACGAGGGCGGGGAGACGCTGGACGTGGACGAACTCTATGTGCGCGAGGCCTACGTGGACGAAGGCAGGACGCTTCGGCGCTGGCGAGCGCGCGCCTACGGAAGAGCGACCCCTCGGCTCAAGCGGAGCAGTCACGTGACGGTCGTCGTGGACACGAGAGACTAATGGGCCAGAAGACACACCCGTACGGATTCAGACTCGGCGCGGTCAAGCCGTGGCGGTCGCGCTGGTACGCACAGGGCAAGGAGTTTCCGAAGCTGCTCGCGGAAGACGAGAAGCTGCGGAAGTACCTGCAGGCGCGGCTCGGTCACGCGGCGATTGCCCAGGTGGAGATCGAGCGCAAGCCGTCGAAGATCGTCGTCACGATCCACACGGGTCGCCCCGGCGTCGTCATCGGCAAGCGCGGGGCCGAGGTCGACAAGCTGCGTGACGAACTCGCTCTGCTGACGGACGCGGAAGTTTCCGTCAATGTCGAGGAGATTCGCCGTCCGGAGACCCAGGCTCAACTCGTGGCGGACAACGTGGCCCACCAGTTGACGCAGCGGATCAGCTTTCGCCGCGCGATGAAGCGGGCCGTGCAGGCGGCGATGCGAGCGGGTGCCGGCGGCATCCGCATCCAGTGCGGCGGGCGGCTCGGCGGCGCCGAGATCGCGCGCTCGGAGGGCTATCACGAAGGGCGCGTGCCGCTGCACACGCTGCGTGCGGACATCGACTACGCGGAGCGACAGGCCCGGACGACGTTCGGCACGATCGGCGTGAAGGTGTGGATCTTCCACGGCGAGATCGTGGAAGACCGCCGTGGTCAGACGTACACCGCGGGCGGGCGCCGCCGCGCGGGTCGTGGGCGAGGATAGAGACACATGCTGCAACCGAAGCGGATCAAGTACCGGAAACAGCAGAAGGGGCGCATGCGCGGCGCCGCGCATCGCGGCAACAAGGTCTCGTTCGGCGACTACGCGCTTCAGGCCGTGGAACCGGGCTGGATCACGAACCGTCAGATCGAAGCCGCTCGAGTCGCCATGACGCGGCACATCAAGCGTGGCGGAAAGGTCTGGATCCGCATTTTTCCGGACAAGCCGCTCACGCAGAAGCCCGCGGAGACCCGGATGGGGAAGGGTAAGGGGAATCCCGAGTACTGGGTCGCGCCGGTGAAACCGGGTCGCGTGATGTTCGAGATCGAGGGAGTCGACATCGAACTCGCTCGGCGGGCGATGCAGTTGGCGTCGGCGAAGCTTCCGGTCAAGACACGCTTTCTGGAGCGGGAGGACTAGGTGTCGCTCGAGGCGATGGAGATTCGCGAATTCACCGACGAGGAACTCGACGAGGAACTCGCCCGCGCGAAAGACGAAATCGCTCGTCTGCGCTACCGGGCCGCGTTCGAGGAACTTGAGAACCCGTCGCTCCTGAAGACGTTGCGTCGCGAGATCGCGCGACTGAAGACCGTGCAGGTCGAGCGAGCGCGTAGCGAGGAGAATCAGGTTGGCTGATCAATCGGCGACGAAGGGCCGGCGCAAGGTTCGGGTCGGAACGGTCGTGAGCGACCGCATGGAAAAGACCGTCGTAGTGTCCGTCGAGCGGCGGCTCGCGCACCCGCTGTACGGCAAGCAGGTGAGCCGCGGGAAACGGTACCAGGCACACGACGAAGAGAACGAATACCGGGTGGGTGACGTGGTGCGGATCGAAGAGACCCGCCCGCTCTCCAGGCTCAAGCGCTGGCGCGTGCTCGAGCTGGTCCAGCGTCCGGAGTAACGGGGGCACGACGAGATGATTCAGCAGGAATCGATGGTCCGCATCGCGGACAATTCCGGTGCCCGCCGGGCTCTATGTATTCGAGTCCTCGGGGGGTCGCGCCGCCGGTACGCCCGCGTGGGCGACGTGATCGTCGCGACGATCAAGGACGCGACCCCGCACGGGAACGTGAAGAAGGGCCAGGTGGTTCGGGCGGTCGTCGTGCGAACGGCAAAGGAGAGCCGGCGGCGCGACGGCAGTTACATCCGCTTCGATGAGAACGCGGCGGTAATCATCAACGACGCGGGAGAGCCGACCGCCACACGTATCTTCGGGCCGGTGGCGCGTGAACTGCGCGAGAAGAGATTCATGAAGATCGTGTCGCTTGCCCCCGAAGTGATCTAGCGGCTGCGGGCCGCGAGGTGTCGCACGAGGATCTGAACCGACGATGACACGCAAGAAACTGCACATGAGAGCCGGAGACACGGTCCGGGTGATCGCGGGCAACTATGTCGGCGCCCAGGGCCAGGTGCTGCGCACGATCCCTTCGCGGGGACTCGTCGTGGTGCAGGACGTGAACATGCGCAAGCATCATAAGCGTCCCGTGGCCAACGCGAGGGGTGGGATCACCGAAGGCGGCATCGTCACCCACGAAGAGCCGATCAGCGCTTCGAACGTGATGCTCGTGTGTCCCCAGTGCGACGAGCCGTCGCGGATACGCCGCCAGCGCGATGCTGACGGCACGATCGAGCGGATCTGCAAGCGTTGTGACGACCCCATCCCGACTGCGAGCTAGCAGCGTGGCTTGGCTACGGGCGACCAGGGACGGCAGAGAAAGATGAGTTCGGAAAACGGAAAGCCGCGGCTGCGGAAACACTACGAGGACACGGTCCGGGCGAAGCTTGCCGATGTCTTCGGCTTCGAGAACCCGCACCAGATCCCCAGGCTCGAGAAGATCGTGATCAACGCCGGGCTCGGCGAAGGAAAGGATAATCCGAGGCTGATCGAATCCGCCTCGAACGAGATCGCGGTGATCAGCGGCCAGCGGCCCGTAGTGACGCGGGCGCGGAACTCGATCTCGAACTTCGGTCTGCGTGAAGGCATGCCGATCGGTACGATGGTGACGCTTCGCGGTGCCCGCATGTACGAGTTTCTCGATCGGTTCATCAGTACGGCCGTGCCCCGAATCAGGGACTTCAGGGGGTTCAGGAGCCGGGCGTTCGATGGACGCGGCAACTATACGGTGGGAATCCGGGAGCAGATGGTCTTCGCGGAAGTCGATTACGACGAGATCGTCAAGATTCACGGGCTCAACATCACGTTTGTCACGACGACCAACCGGGACGATGAGGCGCTCGTCCTGCTTCGCGAGATGGGGATGCCGTTTCGCGATGAGGTGCCGGTCGTCATCTAGCGGGAAGAGGCTGAATGGCAAAGACAGCACTGATCGTGAAGGCGAACCGCAAGCCGAAGTTCAGTTCGCGCAAGGTGCGGCGCTGCTATCGCTGCGGCCGGCCCCGCGCCTACATGAGGAAGTTCGGTTTGTGCCGGATCTGTTTCCGGGAGCAGGCGCTCCGCGGAGAGATACCGGGCGTTCGGAAAGCGAGTTGGTGAGATGAGCATGACCGATCCGATCGCGGACATGCTGACGCGCATCCGCAACGCCGGCCGGGCCGGCCACCGGCGCGTCGACATCCCGCTCTCGAAGATCAAGATCGAGATCGCCAGGATCCTGGCGGAGAACCACTTCGTTCGCGGCTACAAGGTGCTGGACGACGACCGGCACGGCCGTCTGCGCGTGTATCTCAAGTACACGTCGGACGAGCGGCCGGTGATTCGACTGCTCGAACGCGTGTCGAAACCCGGCCTCAGGAAGTACGTCGACGCGAACTCGATCCCCAAGGTTCGGGCCGGGATGGGGATCGCGATCATGTCGACATCGAACGGATTGATGACGGACCGTGACGCCCGTCGGCAGCACGTCGGCGGGGAGATCATCGCGAGAATCTACTAGCGGGGCTGCCGGGAGTCGGTGCCGGCGGTCGCCCCCGCGAGGGAGCAGATAGCGTGTCGAGAATCGGAAAGCTGCCAATCCCCGTGCCGGACGGCGTCGAGGTGAGGATCGATGGCGCGCATGTGACGGTGAAGGGCCCTCGGGGTGCGCTCGAGCGGTCGTTCGACCCCGATATGGAGATCACGCAGTCCGAGGGTGCGGTGTCCGTGAAGCGTGCCTCCGATG
>VXMR01000094.1 GCA_009841005.1 Gemmatimonadales bacterium
ACCGCTCCGCGGCGTCCGTCACGAACATGGTCAAGAGCCTGGCGGCGCAGGGGCTTCTCCGGCACACGCCCTACAAAGGGGTGCTCCTCACGGCGCCTGGAGAGGCGGCGGCGCTGCGGATCATCCGCAGGCACCGGGTGATCGAACTGTATCTGATCGAGAGACTCGGCTTCTCCTGGGAAGACGTGCACGCCGAGGCCGAGCGCCTCGAACACGCCGCTTCGGAGGCGCTCATCGACCGGATGGCGCAGGCGCTGGGAGAACCGTCGATCGACCCGCACGGGAGTCCGATCCCGACGCGCGACGGCGAACTCGCGCAGACCGAGTGGATCCCCCTCGCCGAGTTGAAGAGAGGGCGCGGCGTCGTGCGGGAGGTCTCCGACCAGAGTCCGCGCACGCTGCGGGAACTCGCCGCCCTCGGCCTCTTCCCGGGCACGCGAATACGGTGTCTGGGAGAGCGGGCGGATGGCGTCGCCCGCCTCGAGGTGGACGACCGTTCCTTCGACGTCAAACCCGTCCTCGCACGCGCCGTATTCGTCGAACGCGAGCCCTAGCAGCCCTTGGCAAAAGCCCCGCTGCGTTCGAGCGGCGCTGAATCTCGCCATCCCCAGAGGGGACCCCGCTGCGCTCTGCGTCGCTCCTCGGTCACACAGCAACGGCTATGCTCCCTCGTCGCTCCTTGTCACGCGAGCGCTTCACCGCTCTCGACGCTAACGCGGGGTCTTGCCACGGACCGTTAGCCGGGTCTGCCGCGGGCCGTCAGTCCAGCAGGGCGGGGAGGATCGTTCCGGCCTCCCCGCGCAGCGTCGCCGCGGCGACCTCCGTGAGCGCGGTTCGCCGCACGTTGACCTCCATGATGAGCCCGCCGGCCTCGTGCGTCGCGAGCGGAAGCGCCGCTGCGGGGTAGACGACGGCGCTCGTCCCGACGACGAGACACAGATCGGCCCGCTCCACCAGCCGGCGCGCGCGGTCCAGCAAGTCGGGGTCGAGCGGCTCGCCGAAGAGGACGACATCGGGTCGCCGGAGTCCCCCGCAGGCAGAACACCGGGGGAGCGTCTCGCCGAGCGGCTCGGCAAGCCAGCGCGCCTCGCAGGACTCGCAGCGATCGCGGCCCACGGCGCCGTGCAGCTCGAGCGGCAGCGCCGCCTCCGCGGGATCGTCCCCCGCTTCCTCGAGCGCGGCGCGCGTGTGGAGACCATCGACGTTCTGGGTCACGAGTCCGGCCTCCCCGCGCCGCAGAAAGAAGCGCGCCAACGCCCGGTGTCCCTCGTTGGGCCGGCAGCGGGCGAGCGCCGAGCGCCGCCACGCGTACCACTCGAGCACGGTCCGCGGATCGCGCGCGAGCGCTTCGGGCGTGGCGAGTTCCTCGGGGCGATGGCTCTTCCACAGCCCCCCGGCGTCACGGAATGTCGGAACTCCCGATTCAGCCGAAATCCCCGCCCCCGTCAGCGCGACCACGCGCCGGGCTTCCCGCACGAGCCGGCGCGCCTGTCGCCATTGACCCTGTTCCATCGTCCCCCGATCTTGTGACCCCGACCTCAACCCCGGCTCGCACGCCGCGCCCGGGTCCGCAGCGCCGCCCCGAAGGACGACGAACCGCATAACGGACGATGAACGCGTGAGCACGAGAATCAAGGCCGAGGGAGACGTGTGGCGGGCGGAACTCGCCGACGAGGGTGGGGAGCGCGTCGTCGTGTTCTTCTGTCAGAGCACCGACCAGCGCCCCTACCGGGTGGTTCGCCTGGATCCGGATCGGCACGGCGGGAGCGAAGCCCTGGAGGAGATGTCCGAGGAGGACCTCCGGGGTCTGTTCGAGGCCTCGCGTTCGATGGGCATCCCCCGCGACTATCCGACCTACCGTCGGTGACCGTTCCCGTCGCCGGCGAGGCCGCCGACGGGCGCGGAACGGGCCCGTGCGTCGATCTGCACCTGCATTCGACCGCCAGCGATGGAACGCTCGCGCCGGCCGACGTGGCCCGGGCCGTGGCGGACGCGGGTCTCGACGGGTTCTCCCTGACGGACCATGACACGACGCAGGGACTCGCCGAGGCTGAGAAGGCGGCGCGAGAACTCGGCCTCCGCTTCCTGCCGGGGGCCGAGTTGTCGGCGAACGAACCGGGCCGGTCCGTGCACCTCCTGGCGTACGGGTTCGATGTGGCCGATTCCGGCCTGCAGGCTTTCCTCTCCCGCTACCGCGAGGATCGGGTGCGGCGCGCGCGCGAGATCGTCGAACGGCTGCAGGCAGCGGGCGCAGCCGTGACCTGGGAGGACGTGGCACTACAGACGGGCGCCGCGGCCCCGACCAGGGCCCACGTCGGACGGGCGGTGGTGGCGTGCGGCGCAGCCTCCGATATCAACGAGGCATTCCGGCGTTACCTGTCGCGCGGATGTCCCGCCTTCGTCGGCAAGGAACCCACGCCGCCGAAGATCGTATTCGATCACGTGCACGCGGCGGGCGGCGTCGTCTGCCTCGCACACCCGGGCAGGATGCATGGCGAGGATGAAGTCCGCCGCTGGGTGGGCGAGGGTCTGGATGGCGTCGAGGTCGTCCACCCCGCGAATCCCCCGGCCGTGCGGAGCCGCATGAACGCTCTCGCCGGCGAACTCGGCCTGCTCCGTTGTGGTGGCTCGGACTGGCACGGACCCGACACCGGCCGGCGGGGTGTTCCCGGGTGGGCGCACGTGCCCATGCGATGGCTGGAGGAGATCGGCCGGAGGTCGTGCCGGGAGGCCGACCGGCAGCCTGCCTGACGGGCCGCCGCCGGCCGCCGCCGGGCCGTGCTAGGGAGAAACGACGGAGTCGGTTATCTTGAGGGAGACGGGCGGCGCAGGGAATCCTGCGCGCCGAGTACCCGAAGCCATGCAGGCAAGGGCGGTATGAGCGAAATAGCACAGGCCACGCGGTCGGCCGAACCCATCGTCACGCTGACGCCGGAGGCGGCCGCGAAGGTCAGGGAGTTCCAGGCCGGGACGGACACCGAGACCATCCTGAGGGTGAGCGTGATCCCGGGCGGATGCTCCGGCTTCGAATACGGGCTGGACATGGACACCGCGGTGCGCGAGGACGATTTCACCTTTGAGTCGGAGGGGGTGCCCGTCGTCATCGATCCGTTCAGCGCCCAGTACCTGGCAGGCCTTTCCATCGGATACCACAGTTCGTTTCAGGGCACGGGGTTCACGTTCGAGAATCCGAACGCGACGGGGAGTTGCGGCTGCGGGACCTCTTTCGCCGTCTAGCCATACCATGCCGTTTCGCGTCGGACTGACCGGAACGGTGGCCGCCGGCAAGAGCACCGTGGCCGGCAATCTGGCCGAGCGGGGTGCCACCGTCATCGACGCCGACGAACTGGCGCGCGAGATCGTGCGCCCGGGGTCCCCGGCATACGGCCGCATCCGCGAAGCGTTCGGGAGAAGCGTCATCGGCCCCGATGGGACCATCGACCGATCCGCGCTCCGGGAGGTGGCCTTCGCCGACGAGGGGGCCCGCGAACGCCTCGAAGAGATCTCCCACGCCGGAATCCGTGAACTTCGGGCCCGCCGTATCGGCGAAGCCGCGGCAGCCGGCGTGCGCGTGATCGTGGAGGAAATACCGCTCCTGTTCGAGGTCGGCCTGGAGGACGACTACGACATGATCGTCGTCGTGGATGCGCCGCGAGAGGTGCGCGAGGCGCGGGCGCTGGGGTCCCGGGGCTGGACCGCGGAGGAGTTCGCCGCGATCGATGCCGCTCAACTCGCGGCTTCGGAGAAACGGCGCCGGGCCGATCGCGTGCTCGAGAACCGGGGCGATCCCGGGGAACTGGACATCGCGACCCGCCGACTCTGGCGGGAGATCGTGCGGGCGGCCGGCGGGAGCGGGTCGTGACCGTGTCCCCGATGCCGCCGGCTCGTGCCAAGGCGCTCGAAGCGATCCGGCGCCGCCTGCGCGACGCATCTTCCGTGGTGCTCACGACCCACGTGAACCCTGACGGCGACGGCATCGGCAGCATGGTCGCGCTCGCTTCCCGGCTGCTGCGGCACGGAGCCGAAGCCACGATCGTCACCCCGAGCCGGCCGCCGGCTTCGCTGCGATTCCTCCTCCGGGACCTCCCGGCGCTCGTCGAAGAGGATCCGGCGGCCGCGGACCCGCTGAACGCGGCCGACACGATCGCCGTCCTCGACACCGCCGAGCCCAAGCGTCTCGGCGGCCTGCCCGAACATGCGGAGCGGACGGGAGGCGTCCTGATCGACCATCACCCGCCCGTGGGGTCTCCGCTCGTGACGCCGGCGATCCGCGATCCCGCCGCTTGCGCGACCGGCGAACTGGTCTACGACCTGCTCTCGCTCGACGACGAGGGCCTCACGCGAGCGGAGGCGGAGGCCCTCTATGCGGCGATTTCGACGGATACGGGCTCATTCCGTTTCTCGAACACATCCCCCCGCGCGCACGCGATCGCGTGCGTGCTCCTGGAGACGGGGGTGGATACCGGCGCGCTGTACCGCGCGCTGTACGGCGTGTACAGCCGGGGGCGGCTGGCCCTCATGCGGCTGGCTCTCGAGGGCCTGGAAGTCGACCCTCGCGCCCCCATCGCCTGGATCGCGCTCGACCGTCGGGCCCTCTCGAGGACGGGTGCGCGAAGCGACGACATGGAAGGTCTGGTCGAGTTCCCGCGCCGGCTCGCGGGAATGGAGGTCGGACTCCTCTTCCGCGGCCTCGCGCGCAATCGAACGAAGGTGTCACTGCGTTCGAACGGGGAAGTGGACGTGTCCGGTGTCGCGCAGCTCCTCGGCGGCGGCGGACACGCGAAGGCTTCCGGCGTCCTCGTTGAACTCGACCTGGACGAAGCGGTACGCGTCGTGCTGGACGCGTTGCGCCCACTTGTGGAAGCGGCCGTGGCTTCGAAAGAGGATCGGTAGCGCCCGCCGGGCGGGCCCCGGGGCGGGCGCCGCGGATTGCCTCCGTCCGGGACATCGGGGTATGTTGTAGACGTGCCGTGCGTTCGGGGCTGCCGGTAGCGGGCCCAGGGTGGGGATTCGGCGGGGAGGGTGAGATGGACGCGAAGGTCACGAAGGAACTGCCGCACGCAGGGAACGGGATCATGGACGATCCGGGTTCTCGCGCGGCCCGGCTCGGCGACCTCGGCCGGCGCATCCCTCCGCCCCGCATTGCCGATGTCTGGCTCTTTCCGCCCCTCCCGCAGGTGGAGGAGTCTTCCGAGTTCTTTCTCTTCACGAGAATCCTCGAGGACGGTGGGCGCGCCCTCTACAGCGCCCGCATGGTGCCGGCCAACGGCACGCCCGCCCACCAGGTGGTCGTGGAGCACGGACGGGCGCCGGCGAACCGCGTGCCCGGTCTGGTGGCCGGACTGCAGCGGCGACTCGGACAGCCCGCGGCGGTCCGTCACGTACCCATCGAGGGTGACGGCAAGCGCTGGGAAGCGCTCCTGGAACAGTCGCGGGAGGCGGGGGCCTCCGTTGATCCCGCCGGACGGGGTCGTTAGCTTCGGCAAACGCAAGAATCGGCCGCGAAGGCCGAGCGATGGCCCGTTCCCGACGGTGTGATGGTCAAGTGAGTCCTCCCGAAACTCCACGCCGAGGCGTGTCCCGAGAAGAGTTGCGTCGCGCCCTGGAGGCCGGCGGACACCGGTTTACGACCCAGCGCGCGGCCGTGTACCGCGTGCTTTCCGGCACGTCCTCGCACCCGACGGCGGACGATGTCTTCACCTCGGTGCGCGAGCGGATTCCGGACATCAGCCTCGCCACGGTCTACAAGGCGCTCGAAGCGTTCGTGACCTGCGGGGTCGCGCGCAAGCTTTCGCTCGGCGTGGGTCCCGCGCGCTACGATGGCCGCACCGATGATCACGAACATATCCGCTGTCTCTCCTGCGGCCGCGTTCAGGACATCGAAGGCCTGCGTCCGCGCGACTGGATGGAGGGGCTGGCCGACATGACGCCGTTCAACGTCGTCGGCTACCGGCTCGAGCTGGAGGGCTACTGCCCCGACTGCCTGCACTGAACGAGGCCGATCTCCCCCGCGCGCTCGCGGAGCACGCCTGGACGGACCGCCACACCTTTCTCGATCTCCCGCCCGAACTGTGCCGCTGGGAGACGGCGGGCGCCGTGATCCTCCCCATCCCCTACGAAGCGACGACAAGCTGGGGGACGGGTACGCGCGAAGGTCCGGCCGCGATCATCGAGGCGTCGCGCTACATCGAATGGTATGACGAGGAACTGGACCGCGAACCGTATGAGGTCGGCGTGTGCACGCTCCCGTCCATCGATCTCGGCACGGCCGGCCCCGAACCCGCGATCGCGAGGCTGCGGACCCTGTACGACGACCTGCTCGAGGCCGCGGGGGACCGGTTCGTCATCGGACTGGGCGGAGAACATTCGATTTCCAGCGCTCCGGCCATCGCGTGGGCGGAGCGACTTGGCGGCGACGTCACGATTCTCCAGTTCGACGCGCACACGGACCTCCGGGATCGCCACCACGACTCTCCGTGGAACCATGCCTGTGTAATGCGCCGCGTACTCGAGCACCGGTTGCACGGCGGCGCGGGCCGGCCGAGCGCGACGAATATCGTAGCGGTCGGGATCCGGGCGCTCACGCGGGAGGAGCGGGACGTCATCCGCGAACACGGGATGGAGGTCGTGTTCGCGCACGAGATGCGACGGCCGGGCTGGGTCGAGCGGGCGGTGGAGGCGCTGGGGGCGAACGTCTACATCACGTTCGACGTGGATTTCTTCGATCCGTCGATGATGCCGGCCACGGGCACGCCGGAACCCGGCGGTGGAAGCTGGTGGGACGCGCTGGATCTGCTCTCCCGGGTCTTCCGCGAGCGCCGCGTCGTGGGCGCGGACATCGTGGAACTCGCCCCGCGGCGCGGCGAAGAAGCTTCGGCCTTCACCGCGGCGAAGCTCGCCTACAAGATGATCGGGCTCTGGTCGGAGTACCGGTAACCCGGGGCCGCAGGCGCGTTCAGGCGCTCGCGACGCGCCGCTGCTCGATGCGCTCGAGTTCCTCGGCCACGAGTTGGCGGCGAAGCAGGCGCGCGTAGACGCCGTCGGCCGCGATCAGATCTTCATGATTGCCGCGCTCGACGAGGCGCCCATCGTCCAGGACCAGGATCGAGTCGGCCGTGCGCACTGCCGACACGCGGTGAGAGACGATGATGGAGGTGCGCCCGG
>VXMR01000124.1 GCA_009841005.1 Gemmatimonadales bacterium
CGGACCCACTCCGTGACGAAGAGGACGACCGCCACCGCGACGATGGCGAGGACGATGATGACGTCGGCCGTCACGGTGCCGACCTCTGTCCCGGCCTCTGCATCGTCGACACCGCCTGCGCGAGCCCCTGCGCGGCGAGCGTCCCGGCGTGGCGCCGGCGGCCGAGGAGGATGAGCGGCATGTCCGTCCTCCGGGCAACTTCCAGAGCGAAGGCGCCGATCGCCGGCTCGCCCCGGGCGCGGCGCTCCATCCCCATCACCACGAGGTCGCTCCCCTCTCCCATGCGCACGATCGGCTCAACCGGATCATCGGTGTATTCGAATTCGACGCCGTAGGGACCCGCGGCTTCATCTCTCGCGAGCTGTCGGACGGAGCGCTCGGCCCTTCGCCGCCGGTCGGGGGAAGTGTCGGACGGGAGCGCGCACAGGAACGTGACGGCGGGCTCCGAGGAGCGCGAGAGGCTGCCGAGCAGGCGGGCGCGCAGCTCGCTGTGGTCGCGTCGTCCCTTCACCGTGACGAGGATGCGGGTCGCCTTCTCGATCCGCCAGCGGGGCGGCGCCCGCACGATGACGACGTCCGCGTCGATCCTGGAGATGAGACCTTCGAGCCGTGACTCCACCCCGGGTTTCGTGAGTCGCGGCAAACCCACCAGCACCGTTTCGCACGTGCGGCTGTTGGCCACGCGGGCGATCTCGCCCCAAACGTCCGACGCGATCGTGAACAGCGTCTCCGGAGACACCGGGTCTTCGATGCCGCGCCCCACGGACTCGCCCAGAACGTCCTTCGCATCCTGGACCGCGGCATCGATGGACAGGGCGGGACGACCCTCCCTCGGAATCACCGACAACAGGAGAATTCGGCCCACGCCCGGCGCGCGAACCGTGTTCGCGATATCTGCGAGACTCGCCGCGCTCGCCGGATTCGCCACGGGAACGACGACGAGCGGGCTGCGCCCGCGGAGCCGCGCGAGGTCCGGATCGCGCGCCTGGGCGCTCGCGTCCGCCAGGCGGGCGCCCGGGGCGAGCAGCGTCAGGTACAGCACCGCGCCCAGGCCGAGCCACACCGCGACCACGCGCCCCGCCTCGGGAACCGCGATGGCCTGGAAGATCGCGAGCCCCACGCACAGCGCGGCGCCGACGACCGGAAGCGTGGCGGGACGCGGGTGGCCGGAGCGCATCCGCGCCAGCATCGCCGCCCAATGGACCATGGCGAACGAGATCAGGAAGATGAGGCTCGAGGCGGCGCCCGCTGCGGCGACGTTCCCCACCGCGACGGCTATGAGCGTCATCATGGCGCCCGTCGCGACCACGGCCATCGCGGGCGTCCCCGTGCGCCCCCGCATCTCGCCCACCCGGTGCGGCAGCGTCCGGTCGCGCGCCATCGAGAACGCCACGCGAGAGGCCCCGAACACGTTCGCGTGGAGCGCCGACATCATCGACAGGAGACCCGCGCCGATGACGAGCCAGTACCCCGCGGGGCCCATGAAACGCTCCGCCGCCTCGGCCACGAGCCCTTCCGGGTGCGCCCGCGCCGCCGCCTGGATGCCCTCCGGCGGCGCGCCCACGGTCGAGACGACGATGAGCAGCGGGATGTAGATGACGAGCGCGATCCCCAGCGAGAGGTACATCGCCCGCGGCACGGTGCGCTCGGAATCCCGTACCTCTCCGCCGACGGCGGCGATGAGATCGAACCCCTGCAGCGCGATGAAGGTGTAGCCCATCGCCTGGAGGAGACCGAGCGACCCCTCCGGGGCGAACGGGCTCAACCGCTGTAGCGCCTCGCCGGGCGAGCCCGCGAGCCACGCAATGAAGCCGCCGACGAGGAGGACGGCGAATACGACGACCTTGCCGATCGTCGCCGCGTTCCCTCCGCCGGCCGTCCGCTGGACGAGCAGGAGCGTGTAGGCGCCCACGGCGGCGATCGCGAGACCGACCTGGACCCACCCCTGCCCGACCCAGTCCCACCCGAGGCCGAGCGCGGGGGCCAGACGCTCGAAGCCTTCGACGAGGAAGGCGGCGAAGCCCAGCGCGTAAAGCACGCCCGCGACGATGGAGGCGAACCAGACGACCCAGCCCACGATGAAGGCGACCTCGATCGAGAGCACCTTCTTCGCGTACGTGTAGATGCCGCCCGATTCCGGGAAGCGGCGCGCGAGGCGGGCGAAGCTCATCGCGGTGAGGAACGCGATCCCCCCGTTGAGGCCGAAGGCGAGCATGGCGGCGGGGCCCGCGGTGGCGAACGCGACGCCCGCGAGGGCGAGGATCCCGCCTCCCACGATCGCGCCGACGCCAAGCGCCGTCGCGCCGTAGAGCCCCATGTGCCGTTCGCTCATCCCCGAGTCCCTGGAGGTGCCGGCCGCCGTACCCGGCCGTCGTGTCGGTCACGGTGCTGCTGGCGGTGCCCGTTGTTTCCGCCGGAGGGCCCGCTAATCTTGGGGCCCACCCCGACAATGTCACCCCGACCCGGACACTGACCCGGCGACGCCGAGGGAGCGCGAGTGAACGCCCCAGCCCTCTTCTCCAGACGGTCTCTCGAGCTCCAGGCGCGCGTGCGCGAGTTCATGGAGGCACACGTCCACCCCCATGAGGAGACCTTCGACCGGGAGATCGAAGCGGCGGACAACCGGTTCTCCGCGCCTCCGATCCTGGAGACGCTGAAGGGACGGGCACGTGACGAGGGACTGTGGAACCTCTTCCTCCCACCCGACGCGGAGCTGGCCGACGGCGCGGACCCCGAGGCTCGCTACGGGGCCGGTCTGTCGAATCTCGAATACGCGCTCATCTGCGAGGTCATGGGACGCGTGGAATGGGCGCCCGAGGTCTTCAACTGCAACGCTCCCGACACGGGAAACATGGAGACGCTGGCCCGCTACGGGACGCCCGCGCAGCGGAAGGAGTGGCTCGAACCGCTGCTGTCGGGGGAGATCCGCTCGTCCTTCGCGATGACGGAGCCGGACGTGGCCTCGTCGGACGCGACGAACATCCGCTCGTCGATCGTCCGCAAGGGGGACGAGTGGGTCATCAACGGCCACAAGTGGTGGGCGACGCAGGCCCCCCGGGCGGAGTGCCGGCTGTTCATCTTCATGGGCAAGACGGACCCGGAAGCGGCGCGCCACCGGCAGCAGTCGATGGTACTCGTGCCACGCGACGCCGCCGGGATCGAGATCGTCCGGCCGCTCGGCGTGTTCGGCTACGACAGCGCCCCCGTCGGCCACGGCGAGGTACGCTTCACCGACGTCCGCGTGCCCGCCGGGAACATCCTCCTCGGCCCCGGCCGCGGGTTCGAGATCGCGCAGGGACGCCTCGGCCCCGGCCGAATCCACCACTGCATGCGGCTCATCGGCGTCGCCGAACGCGCGATCGAGGACATGGCCGAGCGCGCGAGGACCCGCGTCGCCTTCTCCGGCCCACTGGCCGAGAAGGGCGCACTTCGCCACGCGCTCGCCGAATGCCGCATCGCCGTAGACCAGGCCCGGCTGCTCACGCTCCATGCCGCGCACATGATGGACACCGTCGGAAACAAGGCCGCGCGCCGGGAGATCGCGATGATCAAGGTCGTCGCCCCACGCATGGCGTGCGGCGTCCTCGACCAGGCGATCCAGGTCCACGGCGCCCTCGGCGTGAGCCCCGACACGTGGCTCGCCGCAGCCTACGCGCACTCGCGCACACTGCGCCTCGCCGACGGCCCCGACGAGGTCCACCTCGAAGCGCTCGCGAAGCTCGAACTGCGGGCGTCGCGGGAGTCGTAAGGGTCGCGGCGGACCTCAGGCTGGCCGGGCTCACGCGGCCGCGGCGCGCCTCAGGCGCGGCGGGCGAAGCTCCAGCCGGCTTCCGCGAGCATCGGCGCCTTCGCACCGACCTCCAGCGCGTTACGCGAACTCGCGTTGCCCTGGAGGGCGCGCGCGTAGACGCCCTGACAGATCGACGCGAGCCGGAACAGGCCGAACGCCATGAAGAATTCCCAGTCCGGCACTCCGTCGCGCCCCGTCCGCCGGCAGTAGGCGGCGACGTATTCCTCCTCGGACGGAATCCCCAGCGCCTCGCAATCGATCTCCCCCAACCCCTTCCACAGGGGCCCCTCGGGCAAATGATACGTCATGCAGTTGTAGGCGAGGTCGGCCAGCGGATGGCCCAGCGTCGACAGCTCCCAGTCGACGATCGCGAGCACCCGCGGCTCGGTCGGGTGCAGGATCATGTTGTCGAGCCGATAGTCGCCGTGCGCGATCGTCGTCTCCTCCTCGACCGCGTCGCTGGCGGGGACATGCGCGGGCAGCCACTCGACGAGCGCCTCCATCGCAGGGATCGGATCGGTGCGGGCCGCCTCGTACTGTCTCGTCCAGACCGACAGCTGCCGCGCCACGTAGCTCGACGGCTTCCCGTAGTCTCCCAGACCGACCGCGACCCAATCCACGGCGTGCAGCCGCGCCAGCGCTTCGTTCATCGCATCGTAGATCGCCGCCCGCTCGTCGGGAGAGTCGACCTCCGGGAGCCCCGGCGCCGAGGGCACCCGTCCCTCCACATGCTCCATGACGAAGAACGCCTGCCCGATCACGCCGGGATCCTCGCACAGGTGAATCATCCCCGGCACGGGGACGTCGGTGTCCGCGAGCGCCTTCATCACGCGGTATTCGCGCTCGACCAGGTGCGCCGACGGGAGCAGGTCGCCCGGTGGTTTCTTCCTCAGGACGAAGTGCCGACCCTCCGCTTCGAGACGGTACGTGGGATTGGACTGGCCACCCTGGTACTGAAGCGCCGTCAGTCCGGAAGCGAATTCACGCAGACCCTGAGCGCACAGGTAGTCGGCGAGCTGCCGCTCGTCGAACCGGTGCACTTCCGCGACGGGACCAAGGGGCAGTGCCCGGCGGACCACGCTCATCGTACGGTGCCGAACAGGCGGATGACGTCGCCGACGGTCGCGTCGCCGACCCGGCGCGCAAGGCCCGCCTCGCGGACGCCCGCGATCGCCTGTTCAAAGCGGCTCTTCTCGCTTTCCGCGAGGTCGATCATCTCGACGCCGGCCTCCTCCGCCAGCCGCAGACCGTCATCACCGGCACGCGCGTACGCCACGGCCCCGGCCCTGGACAGGGAGGCATCGGCAGCTTCGTCGATCCAGCTCCGTTCCTCGGGCGAAAGGGTCTCGTACACACCCTGATTCATCAGCAGAACGAACGGCAGTCCGGATGCGGGCAGCCAGGTCGTCAGGTAGGCGGCAGGCTCGTGAAGCTGGAACGTCGCTATGCCCGAAGGGGAGATGGCGACGCCGTCGATCACGCCCGTGGTCAGACTCTGGTGGACGACCGTACCGGACTGCATGACGGCGCTGGCCCCGAGCGCTTCGATGAACGGAATGAGGCTCCGCGAGGAGACCCGTATCTTCAGCCCGCGCAGATCCTCGAGCCTGCGCACGGGCGTGTCGCGCGTGAGCAGCACGGGGGGAGAGTTGGCCCAGATCCCCAGAACCTTCGCTTCGTATTCCCGCTCCAGGACCGGCCGGGCGCGCAGCAGGGCTTCGGTGCATTCCAGCGCGGTATTGCAGACACCGGGGTATCCGATCAGGTCGGTCTTCGGAAAGAGGTCGGCGGTGTAGGCGGGAATGGCAAGGGCAATGTCGGCCACGCCGTTGCGCAGAATCGAATATTGCGCCGGAGCCGACGAGTTCAGCGCGCCCGCGGGGAACTGCCTAACGGTCAGTTCGCCTTCCGAGAGCTCCTCGATTGTCTGCGAGAGCGGGGTGAACACAGCCTCGTTGAGTGGGTGATCCGCTGCCAGGAAATGAGCCAGCGAGAGTTCCTTCGTCTCGGAAGGGGCGCCACCTCCGCAGGCGATTGACGCGCTGGCCGCGAGGACGAGGATCGGCCTGGTAGCCGCCACGTGTCAGGAGTCGCGCCGGGGGGCCGCGGCAACGCGGAGCGTCAGGATGTCCATGTCGTGAAACTGCTGGTGTCGGACGGAGGACGCGAGGTGCCTTAGCAGCCGCAGGGATATCTCCTGGTCCACACGGCCGGCCCGGGTCTCCGTGCCGAGCCATGCCAAGCGGTCCTGGAGATTGAGTTCGTCGCTGCCCGCGGCGCCGACCCTGAACTCCAGCACAGCCTCGCGGTCCTCCTCGCTTGCCGTCAGGTGCAGTTCGCTCCGCCCACCGCCCGCCGTTTCTTCGGCTTCAGCCAGCTCTTCGCGCGACTCGAGCAGGGTGAGCAGCGCCTCCTCTCCGGCCGCTTCGAGGCGTTCCGTGATGGCCTCCATCCCGTGCCGCGCCGCAAACGCCTGAATCCATTCCCTCATGCGGGGCACCTCGGCCATGTCGAGTTCGCCCCTGAACCGATCCCTCCGTGGTGCGGTCAGCGCCGTGAGCAGGAGCGCCACCAGGCCCCCGGTGGTCAATCCGTTGCTCAGCAGGCCACCCGCGAACTCCGCGAACCAGGCCGGGAAAATCATGTCGAACTCGAAGGCGACGCCGGTCCAGAATGAGACGCCCGCGATCAGACCGTTGCGGGGGTTCGTGCCCATGCTCCGTACGACCTCCCGCATCCCGACCGTGAACAGCGTCGCCATGACTACGGCGATCGACGCGGCCACGACGGCGGGGGGGACGGCGAGGATGAGGGCGAGCGCCTTCGGGAGGAAAGCCAGGACGACGAAGACGATGCCGGCCGCAACACCGACGCTGCGCGCCGCGACGCCGGTGATCTCGACGGCGGCTACGGCTCCCGCGTGGGGCGTGCCGGGCATCGTGCCCGCGAGGCCGGCCAGCAGATTCCCGGCCCCTTCCGCCGCCACGGCGCGCTGTACCGCCCGATAGTCGATCGCGCGTGGGCGGCGCCACGCCACTCGCTGGGTGGAGATCGCGACGGCGACCGATTTCGTCGAACCGATCAGGGCCACGAACAGAAACGCCGGCAGGAGCCCCCAGAATGCGGGCCCGAAGTCGAGATCCAGCCCGGGCGGCCGACCGGGCGGAATGCCGATCCAGCCGGCATCGGCCACTCGCCCGGTGTCGTAGATCCCGAAGAATGCGCCCACCACGGCGCCGGCGACGATGCCGGCCACGGGTGCCCAGAGGCGCAGCGTCCCCTTCCCCTTGAGCGCCATCACGAGGATGGTGCAGATCGTCACGCCGGCGCTCACCGGCACGGCCATCGTCGGCGCTCCGGGGGGCAACTCGTTGAGCATGCCGAAGAGCACCGGCATCACGGTGACGGGAAGGAGCATGACCACCGTCCCCGTGACGACCGGTGTGAGAACCCGGTGCAGCAACGAGAGTCTGGCGGAAAGCGCCGCCTGGGCAATCGCCGAGATGACGACGAGGGTGGCGAGCAGCCCCGGCCCTCCCTGCAGCAGGGCTTCCGCACAGACGGCGATGAAGATGGCCGAGCTGACATGCGTCAGAGTGAACCCCGCGCCGATCCGTCCTCTCCGGGAGGCCTGCATGATCGTGGAAACGCCACACGCCAGCACGGAGGCGAACGCCGCCCAGAAGATGAGGTCCTCGGCGGCGCCGGCCCGGAACACGATCGTCGGCATCAGCACGACCCCGTTCACGCAGAGGGCGGCGAGCTGCAGACCGAGGCCGACGGAGAGCGATGCGGGAATCCGGTCGCCGACTTCGTAACGGAGATCGTCCTCGGAGCCCGTTCGAGGCGACGCGCGAGCGCCCGCCGGCTCGTCCCGCGTGTTCGCGCTCACCCGTACATGGCGTTCGGGAGGAATGTGGCGACGCGCGGGAACAGCGCGATCAGAATCAGCGCCAACAGGAGTGCGAGCCAAAATGGCAGGATGCCCCGGAACATCGTCCGGACCGGTACGTCGGGAGCGACGCCCTTCACCACGAAGATGTTCAGCCCGACCGGCGGCGAGATCAATCCCATTTCGAGTGTGATCACGATCATCACGCCGAACCAGATCATGTCGATGCCCAGGGACGCGAGGACCGGCTGAACCAGAGGGACGGTCAGCACGAGCATCGCGAATCCGTCGAGAAACGTGCCGAGCACGACGAACATGAACAATACGAGCGCGACGACCTGGGGACCCGAAAACCCCTGTTCGCCGACCCACTCGGACGCGACGAACGCGATCCCGGTGAGTCCCAGGAAGACCTTGAACACGAACGCCCCGAACAGGACCAGGAAGGCCGTGCCGCTCGCCTTCAGCGTGCCGCCGACGATCTCGATCACGGTCCTGCGGTTCAACGCTCGCCGCGCGCAAGCGGCGACCAGCGTCAGCAACGCGCCCACTCCGGCCGCTTCGATGGCGGAGAAGATGCCGGCGTATATGCCGCCGATGGTCACGACGACGATGCCCAGGATCCACGCTGCTCTCGCGGTGGCCCGGAAACGCTCCCTCCACGGCAGCGATGTCCCGGCGTGCGGCGCTTTGTGCGGATCGCGCCTGACGACGATCCAGACGGCGAGAACAAAGAGAAGCGTGAGCAGAACCCCGGGTATCACCCCGGCCATGAACAGGCGGCCGATGCTCTCTTCCGTGATGATCCCGTAGATCACGAGGCCCGCCGAGGGCGGAATCAGTATTCCGAGCGTTCCGCCGGCGGCGATGGCACCGGTCGCCAGCGAGTCGTCGTACTTGAACCTGCGCATCTCGGGGAGGGACACGCGGCCCATGGTCAGCGCGGCGGCCAGCGACGAACCGGAGAGCGCCGAGAATCCGGCGCAGGCAATGATCGACGCGGACGCGAGACTGCCCCGGACGCGCCCGAGCCAACCGTGGGCGGCACGGTAGAGATCCCGGCTCATCCCGGAGGCCACGGCGAGATTCCCCATCAACATGAACAGCGGCAGGATGGTGAGGGGATAGCGCGAGGCGACGGCGAACACCTCTCCCGCCAGAACCGGCATCACGGCGCCAGGACGGACCGCGGCGATTCCGGCCACGCCCACGATGAGCATCGCCAGCCCCGCGGGCACCCTGATGAACAACAGAACGAAGAGGGCGAGAAAGCCCAGAAGCGCGATACCGCTTCCGTCCATCATTCGTCCGGTTCGTTGGGGTCTTCGGCGTTCCACGTCGCAAGCCCCAGGAGCAGCTGGGACGTGAGCAGCAGTCCATAGGAGGCCAGTGACGCGCCGAGCACGTAGTAGAAGGGCAGGTGCGGGATCGACACGCTGCCGGTGACGGCGCCGCAGGGGAGGCCGCAACTGCCGTGCACGAACAGAGCGGCAGCGGCCACCGCGGTCACCCCCACACCGAGCAGCCGGGCGGCGGCGTCCGTGACCCGCGTGACCCGCCGGCCCGCAAGGCGCGCGATCAGGTTGACGGAGACGTGAGAGCCCTCGCGAGCGCCGTAGGCGACCGCCGCCGCAACCACTACGGCCAGCGACATCGTGGAGACGTCCTCGATCCACAGGAGTGAATCGTTCAGGACGTAGCGCCAGAAGACCTCGGCCACGGTGACGCCGAGCAGCACCGCGAGGGCGATGCCACCGGCAACGGCGAACGCCGCCGCCACGCGTCCGCAATACGATTCGACCCGCGAGAACCGGTCCTGGCGTCTCTCGAAGAAGCGCGTTCCAGACGGGGCCACTCAGAAGATGATGCTCACCGCACCGTGCCAGGCGAGGTCTTCCAGATCGAGCACCGCGCGGCGGTACGCTATCCTCAGATTCCCGCCGACCCTTCTGAGGATGTACTCGATCGTGCCGACGTACGGTGCTCCCTCGCCGCTACGGAACCGGTAGACCATGACGTTCGCGGAGACCCGGAGCTCCCCATCGCCGGCTTCTTCAACGCGCACGTTCGAAACAAAGCGGCGGGTCCGGGACCTCGGACGTTCGCGGTGGGAATGGCGGCTGCTCAACCGCACGACCCGAGCCCTCAGACGAACGATGTCGTCGTCGATGAACACCAGGTCGCGTCGGGGATCGCCTTCCGGCAGGTCCGTGGAGGGAACCACGTAACGGGCGTCGTCCGTAAACAGATCGACCCAGTCCTCCAGTTGCCAATCATCCAAGAGCGCCGCTTCCACGAACAGGAACTCCTCCACCATTCCCCGCAGCGCGGACCTGCCGTTGGCCGTCATCGCTCACCCGGCCCGGCAATGCCTCTGTCGTCAGTTTCCGAAACCACCGCGGCTTCCGATTCCGGAGGCGGCCCGTCCTGTACGTTGGCCCTGTTCAGGCCCTGCATGTGGGCGTGCCACTGCCGCCAGAATCCCCGCATCTGGAGTTCATCCGACGTGCCCGGGCATGGATTCAGCATGCCTCTGGAGATGTCGGACCACTCGGTCTCGGTGGCGCGGAAACCGGCCTGGCACGATTCCAGGACTTCCACGTCATCCGGCGTGGCGAAGCCGCCCGGCCCGAGGAACGTCAGGTAACTGTCGAGCCGGGCGGCCAGCGCGGGACCCGACTCCTCCCTGGGCACGAGATGCCAGGCCGTGACCTCCATTCTGTCCGGCGCCACGGGTTCGATGTATCTGATGCTGATGGCCACGAAGTCCATGATCAGCAGGTTCGGATAGATGAGCAGGTTTCGAGAGGTGTCGGCCATCCGGTAGGCGCGCGCTTCTCCGTACTTCTCCACCAACCGCCGCCGCACTCGCGAAATGCGCTCCCTGGCCTCCTCTCCGAATATCGGGTGCCAGCGGGCGATGGGGCGGCCGTTCCGGGATATGTTCTCCGAAACGCAATGGCCGCCGCCCAGGGCTCTCGCGACTCCGGGAGGACGGGCGGAGACCGTGTCCCCACTGTCGTCCGTCCCAAAACCGGCGATGTAATCCACGTAGGTTCGATGGGTCGGAACCAGGTGGTATCCGTCAAGGCTGTTCTCGGCCAGCAGCTTCCAGTTGGCCCTGATGGTGTACTTGTTGGAACCGGGAATCACCCGCATCCCGTCCTCGGCCTGGTCGACGACCAGGTCGAGGTAGTCTCGGGCTCCCGCCAGATAGGTGACCAGGTCTTCGACATGCGGGTTGAAACTCACGAAGAGGAAACCGCAGTAGCTGTCGACCCTGGGTGGTTCCTTGAGGCAGAACTCTTTCCGGTCGAAGCTCGGCGCGTAGGCATCTTCGCCGGGGACGCCGATCAGATCGCCGTTCGTGTTGAAAGACCAGGCGTGATAGAAGCACTGAAGAACGTTCGCGTTCCCGGCGTCGCGACGGCAGATCAGGGCGCCGCGGTGCGGACAGGAATTCAGGAACGCCCGTACTCGACCATCCTTGCCGCGTACAAAGAACAGCGGTCGGCCGGCTACCGTTCGGCGGCGGTAGTCTCCGGGCTTTTCCACCTCCGACTCGTGTCCGAGGTAGACCCAGCAGCGATCGAGAATCCGTGCCCGTTCCTGCTCGAACAGATCGACGGACGTCATGGACGACCGGTGGACCCTGAAAACCCCGCGGTCCCGGTCGTCGATGATCAGATCTTTGACGTCCACCGACAGTTCGCCGGCCATCTAGGGACGTCCGGTCATCCAGTCCCACGCGTGGACATGGCATTCGGCGAATACGTTCGCCCTGGCGAAGGGGCTGTCGGCCAGGAACGCGCGCGCCGCCTCGACCGAGGGAGCCTCCATCACGACCAGCCGCCCGACAACGCTCTCGCCGTCGTCCGCGAGCGTCGGCCCGCCGTGATGCACGACGACACCCGGGTGGGCCGGATGACTGCGGAGATACTCCAGGAATGCCGCGCGCGTTTCGTCCCGCGCTTGCGCCGCCTAGGCTTATCGGTGATGAATGCCGCCACGTACATTGACGCACCTCTCTGGCCTGTGTCCCATCACGGTTGGTATTCCGCCGCTCAAGCCGTCAAGCTGCGGTCCCGGTTGCGGTTCACGCAACGCTCCCGGAGCGGCGACCCCTACTGGCCGCGGAGGGCATCGATGCGGCGGGCGACCCCCTCTTCATAGCCGGATTCCACGAAGCCTCCGCGCTTGAACTGGATGAACCCCGCCTGATCCAGGTAGAACGTCGTCGGATAGCCGAGGATCTCGTAGTCCAGGGCAAGGCCCTGTTCATCGAACAGGACCGGGAACGTGAAGCCGCCCTCCTCGATCTGGGCGGCAACCTCTTCCCGCGGCGATCCGGCCGTGGCGACGGTGAGGAACACCACATCCTCATCGTCCTCGTACGTCTTCAGGAGTTCGACGAAGTGCGGGAATTCCTCGATGCACGGACCGCACCATGTCGCCCAGAACTTGAGCACGACGATCTTCCCCTCGAGGTCGCTCAGTCGCCACTCGAATCCGTCCTGGTCCGCGATCGCGAACTCCGGCGCCTCGCGCTCGATGCGCTGGCCGAGTTCCCGCCGCTCCATCTCCTCCTCCACGACGGGTTGCCGTACCGCGAGCCGCTCCTCCACGGTCGCCGGGGATAAGTCGGCCGCCGCGGCGGCTTCGTCCGCGAGCGGGCGGAACCGGGATCCGCCGAACGCGATCGCCTCCACGAAGGCATCCAGAGCCTCCACCGGCCGGTCCGTGCGGAGGAGATGACGCCCGTACTCTCCCAGCGTGGCGGCATCCCGTGACTCGTTCGCCACCTGCTCGAACAACTCGCCGGCCGCCTCGATCTCCCCGAGTTGGGTGAGCGCGCGAGCCTGGAGGATGAGGGCGCCAGTGATCCCGTCCTGTCGCGACTTCTCCCGCTCATCGCCCTGGAGACCGGGGTACAGGTATCCCGGGCTGCGGGCGCGAAGGTTCTTCTCGATCGCGATCGCCTCCTCGAGCACGGCCTGGGGCTCGATCCCGAAGTAGAGCAGGCCACGGAGCGTCGAGAACACGCTCTCCCGCCAGCGGACCGCGTCCATCGAGGCATCGAACAGCTGCCCGGCCGTTTCCGGTTCGAGCGGCGCGTGCGGCGGTTCGGCCGCGACGGTCGCCGCCCCCCACACGGTCCTGCTGCTCGGTGCATCACCCGTGATCGAAGCGAGCGCGCGCCGTGTCACGACTGTGTGGTTGCGGTCCATCCACGCGCCGCGTCGCCCGAGGTCCCGTGACTTCAGACCTTCGGCGACGAGACGCGACGGCTCGGCCGTATCGCTTTCGTCAGCATCGCCGTAGAGGGCCTCCTGGAAATCGAACACCAGGTCCCAGTACCGCGGGTCGTCCGCCAGGTCGCCGCGGTCCGGGGCGGCTTCGAGGCGTTCCAGCCAGCGGTCCGCGTCGTCTTCCCTCCGAAGCATGCCGAAGTCGTATCCGGCCGCGAGCCGGAACAGGACCGGAGCCGCGATGTCCGGATCGCCTTCGATCTCGGCGGCGAGCGCGTCGAGCACGACGCCGATCGAATCCCTCACGGCTTCGGCCCGGTCACCCTCCTCCTGATCCGCGAGCGCGACGCGGAGCGCCCCCACCGCGTGGAGGAGGATCTGGTCGTCCGGCCGAATGGCCTGCACCTCGGCGAGGACCGCGCCGTACGCGTCGAGCTGTCCGAGGTCCGCCGCCGCCTCCTGCCCTTCGTCGTAGATGACGGGACGGTCCGGCGCGTTCCGGAGCGCTTCGGGGAGGATCTGCAGGATTTTCTCCGCGTACCGCCGGTCCGTCTCGAAGATGCCGGCCCAGCGAAGGTCGTGGATGTACCCCTCCCAGGCGGCCGAATCGTCGGGTTCGAGCTCAAGCACGCGTTCCCACGCCTGCGCGGCCTCCGCGTGCAGGCTGAAGTAGCTGGCCAGCTTCGCGTACTGCCGGTGGGCCTGGGCGTCGTCCGGAGCCTCCGTACGCGCCGAGTCGTAGCGGGCCATGGCCTGTTCCAACCGAATCGCCTCCACGTCCGCGGCCGCGTCCGCCATCAAGTCGGAGTGCGGCCGCGGATCGCCGCACGCCGCAAGCACGGCGAGACTGGCGAGACCGGCCCGGGAGAGCGTCATGTTTTCCTCCACGCATGGGTTGCGCGCAGAGGGGAACCCGCGCGGGTCCCCCGCCGCCGACACACTAACCGACACCGAATCCTCGGACGATGGTTGTCAGCGGCCCGTGCGTGCCGGAAGGTAGGTTGCGGGAAGTCGCCCAAACAACGCGAACGGAGGCGTGAATGCCCTCTCCCGTGATCATCGGCGTCGTGGTCGTCTACCTCCTCTTCCTCCTCGTCATCGGCGTGTGGGGCGGGAAGGAGTCGCACGACGTGAAGGGCTACTACGCGGCGGGCAAGAAACTTCCGTCGTGGGTCCTCGCGTTCTCGTCCAACGCCACGGGAGAGAGCGCCTGGCTCCTGCTCGGGCTCACGGGAATCGGGTACGCACTGGGCATGCACGCACTGTGGGTCGTGCTGGGCGAAGTACTCGGCGTCGCGCTGGCCTGGGCCTTCGTGGCGCGGCCGTTCAAGGCGTTCACCGACCGCTACGGTTCGATCACCGTCCCCGACTACCTCGAGGACCGCTTCCGGGACAAGACGCACAGCTTCCGCATCGTCGGGGCCGTCATCGTCCTCTCCATGGTCGCCTTCTACGTGGGAGCGCAGCTCACGGCGACCGGAAAGGCGTTCGACTCCTTCCTCGGCACCGGCTACGGCGTGGGCGTCGGGCTCGGCCTCGCGGTCGTCCTCTTCTATACCGTCGTGGGCGGATTCAAGGCCGTGGCGTATTCGGACTTCGCCCAGGGCGTCCTCATGTTCGCGTGCCTCCTCGTCCTGCCGTTCGTCGGCATCGGCGCGGTGGGCGGCTGGGGCGCGCTGATCGACGGGCTGCGGGCGGCCGAACCGCTCGCCGTGTTCGAGGGCCTGCAGGCGTCCGGCCCGGACCTGCTGCGGCTCGGCGGCGGGCTCGGATTCACTCCGCTCGGGATCGCGAGCGCGGCCGGGTTCGTGGGCGTCGGACTCGCGTTCCTCGGCGCCCCGCAGCTCCTGGCGCGCTTCCTTGCCGCGCGCGACCAGCGTGAGATCCGGAAGGCGGGACCGATCGCCGTCGGCTGCATCATCGTGTTCGACATGGGAGCGGTGTTCACCGGGATGGCCGCCCGCGTCCTCTACCCGGCCCTCGCGGACCCCGAGACGGCGCTCCCCGCCATGGCCGCGGGGCTCCTGCCCGACCTGTTCACGGGCCTCGTCCTCGTCGTGGTCCTCGCCGCCATCATGTCGACGGCCGATTCCCTGCTCATTCTCGCCTCCGCCGCGGCGGTGCGGGACGTCTATCAGAAGATCTTCCGCCCCGACGCCCGGCAGCGGGCGCTCTCCGTGCTGGGCAAGGCGGTGACGGTCGTGCTCGGCGTGACCGGACTCCTGCTCGCCCTCACCGCCGAGCGGGCGATCTTCTGGTTCGTCCTCTTCGCGTGGTCCGGACTCGCGGCGGCGTTCGCCCCGGTCGTCCTGTGCTCGCTCTTCTGGGCCCGAACCACCCGCGCGGGCGCGCTCGCCGGCATGATCGCCGGTTTCCTCGTGACGATGCTGTGGGTCGTGCTCTTCAAGGAGGGCTTCTACGACCTGTACGAGATGCTCCCGGGCTTCGCGGCGGGCTTCGCCGTCACGATCGGCGTCAGCCTGTTCACCCAGCCGCCCGAGGGCGCCCCCGCGGAACTGGCCGCGATCCGCGAGGAGATACGCTAGTGGTCCGGACTCGACCCTTCGGCTTCGGAGGCAGCATGTGCGACAGCATTCGCCCACCGGTCGTCCCGCGCCTGGAGCGATTCAGAGCGTCGTTCCTCGCTCTCGCAGCGTTGGGCTTGCTGTCGTCGGCCGCGAGGCCGGCCGGGCTCGAAGCCCAGGACTACGTCTCGCTCCTGCCTCCCATGGAGTGGCGCTCCATCGGACCGGACCGGGGCGGACGCTCGATCGCCGTGGCGGGCCACGCCGAGCGGCCGCTCGAGTACTACTTCGGCGCGACGGGTGGAGGTCTGTTCAAGACGACGGATGGCGGGACGACATGGACCCCGGTGACCGATGGGCAGGTGGGCAGCGCCTCTGTCGGGGCGGTCGCAATGGCCCCCTCCGACCCGGACATCGTCTACATCGGCATGGGCGAGGTGCAGCTCCGCGCCAACGTCCTCCAGGGCGACGGCGTCTACCGCTCTGACGATGCCGGGAAGACGTGGCGCCACCTCGGTCTCGCCGACACCCACGCGATCGGACGCATCCGCATCCACCCCACCGACCCGGACCGCGCCTACGTGGCGGCGCTCGGCCATCCCTTCGGTCCCAACCCGGAGCGCGGCGTCTTCCGGACGACCGATGGGGGAGACACGTGGGAGAAGGTGCTCTTCCGCGACGAGCGCACGGGAGCCGTCGACCTCGTCCTGGATCCGAGCGATCCGGGCGTCCTGTACGCGACGCTGTGGCAGGTGTACCGCAAGCCGTGGCGCCTGTGGAGCGGCGGCGAAGGGTCGGGGATCTTCAAGTCCACCGATGGCGGCGACACGTGGACCGAACTCACGCGCAGCCCGGGCCTTCCGGACGGCGTGCTCGGCAAGATCACGATTGCCGTGTCCGGCGCGGATCCGGACCGGGTATGGGCGAACCTCGAGGCCGAGCGGGGCGGGCTGTACCGCTCCGACGACGGGGGCCTGACGTGGACATTCGTCAACGGCCACCGGGACATCTGGCAGCGCGCGTTCTACTTCCAGCGCCTGGTGGCGGACCCCGTCGACCGGAACACGCTCTACATCCTCAACTTCCGGCTCATGCGCTCGACCGACGGCGGACGGACGCTCGAGAGCGTGCCGGAGACTCACGTCGACCACCACGACCTGTGGATCGATCCGACGAACCCGCTGCGCATGATCGACGGCAACGACGGAGGTGGCGTCGTCACAGTGAACGGGGGGCGGACGTGGACGTCGATGCGGTATCCGACGGCCCAGATCTACCGCCTCGCGACGACTGCCGACTTCCCCTACCACGTGTGCGGCGCGCAGCAGGACAACACCACCGTGTGCGTGTCCTCCGAGTGGGCGCACCTGCGGGATCCCGCGAGCCCAAGCGCGGAGTGGATGTACCCGGTGGGCGGAGGCGAGAGCGGCTACATCGCGCCGCACCCCGCCGACCCCGACATCTTCTACGCGGGCGCGACGAACACGCTCACCCGGTACGACCGCGAGACCGGCGCCGCTACGGACATCCAGCCGTGGCCCCGCATCGTCATGGGCGAGCCCGCGCGGGACATGCCCGAGCGGTGGAACTGGACCTATCCGATCGCCGTGTCACCCGTGGCGCCCCACGCGCTGTACGTCGGATCCCAACACCTCTGGCGGTCGCTCGATGAGGGTGAGTCGTGGGCGAAGATCAGCCCGGACCTGACCCGCGCCGAACCGGAAACGCTCGACGACTCGGGTGGCCCGGTCGTGAAGGACCAGGACGGGCCCGAGATCTACGGCACGCTCTACTCGATCGGGCTTTCGCCGCACGACCCGGAAACGATCTGTACCGGATCCGACGACGGTCTCGTGCACGTCTCGCGCGATGGGGGTCGCAACTGGCGGGACGTCACGCCGCCCGACATGCCCCCTCACACGCGCGTCATGACCGTGGAGGTGTCTCCGCATCATCCCGCGAGCGCGCAGGTGGCGGGGATCAGGTACGAGATGGACGACCGGTCGCCGTACGCGTGGAAGACCGACGACTACGGCCGGAACTGGACCCGGATCGGCGACGGCATTCCCGATGGGGCCT
The DNA here is from genome assembly GCA_009841005.1 of Gemmatimonadales bacterium. Taxonomy (GTDB): domain Bacteria; phylum Gemmatimonadota; class Gemmatimonadetes; order Palauibacterales; family Palauibacteraceae; genus Palauibacter; species Palauibacter polyketidifaciens. The sequence continues at coordinate 17,536 of VXMR01000124.1, forward strand.
TCGTGCGCGTAATCCGGGAGGATCCGGCGCGCGCCGGACTCCTCTACGCGGACACCGAGCGCGGCGTGTTCGTTTCCTTCGACGGCGGTTCGAGTTGGAGCGACCTGTCGTTCCGGCTCCCGGATACGCCCGTCACGGGGATATCGGTCGAGGAGCGCGACCTCGTGATCAGCACGCACGGCCGCTCCTTCTGGGTCCTCGACGACATCGAAACGCTGCGGCAGCTACGGGCGGATGTCGCGACCGCCGACGTACACCTCTTCTCCCCGGCCAGCGCGGTTCGGCGGTCGATCCCCGCGACGATCGACTTCCGGGTGCGCGCGCCGGAGGTTCACGTGCGACTCGACATCCTGACAGACGACCGCGAACCCGTCCGCACCCTCGTTGACGAAACGGTAGCCGGAGGCACCCACCGGATCCGCTGGGACCTCCGCTACCCGGGCGCGGTGACGTTCCCGGGGATCGTCCTCGAGGGCGGCAACCCCGCGTTGGGCCCGTGGGCGCCGCCGGGGCGCTACCTGGCGCTGTTGACGGTCGACGGAACCACGCGAGAGGAGACCTTCGAGGTGCGCCGCGACCCGAGACTCGGAGACGTGCCCGCCGCTGCCTTCTCCGATCAGTTCCGCCTCGCCATGGCGATCCGCGACGCCGAGAGCCGGGCCAACGAGAGCGTCATCCTGGCGCGCGATCTACTCGCCCGGATCGACGCGACCGCCGCGGACATCGAGGACGACGCCCTCCGGGACGAGGCATCCGCCTTCGCGGCGGCGATCGAGGCGGTCGCGGGAGAACTCTACCAGCTCCGGAACCAGAGCCCGAAGGACAAGATCGCCTTCCCCATCAAGCTCAACGACCGCCTGACCGGCCTGCGCAGCCACCTGGAGCGGGGAGACGGCACCCCGATCGACGCGTACGAGGCGGTCTTCAACGAGCTGTCCGCGGAGCTGGACGAGCACCTGCGGACCCTGGAACGGCTGCTCACCGGCGACCTGCCCCGCCTGAACCGGCACCTCGAGGAAGCGGGTCTCCCGCACGTAGACGTCAGGACCGCGCGCGACTGATCCAAACTTGCCATCCGTATGGCGTCATGCGACACTTTACGGAACACGGCTCGAAGATTCCTTCCGGAGGACGTCATCCAGTGACCAGGCCGACCCCCGCTCACCCGGGGGAATTCGTCAGGACCGAGATCATCGAGCCGCGCGATTTGACTGTGGTCAAGGCGGCAGCGGTGCTCGGTGTCTCGCGGCCCGCCTTGTCGGCCTTCCTGAATGGCCGCTCCGATCTCTCCGCGACGATGGCGCTGCGCATCGAGCAGGCGTTCGGGGTCGACGTGGAGCAGCTGATGCGGATGCAGGCGGACTTCGACAGCGCCCGGATTCGGAGACGGGAGGACGAGATCAACGTCGAGCCGTATGGAGTGCGGGCGGTGCGGGAAAGGTCGGCGCCCTACGAAGCTCTTCGCGTCGACACCGCAGTGCTGCGCCGCCTGCGCGAAGAGGCCGAGCGGCGGCAAACGACCGTGTCCGAACTCCTGGAGGCGGGGCTGAGGCGTGTGCTGGCCGAGCTTGGCGCGATCGACGCCGATCCCGACGCGCTGAAGCCCCTTCCAACCTGGCGTGGTGGCGAGCCTCTGGTCGACATCGCAGATCGCGACGCGCTGTACCGCGTGATGGAAGAGGAGTAAGACGCTGGTCTTCGACACCAACGTACTTGTGTACGCCGCGAGCACGAACTCGGAATTCCATCTCCTCTGCCGGCGGCAGCTGGACGAAGCGCGTCGCGGGCCCTCACCGTCCTTCCTCACGTGGAGCGTCTGTTACGAGTTCCTGCGCGTGACCACTCACCAGCAGGTGATGCCGTCACCGTGGCGAGCTGCGGAGGCCTGGCGCTTTCTCTCGGAGCTCCTGCACGCGCCGAGCGTCGATCTGTTGACCGCGACTCCGCGTCACGCGGCGGTTCTCGCGCGGACGGTCGAGGAGCTTCCGGAAATCCCCGCCAACCAGATGCACGATCTGCACACGGCCGTCCTGATGCGCGAGCACGGCGTCAGCCGCATATGCACGCGCGATGCGGGTTTTCGCCGTTTTCCGTTCCTCACCGTGATCGATCCGGCGGCGTAAACCCGCGAGAAGCTGCGCGCCGGAACCGACCCCCGGCAGCCCGTTACACGCGGGCGGCGATGACTCCGAGGAGGCGGTCGACGTCGTCGCGGTTGTTGAACATCGCGACGGCGGCGCGGAGCAGCGCCCCTCCCTCCTGATACGTGAAGAACACGCCCTCCGCGCGCAGGGCGTCGCCGAGTTCATCCGGATCCAGGCCGTGGTAGAAGCTCACGATCGCCGACGGGTTCGCGGGCGGCGTGAAGAGCTTCATGCCGAGATCCGCGGCCCCCTCCCGTAGCTGGCCGGCGAGCGCGTGCGTGTGCTTGGCGACCCGCTCCATCCCCACCTCGCCGAGGAAGCCGAGGGCGGCGTCCATGGCGGCGATCGGGCCGTAGGCCGGGTTCGCGTACTCGTACTTCTGCGCGTCCGTCTTCAGCCGGTACTGGTGCTCGGGGAGCGTTTCGGCCACGTGCCCGTGCCCGAAGCGGTCGGGCTGCATCCACTCGTGGTGTTCCCGGCGCACGTAGAGCGGCGCGCAGCCGAAGTCGGCGAAGAGCCACTTGTAGCCGTTGCCGCACGCGAAGTCGACGCCCTCGTCGTGCAGGTTCGTGGGGAACGTCCCGAACGCCTGGATGCCGTCGGCGAACAGGTATCCGCCGCGCGCGTGGACGATCTCGGCCAGCGTCGGCAGGTCGTGCCGGAACCCGTTCCGGTTCGAGACCCACGCAACGCTGATCAGGCGCGTGCGTTCGTCCGTATAGGCGTCGTAATCCTCGGGTTGGGCGCGCCCCTCGCGCGAGGGGATGATCCGGAGCTCGACTCCGTGGCGTCGCTCGAGCTCGCGGTACACGACGAAGGCAGTGACGAAGTGGAGTTCGTCGATGACCACGTTGTCGCCCGGCTGCCAGTCGATCGCCTTCGCCACCATGTTCTCGCCGTCGCTGGTCGAGAACAGGAGCGCGATCTCCTCCTCGTCCGCCCCGAACAGGCTCGCGAAGCGGCTGCGGGCGCGGGCCGTGGCCCGTCCGCGGCTCCCCGGATCGTTGTAGCTCAGCTTCTCGTCCGCATACGCGACGAGCGCCTCATGAACCGGACGCGGGAGCGGCCCCGTGGAGGCCGTATTCAGATACGCGAACTCCTCGGTGACCGGAAACTCGCCCCGGATCCCAAGCGGATCATCGTCCGAGTGAAGGCGCGGTGCCGGGTCCACCTCGAGCGGAGCAGCGCCGGCCCGCGCGTCGGCGGCGGCGAGGGCTGGGGCGGCGGGCAGCACGAGCCCCGCGGCAGCGGTCGTCTTGACGAAGTTGCGGCGGCTCCACTCGGTCATCCGTCCCTCCTGATCCCTCTCGTGCGCGGTCTTCGCAAACGCCTTGAGCAACCCTCGAAACGTACGTCCGCGACCCGTTCGCGGAACAGCGACACAGCGGTGTTCGGCGTGGAGACGTTCCCGCGGGAACGTCCGTCGCCTGCAAGCCGTGGACCGTGACCCTTGAGAACGCCTAGAATCCGGCAGGATGACATAAAGTCCGACGACTCCCAACGCCGGAGCAAAAGCCATGTCGAAGCTGATCGTCGCCGCCCTCGCGGCGGGTCTCCTCTGGGGCGCGGCGCCGGGCGGCCGTCCGGACAACCCGCCGGCCACATACATCTCCGCGGCCGACATCCGCGCCACGATCGCGAACGCGCCCGAGGGCCGGGTCAGCGACCAGCAGATCCGCCACATCGACGCGGGCGGCCACAACGCCGGCATCGGTGTCGTCCAGCGCCCGCCGACCACGTCGCTCGGAGCCATCCAGCACCACGAGCAGACCGAGGTCTACTACGTCGTCTCGGGCCGCGGCACGCTCGTGACCGGCGGCGAACTCGCCGACGCGCGGGAACTCGACCCGGAGGGCCGGACGGTGCGAACGCTCACGGGCCCCAGTGCCGTGGGCGGGATCACGGGCGGGGAAAGCCAGGAGATCGGCCCCGGCGACATGCTTATCATTCCGGCCGGTTCGCCGCACGGCTTCAGCAAGATCACGGAGACGATCACCTACATCGTCGTGCGCGTGGACCCCGAGCAACTGGTCGAGCTAAAGTAGGAAACGCCAGGAGCAGGGGACGCCAACCGATCCACCGTCGGAGGGAGACCGGAATGAGCGACTTCACGCGGCGTGACTTCATGGCGATCTCCGGCTTCGCGGCGGGAGGCGCGGCGCTGGCGGGCTGCGGCACGGGAGGTTCCGGCAGCCCCGGGGGCGGATCCCGCACGGCCGCCGGCACCGCGGCCGGAGGCCACGCGGACATCGTCGTCCGCGACGCGGCCGTCCACACCGTGGACGACGACCTGCCGCGGGCAGAGGCGTTCGCCGTCAAGAGCGGCCGCTTCCTCGCCGTGGGCTCCAGCGACGACATCTCGAACCTCATCGGCCCCGGCACCGAGGTCATCGAAGCCGCCGGCCAGACCGTCGTCCCCGGCTTCATCGACGCCCACAACCATCCCTTCTACTCCGGCACGAAGCACCTCAAGCAGGTGAGCCTCAACGTCCGTTCGATCGAGGCCATCAAGAGCGCGCTGAGCGAGCGCGCCCAGAACACGCCGCCGGACCAGTGGGTGCAGGGTTTCCTCTACGACGACACCAAGCTCGAGGACGGGCGTCCGCTGACCCGCGCCGACATCGACGACGCAGTCCCGGACCACCCCGTCTCCGTCACCCACCGCGGCGGCCACACCGGCGTCTACAACTCCCGGGCGTTCGAACTCGCCGGGATCACCGCCGACACCCCCGACCCGCCGGGAGGCAGGTACTACAAGGAGGACGGCGAACTCACCGGGCGCGTGGCGGAGCACGCCAAGGACCCGATCGAGAGCCTGATCCCGGCCGGGACGACGCGCGCCGAGCGGCAGGAGAGCATCCGCCTCATCGGCGAGCGCATGGCCGCGGCCGGCCTCACCTCGGTCCACGAGACCGGGGCCGGCAACGACCTCGTGAGCTACCAGGACGCACACGAGGCGGGCGAACTCCACTTCCGCGCCTACGTCTTCCCCAACGCCGGCGACGCCTCCTTCCTCTTCGCCAACCTCAAGGCGGCGGGCATCCGGACCGGCTTCGGGGACGAGTGGGTGAAAATCGGCGGGATCAAGTACGTGGCGGACGGCTCCGCCTCCGAGCGCACGATGGCCATGTCCACGCCCTACGTCCGACGCCCGGACGACTTCGGGATCCTCACCATGAACCAGGAGCAGATCCATCACGCGGTGGACGACGCGGTCCGGAACGGGTGGCAGATCGGGATCCACGCGAACGGCGACCTCGCCATCGACATGTGCCTCACCGCTTTCGAGCGCGCGCAGCGCGAGATGCCACAGGCCGACCCCCGCTTCCGCCTCGAGCACTGCTCGCTCGTGAACGACGATCTCCTGCGCAGGATCCGGGACGTGGGCGCGATCCCCACCCCCTTCTACACCTACGTCCACTTTCACGGGAACAAGTGGGGCGAATACGGGCAGGAGAAGATGGAATGGATGTTCGCCCACCGCCGGTTCATCGACTACGGGATCCCGGTGGCGGGCGCCTCCGACTATCCGCCGGGCCCGTTCGAGACGCTGATGGGCATCCAGAGCATGGTCACGCGCACGGACATGCAGGGGCGCGAGTGGGGTCCGAGCCAGAAGATCACGGTCGAGGAGGCGCTCCGCGTCTGCACCATCAACGGAGCCCATGCCTCCTTCGAGGAAGGGATCAAGGGATCGATCACCGCCGGCAAGCTGGCGGATTTCGTGATCCTCGCGGAGGACCCGCACACGGCCGACCCGTTCGCGATCAAGGAAATCGAGATTCTGCGCACCGTCGTCGGCGGTCGCGCGACGTACGAAGCCTGAAGACGCACGAAGCCTGAGCACGCGGCGACAAAGGAGACGACGATGAGCGAGGTCAATCGCCGGGAGTTCATGGCCCTGTCCGGGCTCGCGGCCGGGGGCGCGGCCCTGGCCGGCTGCGGGACGCAGGGCGGGAGCGGCGGGCAAACCGGTGCGGGCGGCTCCGCGCACGCGGACCAGGTCGTGACGAACGCGACCGTCTACACCGTGGACGACGCGAACCCCCGGGCCGAGGCGCTCGCCGTGAAGAGCGGGCGCTTCCTCGCCGTGGGTTCGAACGACGACATCGCCAACCTCATCGGCCCCGGCACCGAGCGGATCGACGCGGGCGGCGGCACCGTCGTCCCCGGCTTCATCGACGCGCACAACCACCCCTCCTCCGCCGGCATGCGCCACCTCACGCAGGTGGACATGAACATCCGCACGATCGAGGGGATGAAGTCCGCGCTCCGCGAGCGGGCGCAGAACACGCCTCCGGGCGAGTGGGTCGTCGGCTTCCTGTACGACGACACGAAGATCGAGGAGGGGCGTCCGCTCAACCGGCGCGACATCGACGAGGCCGTCCCCGACCAGCCCGTCCAGGTCACGCACCGGGGCGGGCACACGAGCGTCTACAACTCGAAGGCGTTCGAACTCGCCGGAGTCACGGTGGACACGCCCGACCCGCCCGGCGGGCACTTCTACCGCGAGGACGGCGAACTCACGGGCAAGGTCGCCTCACTCGCGCGCCGCCCACTGCAGCGCCTCGTCCCCGGCGGGAGCACGCGCGAAGAACGCCACGCCGGCGTCGCCCTCATCGGCGAGCTGATGTCCGCGGCCGGCATCACCTCGGTCCACGAGACGGGCGGGAACAGCCAGGGCCTGACCGCGCTCCAGGACGCCTACGACGCGGCGGAGCTCCGCTTTCGCATGTACTACTTTCCCTCCGGGGGCAGTCTGCTGTTCTCGGCGCTCAAGCAGGCGGGGGTTCGCACCGGCCTCGGCGACGAGAACCTGCGCATCGGCGCCGTCAAGTACAGCGCGGACGGCTCCGCCTCGGAGCGGACGATGGCGATGCGCACCCCGTACGTCGGACGCCCGGACGACTACGGCATCTCCACGATGAGCCAGGCGGACATCGACGCGGCGGTGGACGACGCGGTCCGCGCCGGCTTCCAGATCGCGATCCACGCGAACGGCGACAAGACGATCGACATGTGCCTCAACGCCTACGAGCGTGTTCAGCGCGAGATGCCGCAGGCCGACCCCCGCTTCCGCCTCGAGCACTGCTCCCTCGTGGACGACCCGCTCCTCAAGCGGATCAAGGACCTCGGCGCCATCCCGACCCCCTTCTACACCTACATCCACTTCCACGGGAACAAGTGGGGCGAATACGGGCAGGAGAAGATGGAATGGATGTTCGCCCACCGCCGCTTCCTTGACTACCACATCCCCGTGGCGGGCGCCTCCGACTATCCCCCGGGCCCGTTCGAGGCGCTGATGGCGATCCAGAGCATGGTCACGCGCACCGACATGCAGGGGCGCGAGTGGGGCCCGAGCCAGAAAATCTCCGTCCCCGAGGCGCTCCGCATCTGCACGATCAACGGGGCCCACGCCTCTTACGAGGAGAACATCAAGGGCTCGATCACCGAGGGGAAGCTGGCGGACTACGTCATCCTGGGCGACGATCCCCACACGGCCGACCCGTACGCGATCAAGGAGATCGAAGTCGTCCGCACCGTCCTCGGCGGCCGCACCACCCACGAAGCCTGAGCCCGGAATCTGAGGCCACTACGGTCCATCCGTAGCCTTCAAGACGGCATCCTTGAAGACCCGGAACCCGGAAGCTGCCCGACGCGTTTTGAGATGGGTCGATGTGGCCACCAATGGTCCGAGCCACTTCCACCTTCCTCAAACCGTTCTTGAAGTATCCGCGTCGTTTTGAGGATTCTCTCCAAGGCTTCCCAAGTCCGCCTCTTATGGAATCCGGATCACGATAGGCCGCTTGACGCGGGATTCCGGGTGACACTCGCGGACACGCCTTACATATGCCGGAACGGAGTTGGCGTCGCACGGCTACTTTGAGTAGCAGAGGTCGGCAAGCAGAACGGGAACATCGAGGAGCTCGGCATAGTCTTTGACGCGCCTCGTAGCTTCGGTCGATTCCCCATGATAGCGTTCGACCCGCGGCGCGTCCCGGACAGCGGGGCTCGCTGGACCAACCGACCCGAACCGGAACCAACCAACCTGTAGCCTGGAGTCGTCATGAGTGACGTTCTTCTCGTCGAGAAGCTCGACGGACATATCGCCAAGCTCACGGTCAACCGGCCGGAGAAGCTCAACGCGCTGAACGGCGCCGTCCGCTGCGCCATCTTCGGGGCGCTCGACCGCCTGGCGGCCGACGACGATGTACGCGTCGTCGTCATCACGGGGGCGGGCGACCGCTCGTTCATCGCGGGCGCCGACATCTCGGAGTTCAAGGACGCGCGTCCGGTCGAGCAGTACCGCAGCATGACGCGCGGCGATATGTACAGCGCGATCGAATCCTTCCCCAAGCCCGTCATCGCGATGATCAACGGCTTCTGCCTCGGCGGAGGGTGCGAACTCGCCATGTCGTGCGACATGCGCGTAGCCTCGACCTCGGCCCGCATCGGCCAGCCGGAGATCAACCTCGGGCTCATCCCCGGCGCCGGCGGCACGCAGCGGCTCCCGCGGCTGGTCGGCGAGGGCTGGGCGATGCGGCTCGTGATGAGCGGACAACTGATTTCAGGCGAGAAGGCCGAGCAGATCGGGCTCGTCGAGGCCGCGGTCGCCCCCGAGGAACTCGAGGGTCACGTGATGGAACTCGCCTCGAACATCGCGAGCCGCAGCCCCGTCGCGCTTCAGGCCGCCAAGGAGTCCATCCTCGCCGCACGGCGGATGCCGCTGGATGAGGGACTGAAGTTCGAGCGGAGCTGGTTCTCGCTCCTCTTCTCGACGGACGACATGGCGGAGGGCGTGGGCGCCTTCCTGGAGAAGCGGAAGCCCGAGTTCAGGGGCTCCTGAGCGGGCTCCCGAGGGCGTCGGGCGGGATTTCGGCAGCACCGGGACCGCCCGGCGCGGCTGCAGCCGGTGGCGGTGCGGCTGCGAGCGCGCGGCGGGCTACGTTCCCGGCGTCACCGACTCCGGCGTCACGACGCTGACGAAGCGGCGACCTCGCCGGCGGTGGAATTCGACCTGTCCATCGGCGAGCGCGAACAGCGTGTCATCCTTCCCCCTGCCGACGTTGCGGCCCGGGTGGAAGGGCGTGCCCCGCTGTCGGATGAGGATATTGCCCGCGACCACGTGCTCGCCGCCGTATTTCTTGACGCCGAGGTACTGCGGATTCGAATCGCGTCCGTTGCGGCTGGAGCCGACACCTTTCTTGTGCGCCATCAGTCGCCTTCCTTCGCCGCAATGGCCTTGTCCACGTCGCTCTTGAGGATGCGGCCGTCCTTGCCCGTCCCCTCGATCGCGCCCAGGTCGAGTCCGTGCTCCTCCGCCAGCTTCCGCGCGACGGGGGTGATGTCCACCGGTGCCGGATCGTCCACCGGTGCCGGATCGGCAGCCTCGGGCTCGGGAGCGGCTTCAGCCTTCGGCGCGGCCTTAGGCGCCGCGGCCGCGGGCTTCGCCGCCGCTTCCTGCGGCTCATCGGGCAGATCGATGCCGAGGATGCGGATCTCCGTATAACCCTGGCGGTGCCCCTGCTTCCGCCGGTAGCCCTTCCGCCGCTTCATCTTGTAGACGATGATCTTGTCGCCGCGCCCGTGGCTCACGACCTCAGCCGCGACCGAGGCGCCCTCCACGCACGGGGCGCCCACATGGACGTCCCCGCCCTGCTCCGCAAGCAGCACGTCGCCGAACGTGACCGTCTCCCCGGGCTCCGCCTCGAGGGAGGGGATGCGGAGCACGGCGTCCTCCACCGCGCGGAACTGCTTCCCCTGGGCTTTGAAAATCGCGTACATATCGTCAGATCACTGCTGAAATTCCACAAATTGCGAGCCGCTGAGACTACCCGCGCACGGCGGATGTGTCAAACAAAATGGCGCCGCGAGGGCACCGGCAGCGGGCCGGTCCGCGGGCCCCGGCGGCCCGGTCGGCAGGCTCCGGCGGGCCGGTCGGCGGGCTCCGGCGGCCCGTCAGCTCGAAATATACTTCTTCGTGACGTCGGCGTCCGCGGGCTGGGCGAGGAGCCGGAACTCGTCGAGACCCAGCAGAGGGTTGTCGCGCAACTCGATCGCGATCCCGCCGCTGTTCCTCATCCGGCTCAGGAACTCGCGCTCGCGCTCCAGCAGGTGGAGGGCAATCACCGGGTGTGTGAGGATCGTGATCCCGCTCTCCCGGCCGGCCGCGGCGACCCGGTCCAGCGCCCGCTCCAGCCGGCGCACCACCGTCTCGGAGGCGAGGATTCTCCCCGCGCCCTCGCAGTATGGACACGGTTCCATCATCCGCTGGTGCAGGCTGGGGCTCACGCGCTGCCGGCTGAGCTGGAGCAGGCCGAGTTCGGAGAGCCCGAACACCTTCGTGCGCGCGCGGTCGTGGCCCAGCAGCGTCCGCATCTGCTGCACGACCTTGTTGCGCGCCTCCTCCTCGTTCATGTCGATGAAGTCGATGACGATGATCCCGCCCACGTCGCGCAGCCGGAGCTGGCGGGCGATCTCTCCCGCCGCCTCGAGGTTCGTCTTGAGGATGGTCTTCGCCGGGTCGCGGCGACCCGTGTAGCGCCCCGTGTTCACGTCGATCGAGACGAGCGCCTCGGTCTGCTCGATCACGACGTGGCCGCCGGACTTCAGGTGGACCGTGCGGCGGAACGCGCGCCGGATCTCCTCCTCGATCCCGAACTCGTCGAAGATGGGCGCCGCGCCCTCGTACCGGGTCACCCGCTCGAGCAGATCCGGGTCCACCTGTCCCAGGTAGGAGCGGATCTCGTGGTACAGCTCCGCCGAATCCACCGTGAGCAGGTCGATCCGGTCGCTGAAGAGGTCGCGGATGATGCCGGACGTCAGCCGCGCGTCCTGGTACACGAGGGCCGGCGCCTTCATCCCCTTCTGCCGGCGCCGCACCTTCCGCCACGTCTTGCGCAGCGACTTGAGTTCCCGCTCGCAGGCCTCCTTCGTCAACTCCTCGCCGACGGTCCGAACGATAACGCCGCCGTCGTCGCCGAGGATGTCCCGCACCATGCCTCGCAGGCGGGCGCGCGTCTCCCGGTCGCCGATCTTGCGGCTGACACCGACGCGGGATGAGTCCGGGATGTACACGAGGAAGCGGCCCGGGAGAGAAACCTGCGTCGTGACGCGGGCCCCCTTCGTGCCGATGGGCTCCTTCACGACCTGGACGAGGAGCCTCTGATCCTTGCGGATCGTTTCCTCGATGCGGGGAGCGTTCTCGCCGCGCGCCCGCCGACGCCCTCCGTTTCCTTCCCGTCCCCCGTTCCCGTCTTCCTCGGAATCTTCGTCGGATTGCAGGTCGGAGGCGTGCAGAAAGGCGGCCTTCTCGACGCCGATGTCGACGAAGGCGGCCTGAAGTCCGGGCACGATCGCCTCGACGACGCCGAGATAGATGTCGCCGGCGATGCGGCGCTCGTCGGGCCGTTCGTACATCAGTTCGACGAGCTTGCGGTCTTCCAAGATCGCGACCCGTTTCTCGCGGGTCGTGGCGTTTACGACGATCTCGCGGCGCACGTTACGTCAGCGCGCACACGGGGTCGTGGCGCCCGATTGCGCTACCAGAGGGCTGGCATCCTGTAAGACTCGATTCTTCGCTGCGAACCGCCGGCCGCTTGTCCGGGGGTTCGTGTATCTGTTCGTTACTGCCCGTTTCGTCGTGGCTGCTGACTCAAACTAATCGAGGGAGCCCGCTTCGCGCAGCATCTCCCTCGAAATCACGATCTTGAGGATCTCGCTCGTCCCCTCGCCGATCTCCGTGATCTTCGCGTCGCGCATCATCCGTTCGACGGGATACTCGCGCGAATAGCCGTACCCGCCGTGCAACTGCACGGCCATCGTCGTCACGTCCATCGCCGTCTCCGAGGCGAAGAGCTTGGCCATCGCGGCCTCCTTCTTGTGCCTCGTCCCCGCCATCCGGAGGCGTGCGGCGTGGTGCATCATCAGCCGCGCCGCGTGAATGCGGGTCTGCGCCTCGGCAAGCATGAAGCGGACCCCCTGGAAGTCGTGGATCTTCTTGCTGAACTGCTTCCGCTCGCCCGTGTAGCGGACCGTCTCGTCCAGCGCCCCCTGCGCGATCCCGATCGCGTGGGCGGCGATCCCGACCCGTCCGCCGTCGAGGGTGTCGAGGAAGATGGGAAAACCCCGGTCCACTTCACCGAGCACGTTCTCCTCCGGGACCTCCACATCCTCCAGCGTGAGTTCGCGCGTATCGGACGCGTTCCATCCCAGCTTGCGCAGCTTCTGCCCGGCGGTGAAACCCGGCATCGGGTCGAGGTCCGCGGAGTGGCCGAACCCGACGCGCGCGGCATCTTCGAGATCGCACGTCTCCTTGGTGAGGATGAACGCCGTAATGCCGCGCGAGCCCTTCTCGGGCGACGTGAGGGCGCCGACGACGAACACTTCGCCGACCCCGCCGTGCGTGATCCACGTCTTGCGGCCATTCAGAATCCACCGGTCGCCGGCCTTCCGGGCCGTCGTCCGCATACCCCCCGCATCGGAACCCGACCCGGGTTCCGTGAGCCCGAATCCGCCGAGCACGCGGCCGCTCGCGAGGGGCCGGAGGAAGCGTTCCTTCTGTGCCTCCGTCCCCCAGCGCGCGATCGGAGTCGCGGCGAGGCTCGTGTGCGCCCCGATCATGATCGAATGACTCGCGTCCACGCGGGCGAGTTCCTCCACGGCGATCGACGCGGCGAGAAGGTCCATGCCCGCGCCGCCCAGCCCCTCGTCGAAGGGAATCCCGAACAACCCCAGTTCCGACATGAGGGCTCCGGTGTCCCACGGAAAATCCTCCGACTCGTCGTAGCGGGCGGCGACGGGAGCGATCTCCGCCTCGGCGAACTCCCGCACCATCTCGCGGATCATCTCGTGGTGGTCTTCCAGGTAGAAACTCGGGTCTCCCATTCACTCCTCGGTTCGGTGTGTGCAGCCGGCGTCGCAAGCGGCCGGGGTCGGTTGCGCGCCGGGCTCGGGTGCATGGCCCGGCGGCGGGCGGGCTGTGACTTGGGGACGCCGCGCGCCTAACGTACCGGGGGCGGGCCTCCCGCCCAAACTGGCGGCAGGCCGGCCGCGTCACGATCGGGCCCCGGCAGGCGTTGACCCTATGGATGGCAAGGGTGCAAGTCCGCGGCGCTCTTCGCGTACCGGCAACGGTGTTGAAGGGAGAACCGTGGACTTCGAGGCAGCATACAAGAGCCACTGGACACCACTCCTTCGGTATGTCGACCGGATGGTGGGTGACGCCGACCTTGCGGCGGACGTCGTGCAAGAGGCGTTCATTCGGTTGATGGACCAGGCTCTTCCGGACGAGGAGGTACGACGCTGGCTGTTTACGGTGGCGACGAACCTGGTGCGGGACGACGCTCGCATGACCGCGCGACGACGGCGGTTGCTGTCGCAGCGCTACCGGCAGGCCGACCTCGCACACGATCCGGTGGAGTTGCCGGACGAGTCGGTCGTGCGGGCTGAACGGGTCGCGGCGGTGCGCGCCGCGCTGGCGGAGATGCCCGAACGCGACCGCGAATTGCTGTTGATGAGAGAGGAAGGATTCCGGTACGCGGAGATCGCCGAGGTGATCGAAGTCGCGCCGGGATCGGTGGGAACGCTGCTTGCGCGGGCGCTGCGCCGGTTCACCGAGGTGCTGGATCCGCGGATCGTGGAGGACGAGACCGGGCGGGGCCGGTGAGGGGGGATGATGGGTGACCGGTCGGGATGCGACTGGAAATCTGCGTTGAAAATAGTGAGGATTGAGTATGTCTACGCGTGAACGGCCACATGTCGACGACGGAGCGCTGCTCGCTCTGCTCGACGGTGAGCTGACCACAGCAGAACGGAGATCCGTCGAGAAGCAAGTGGCGGCGTGCCCGGAATCCGCGGCGCGCCGCGACGAACTGCGCTTCTTGTCGCGGCGTGCGACCGCGGCGCTCGACCTGCTCTCGGTGCCGGAATCGCGGCCCGAGATGCCGGCGGCGCTGCGGGAAGCGGCGCGCAGGGCGCCGGCGCCTCTCGCAAGCGCGAGGGCGCGACGCTGGGCGAGGCTGAGCCGCCGCTCCGTCGCGGTGGCTGCGGGGATCACGCTTTTCGTCGCCGCGGGTGCCTACGCGGTGCCGGGGTCGCCGGTCAGGGGCTGGGTCGACGGCGGCATCGATGCGGTTGCGGCCTGGATCGCGGACGATCCCCAGGTCGCCGGAGATTCCGGACCTTCCCAGGTGTCGGTGGCCCCCCGCGAGGGCGCCGTACGCATCATGATCGTCGGCGGGCACGAAGGCACGCGGTTGACGGTCGAACTGTCCGACGAGGAGACGGCGACGGTGGCGGCCCGTGACGCGAGCTTCCATGTGGAGCCGGGCGTCATCGAGGTCGCGGGAGCGGTGGATGAGATCCGCGTGACCTTGCCGCGGGACGCCGCGATCGGTTCTGTAGTCATCGACGAGCGCGAGGTCGTCCGCCTCGAAGGAGGCGAGTTGCGACGCACGGATTCGGCGGCTGCGAGTCCCGTGGAGATCTTTCTCGGCGCCGACGGGTAGCAGCGCAGGTAACGGACGCCGCAGTGGTGGACGACGGTGACCTGACGATCTGAGCCAGCCTCGAGGGGTGGATCCCGGGATGACGAAGCCCATGTACCGAAGGCCGGGGCCCGTCTCCCACGCGTGGCGTTTCGCCCTGCTCCTCGGTCCGATCTCGACCTGCTTCTTCGCTCCACCGCTTCTCGCCCAGGATTCCCCGCCCTCCCCCTCGTCGGAGGACGCTCCGGCCGTCGGCACCGTCTTCGGCCGCGTGCTGCGCGCCGAAACCCAAACGCCGATCGCGGCCGCTTCCGTGGAAATCCGCCTGCCCGCGTTTTCGTGGTTCCTCGTGACGGACGACGACGGCTTCTACCGGGCGGAAGGGATTCCGGCGGGACCCATCTTTCTCGTCGCGCGGGCGCTGGATCGCGACCCGCTCTCCGCCAGCGTCGTGGTCCCCGCGGGCGGCGACGTCCCGCTCGACCTGGCTCTGGAGCGGCGGCCCGTCGCGATGCCGAGCCTGTTCGCCCACATCGTCGCACGGCGGTTGCCCGCTCCCGGCCTCACGCGCGCCGGGTTTCGGGAGGAGGGAGAAACGGAACTCCGCGCGCTGGATTCGTCTCCAGGCGTGGCGGAGGCGGGTCTGACGCTGGACGACTCCGGCATCGATCCCGCGGATCCGACAAGCGTGCTCTACGTGCGGGGAGCCGCATCGGACCTCAAGCTCGTGCTGCTCGATGGCGCGCCGGTCTACGCGCCCTTCCACCTCAGCGGACTCCTCGACGCGTTTCCCGATGGCGTGCTCGACGAGGCGTCCCTGTACATCGGCGGAACACCGGCCCGGTACGACGGGGGACTCTCCTACGTCCTCGACCTCAAGATCCGGGAGGGAGACGGGGAGCGCTTCCGTCTCGCGGGCGCGGCCGACCTGCTGGGCGGCACCCTGCGGGCGGAGGGCCCGATCGGACCCGCAGGGCGGCTGCTCCTCAGCGGCCGGGCACTTCACGGACTCGGCTACCCGATCATCACGAACGAGCAGGAAATGCCGTATGGGTACGGCGATGTCCTGGGACGGCTCGATTATCGCCTGGGGCCCGGGAAGTTCACGGCCACCGGGTTCTGGAACCGCGAGTCCGTGCTGCTCGACATCGGGCGGCTGGAAGACGCGGGGGCCGTGGAGTCGGCCTACTGGGGCAACCTGGCGGGGTCCGCGAGCTACCGCGTCCCGCTGGGCGACGGCACGTTCACGCTGAGGGGCGCTCACGGGCGGTTCGGCACGGGTCTGCCGTTGCCGCGCGACAAGGAACTGGACTTCGAGGTCTCCTTCGCGGACGTCATCGCACGGACCGTACGAACCCGCACCGAGGCGCTGTTCGAGTCGGGAGGCCGCGAGCTTCGCTGGGCCGCGGGCGGCGGCTTCGACTCGTACGAGACCGTGGTGGACCGGCGGACGGTCCTCGGCGGCCGGACGGCGCACGACCTGACCCACGCGGTGCGGCGCGCTGACGTAGTGGCCGGCTGGGGCGAGGCCATCTGGAAAGTGGCCCCCCAGGTCGAGGTGAGGGGGGGATTCCGGACCAGCTACTTCGCCTCCTCCCGCCGCGCGAAGTTCGCGCCCCGGGGCACCGTGACCTGGCACCCGACGGAAGCGGCGGACCTCCGCGTCTCCGCCGGAAGGTTCTTTCAGGTCGTGCGCGGGCCCGAATCCATCCTCTCGGGAGACCTCACCGGACCCACCATCGGCGGCGTCCTGCCGACGCTGAATCGCGACGGGATCCCGCTGACGACCCCGGGGTCCAGCATCGCGGATGCCTCCCACCTTGTGCTCGGGCTCGAGAACTCGCTCGAAAACGGCGTCGATATCGGCGTCGAAGCCTACTTCAAGTCCTTCGACGATCTCCCCGACGCCAATCAGCTCCACTCCTGGGGTCTGGATCTGTGGGCGCAGGCGAAGGAGGGTCCGGTCCGGGGCTGGGTCGGCTACTCGGTCGCGTTTGTGTGGACGACCGACCCGGAAGAAGACACCCCGTTCGTGGGCCGGCAACTCCTGAGCGGCGGCCTCTCCTCGGGCGTCCGCGAGTTCGACTTCGGAATCCGGCTTGCGTACGGGGCCGGGCTCTCCTTCGCGTCGGTGACGGCGGGGCCCGAGGAGAAGGGCGCCCCGAGCGGCAACGATCTGCCGGTGCTCTCGGGCGCGCCGGAGGACTCGTACCTCCGGGTCGACGCGGAGATCTCGCGACGCTGGATCGCGAGCATCGGCCGCTCATCCATCGAGATCGCCCCGTACGTGCGCGTGCTCAACGCGCTCGATCGCCGGGACGCGCTCTTCTATCAGACGACGGCGGACCAGCCGCTCACGCGTCCCGCCCCGCTCGCCTCCCTGCCCGTGATCGCCATCTTCGGCGTGTCGTGGTCGTTCTGACGGTCCGGCGGGTGGCGCGCGCGGGCGCGGCCCGGGCGCGGTCGCAGTTGTCGCATCCATCGCAGACCGGAGCGCGTTCGCCGAAGTAGGCGGCGATGGCCGCCCGGCGGCAGGCGGCGGTCTCGATGTAGGCGCGGATCCCGGCGCGCCGTTCGGCGTCGACGGCGGCCCGGTCGGAGCCGGGCGGCGGGCTGCCCGGTCGGGGGCGCTCGCGCCGGCCGAACGTACGGGCGCGGCGGCGCTTCTCGCGGATCGCAACCATCACGCAGCGCGCGGGTTCGCCGTCGCGGCCGGCGCGACCCGCTTCCTGGACGTACTCCTCCAGCGACCCCGGGGCCCCGAGATGCGCGACGAGACGCACGTGCGGGTGGTCGATCCCCATGCCGAACGCGGTCGTGGCGCAGACCACGCGAATGCTCCCGTCCAGGAAGGCCCGCTGCGTCGCCTGGCGCCGCTCGATCGGCAGACGCGCATGGTACGGCGCGCTCGGCACCCCCGTCCTCGAGAGCGCGATCGCAAGCTGCGCGCTCAGTCCCCGGGTGCGCGCGTAGACGACCGCCGACGCTCCCCGGCACGCCGTCACCTCGCGCCGCACGCGCCGGTAGGCTTCGCGCGTATCGGAGGCCATCTCCACGGAGTAGCGCAGGTTCGGGCGGTTCGAGGGCACGAAGATGCGAATCGCCCCTTCCATCCCCAGGAACCGCTCGATCTCTCGCCGCGTCCGCCACGTCGCGGTGGCGGTGAGGGCCGTCAGCGGCGGGCCCCCCATCCTCGCCCGCGCGCGCCCGATCCGCAGGTACGAGGGGCGGAAGTCGTGCCCCCACTGGGAAACGCAGTGCGCCTCGTCCACTGCGATGCCCCCCACGCCGACCTCGCGCAGGCGATCGCAGACGGCCCGGCTCTCGAGGCGCTCGGGCGCGAGATACAGAAGATCGAGTTCGCCCCGGCCGGCGCGCTCGAGCGCCTCGTTCACCTCTTCGCGCGGTGTGGCGCTCGTCCAGCCGAGCACCCGCATGCCGCGGCGCGCGGCCCCGGCGACCTGATCCTCGATGAGCGATATGAGCGGCGAAACGACGAGGGTCGCCCGCGGACGCAGCAGCGCCGGGATCTGGAAGCACACCGATTTCCCGAAACCCGTCGGGAGGACCGCGAGCGTGTCCCGGCCGCTGAGAACGGCCTCCACCACGCGCGATTGGGCGGGGCGGAAGTCGTCGTAGCCGAACCGGTCCCTCAGGAGGTCGCGCGCGTCCTGGAGCGTGGCCGCGGGGCGGCCCGAAGCGGTGCCTTCATCGGTATTCACACCCCTCGATGCGCCGCGCGATCAACGCGTGATCAACGCGGGGGCGGCGAGCGCGGCCCCGGGGCCGGGCCCACCGGCGCTGCGGCCGGGTCAGGCGTTCGTGCGCCCCAGGCGGAGGACGACGGCCGCGACGAGGAGGCCACAACCCGCGCCGGCCACGAAATCCTGCTCCGTGAGCGCGCCGATGAACCACGTGGCGCCCCCGGCCAGGCCGAGTCCGATCTGCAGCCGCAGCCACCAGTCCCGGCTCGACGTCGGCGCCTCCGCCCGGTCGTCCAAGTCCGCTATTCGTCGATCGCGCGGGCGACCGGCGTCTCGTCGCCCGCTTCCCCCCAGCCCAGCGTCGCACCGGCGATCGCCCCCCACAGCACGTTGACCGCGAGGATGGAGAAGACGACGAACACTCCCCGCCCCGCGTAGAGCCCGAGCGCGGACACCAGCGGGAGTTCCCCTCTCACGAAGTCCAGCGCGGGCTCGCCGATCGCGAGCCGGATGACGACGTAGAAGGTCGGCGCCAGGGCGAACATCGCGCCGCGAGCGGCCGGCGATCCCGGCATGTGCGTGTAGAGCACGCCGAGCATGAGGCCCCAGACCGCGCCGCTTCCGAGGTGCGACAGGAACTCCGCCCCCGTCCACCCCGAAGTCAGTCCCATGCTCAGCGCTCCGACGGAGCCGAACGTCGCCACCACCGAGCGCGCCGTGGCGGACACCGCGGCGCCGAGGAGTCCGCCGAGCAGTCCGAGGCCGAGGCGGGCGCTCAGATCGAGTGGGCCCTCGGCCTCCGCGCCGTACGCGCCGCCTCCGAGGAGCACACCCGCCGCGGCGAGCCCCGCGATGAGCAGGAGCACGGCGAGCGTGAGCGGTGCCGCGTCCGTCCCGAGGAGGACGATGCCCGACGCGCCGGCGCCCAGCGCCGCGACGCGCCACAGGAAGGCCGACCCCGCCGTCGAAGCCGCACCCGTTTCGCTCATGCTCCCTCCCTTTTCTCCCGTTTCCCGCCCTTCTCCCGTTTCCCGCCACGCTCGAGAAACCGGCGGATCCCTGCCTGGCAATCGTCCGTCATGCGGGCGACGGCGTTCACGCGGGCGCCGGTCGCGACCGCGGCCTCGAAGCTCTGCCCCTCCGTGCCGTAGAGCAGCTTCTTCGTGAGCGCGAGCGCGGAGGCGCTCCGCCCCGCGAGTTCGGCCAGGAAGGCGGCGCTCTCCGCCTCGAACTCCGCGTCCGCGCAGACCCGGTTCACGAGCCCCAGCCGCGACGCCTCCGCCGCATCGATCGTGTCCCCGAGCGACATCAACTCGAAGGCGCGCTTCTCCCCCAGGTTCCGGCGCAGGATCGCCGTCACCATCGCGGGCACGAAACCGAGCCGCACCTCCGGGTAGCCGAAACGGGCGCTCTCCGCCGCGAGCACGAGGTCGCACGCCGTCGCGAGGCCGCACCCGCCCGCGAGCGCCCGGCCGTGCACGATCGCGACGACCGGCTTCGAGAGCTTCCTCAGCAGCGTGAAGAGTTCGCCCAGCGCTTCCGCCTCCCGCAGGCTCGCCATGACCCCTTCCTCGACCGAAGCCTGCACCTCCGCCAGGTCGGCCCCCGCGCAGAAGTCCGGGCCGCGCCCCCCGATCCCGACCACTCGCACGCGGGCGTCCGCCTCGGCGAGCGCGAGCGCCTCCTTCAGTTCCGCGACGAGCGCCCCGCTCAGCGCGTTGCGGCGTTCCGCACGGTCGAGGCGGATCCGGTTCACGCCGGTCCGTTCGTCGATTTCTATCTCGAGGTATTCGAACATGAGCCTCTCGGAATCCCTGACCGCGCCTCAGTCCGCCGACCCGTCCACGAGATGGTCCGGCACGTCGATCTCCATTCTGAGCAGGGCCGTGGCGAACGTCTTCCCCTGTGCATCGAGCATCAGCGACACCGTCCCGCCCCCGCCCAGCGAGCGGTGGAGGAGGAAGTTGAGCGCACTCAGGTTGGGAAGCTCGAAACGCTCGACCTCGCCCTCGCAGATTCCCTTGAAGTGATACCTCACACGTTCCGCAGTAACTTCTTTTACCAAAAATGGATAAATGGATGGACGAAAAGCGATGAGTCCCACGTTCGCCGTGTCTCCCTTGTCGCCCGAACGGGCAAACGCGATCTCCCTCAGGCGCACTCTCACAGCTCCATCGTCTCCACTTTCACGTTGGCCTCCACGACCCCGCGATCGATGAGCGCGGGCCAGTATGCGACGACCTCCTGCACGCGCGGACGGCCGCCCGCGAAGCCGGTGACGGTGGGCGGGCCCGCGAGGATGAGGGGCGCGATCTCCCGGCTGAAGCGCGACACGGCGTGGCGATCCGGACTGCGGACGCCGACCCGCAGCGTGACTTCGGGCAGATCGTCGGAGGGAGGACCGGCCAGCGGCCCGTGACAGGCGCCGGCGCCGACGAATTCCGTTCGGATCTCGTCGAACTCGAGCCCCAGGTGCCGCAGTCGACCCCGGAGGATCTCATCCGCGCGCCGCGCCTTGTCCACCGCGTCGGGCCAGGCGTACGTCAGGGCGCCCACCGCCTTGAAGCCGTCGTGATACGCGATGGACACCTTGAGCTTGTCCGTGCGCGAGCGGCCGGCGACGCCTTCGACCCGGACCCGGTCCTTCCCCAGGTCGCGAAGACGGATGGTCGAGAAGTCCGCGACCACATCCGGCGTGATATACTCGCGCGGGTCGCCGAGTTCGTACACGATCTGCTCCGCGACCGTCGCCCACGTCACCCGTCCGCCGAGCTCCGGGTGCTTCGTCACCACGAAGGTCCCGTCCTCCTCCGCTTCGATGATGGGATAGCCCGGGAGGGTGAGGTCGATCTCCCGCCAGTCGACGAGCGAGTTCCCGCCGGAGGCCTGGCACCCGCATTCGTTGATGTGTCCGGCGACGACCCCGTGTGCGAGCCGGTCCCAGTCGTCCGTCGGCCAGGAGAACTCGTGCATGAGGGGCGCGTAGGTGAGCGCCGTGTCCGTCGAGCGCCCGGCCACGACGATGTCCGCCTCCTGCCGCAGCGCCTCGATGATCGGTTCGGCGCCGAGGTACGCGTTCGCGGCGGCCACCCGGTCGCGGACCGTCGAGAGGGGCTCGCCCGTCTCCATGTGGCGGAGTTCGTGTCCCGCCGCGAGGAGGTCGTCGAGCGAGTCCATGAGGTCGTCGCCCGTGATCACGGCCACGCGGGGCCGGCGGGGCAGCGATTGATCCGCGAACGCGAACCCGAGTTCGGCCCGGCACCCCTCCGGGTTCACGCCGCCCGCGTTGGAGACCACGCGGACCTCCTTCTCGAGGAGATCGCCGATGAGGTCGTCCATCAGGGACACGAAGTCGCGTGCGTAACCGGCGGCCGGGTCCCGGTCCCGCTGCTTCTGCATGATCGACATCGTGATCTCGGCCAGGTAGTCGAGCATCAGGTAGTCGATCGCGCCGCGACGCACCTGCAGCTTGGGCGCTTCCTGCCAGTCTCCCCAGAACCCCTGCCCCGCTGCGACGCGCACCCGGCGGCCGCCGTCGGGCGCCACGCGGGCCGGGAGCGGCTGCTCCTCGAGTCCCACCGCGGCCGACGCCTCTTCGAGCGCGAGGGCTTCCGGCGCCCCGGGCTGCGCGTTCACAGGCTGTCCGGGAGGGTGAAGGGTCCGAGATGCGGGCCCGGATTGCCGAGCGAGCAGCGGAGCGCGAGCGCCAGCACCGCCCGCGTGTCCTCCGGGGTCACGATCGCGTCCACGAAGCCTCGCGCCGCCGCGTATTTCGCATCGAGTTGCTCCTCGTAATTCTGCCGCGTCCGCTCGATCGCGGCCGCCGTCTCCTCGTCCAGCTCTCCGCCCGCCGCCTCCTCGAGCTTGCGCCCGAACGCGGCCTGCACGGCAGCCTCTCCCTCCATCACCCCCATCCGCCCCGTCGGCCAGGTGAAGATGAAGTCGGGATCGAACCCCTGCGCCGCCATCGCGTAGTACCCCGCCCCGCTCGCGTGGTTGACCGTGAGCACGATCTTCGGCACGCGGGCCGTCGCCATCGACTCGACCATGCGCGCGCCCGCACGGATGATCCCGGACTGCTCCGCCTTCGGCCCGACCATGAACCCGCTCACATCCTGCACGAAGAGGAGCGGCGTGTCGTGCCGGTCGCACAGGTCCATGAAGTATGCCACCTTCTCCGCGCTCTCCGTGTATACGATCCCGCCGAACTTGGGCGGTTCGCCCGCCTCTCCCCGGAACATCCCCCGCCGGTTCGCGATGACCCCCACGCGGAAGCCGTCGATGTGCCCCGTGCCCGTGAGCATCTCCTGCGCGCGGTCCGCCTGGAACTCCTCGAACAGACCCTCGTCGAGGATCATCTCGAGGACCGCCTCCATGTCGAAGGGCTGGCGGTGGTCGCCGGGCAGGAGCGCGTAGGCTTCCTCCGCGGAGCGCGCCGCCTCCCGCGCATCGATGGCGGGGTCCGGACGGAGGCCGGCGGGGAGTCCGGCGACGAGCGAGCGGACCTTCTCGATGCACGCGTTGTCGTCCTCCACCCGGTAGTGCGCCACGCCGCTCACCCGGTTGTGCATGAGCGCCCCGCCGAGTTCCTCGGCTTCGACCTCCTGCCCCGTCGCCCCCTTCACGAGGTTCGGGCCCCCGAGACCCATGAAGCTCGTCCCCTCGACCATCACGATCACGTCCGAGAGGGCGGGAAGATACGCGCCCCCCGCGATGCACTGTCCCATCACGGCGGAGATCTGCGGCACCTCGAGGTAGTGTCGCATGATCGAGTTGTAGTAGAAGATGCGGCTCGCGCCGTATTGCCCCGGGAAGACGCCGCCCTGGTACGGCAGGTTCACGCCGGCCGAGTCCACGAGATAGACGATCGGCACGCGGCACCGCATCGCGATCTCCTGCGCCCGCAGGATCTTCACGATCGTCTCGGGCCACCAACTCCCGGCCTTCACAGTCTGGTCGTTCGCGACGATGACGACCTCGCGTCCGCAGACCTCGCCCACCCCGGTGACGACGCCGGCGGCCGGCGCCTTGTCGTCGTACCGGTCGTGCGCGATGAGGAGGCCGATCTCGAGGAAACCGCCGCCCTCGTCTATGAGGAGGTCGATCCGCTCGCGGGCCGTGAGCTTGCCCTGGGCGTGCTGCCGGGCCACCCGCTCTTCCCCGCCGCCGCGCTGGATCCGGGCTTCGAGCTCGCGCAGTTCGGCGACGAGCGCGCCCATCCGGCTGTCGTCGTTATCCCCCACCGGTCGCGGCTAGCCCTTCGCCCCGGAGGCTTCGCGCCCGCTCTCCTCGAACCAGGCGCGGATGTAGTCGACGGCATCGGAGGTCGAGGTTCCCGGGCCGAAGAGGCGGCCGACGCCGAGGTCCGTCAGCGCCTCCATGTCTTCGGCGGGGATGATCCCTCCCCCGGTGAGAAGGACCCCGTCCATGCCCTGCCCATCGAGGAGCGACTTCACGCGCGGGAAGAGCGTCATGTGCGCCCCCGACAGGATCGAGAGCGCCACGACGTCCACGTCCTCCTGGAGCGCGGTGGCGGCGATCATCTCGGGCGTCTGGTGGAGTCCGGTGTAGATGACCTCCATCCCCGCGTCCTGGAGGGCGGCCGCCATCACCTTCGCACCCCGGTCGTGTCCGTCGAGCCCCGGCTTGGCCACGAGCACACGTATCTTCGGTTCGATCAAGCGCTTCTTCCCGGCAGTTCGTTTCGGGAGTTCATCCCGGTAATTCGCGGTCACCTTCGCGGTCACGAGGGAACGGTCGAAAGTATCCGCGGAAAGGCGCGCGCTGCAACGACGATCCGGCGTCGACGCCCGCCGTCTCCGGGGTTGCCTTCGCCCGCTCCGGCCCACACCCTCGTTCCATGCGCGACGACGCGACACGAGTACACCGGACCCTCCTGAACCTGGCGGCCTTCGTCATCATCGTGGCCGGGATGCGGGCCGCCAACTGGCTCATCGTCTCCTTCGTGCTCGCGCTCTTTCTCACCATCCTCTGCTCCACCCCGCTCCGCTGGATGACGGCCCGCCGGGTTCCCAAGTCCGTCGCGGTCCTCGCCCTGGTGCTCGTCCTCCTCGCCCTCGGGACCGTGGCGGGGGGCCTGATCGCGACCCCCCTCGTCGAACTCGGGCGTACGGAGGCGCAACTCGACCGACTCTTCGCCGAGCAGGTCGAGACGGTGGAGGCCACGCTGAGCGACTACATGGTGCGCTTCGGGCTCCAGTCGCCGCTGCTCGACACCAACGAACTCATCTCGATCTCGCCGAGCTGGGTGCTCGGCCTCATGCGGCAGCTCGTCGAGAACCTGGGGTTCATCCTCGCCAACGGGTTCCTGATCATCCTCACGATGGTCTTCATGCTGCTCGAGATCTCGAGCTTCCCCACCAAGGTGCGGGTCGCCCTCGGCGAGGCCGATGCGACGGAGGCACGGGAGAACTGGGAGAAGGTCGGGACCGCGGTCCGGCGCTACGTCGTGCTGAAGACGATCGTCAGCCTCGGCACCGGACTCTGCATCGGGGGGCTCATGGCGCTCCTGGGCGTCAACTACCCGATTCTGTGGGGCGTGCTCGCCTTCCTGCTGAACTACGTGCCCAACATCGGGTCCTTCATCGCGGCCGTGCCGGCGGTGCTCGTCGCGTGGCTCACGATGGGGGTCGGGACGGCGGTCGCCGCCGCGGCCGGGTTCCTCGTCGTCAACGTCCTCTGGGGAAACCTCATCGAGCCGAAGGTCATGGGATACAGCGTGGGCCTGTCGACGCTCGTCGTCTTCGCTTCGCTCGTCTTCTGGGGCTGGGTCCTGGGGCCCGTGGGGATGCTGCTTTCGGTGCCGCTCACGGTGATGTTCCGCATCGTGCTCGGGACGAACGAGTCCACCCGCTGGATCGCGGTGCTGCTCGGCTCGGAGCGGTCGGACGAGATCACGCAGGCGATCGACGCCGAGGTCGCCATCGCGCTCGGGAAGGGCAGCTAGCGGGCCTCAGCCAGGCGGCTGGGGCCAGGCGGCCGCGGGGGGGCCAGGCGGCTGAGCCTACGCGGCGGCCCGGCGGAAGATGTCGAGCGCCACCCCCACATCGTCATCCGTCGTGTGGAGGTGGGGGATGACCCGCAGATCCCGCCGGCTGTAGGCGTTCAGCAGGACGCCCGCCTCCCGGCAGCGTCCGGCGAACTCCGGGGCGTCGACCGCGGTCGTCCGGAAGCGGACGATGTTCGTCTCCACGCCTTCGACATCGACCTCCAGTCCGGCGATCGCGGCGAGTCCGCCGGCCAGCCTCCTCGCCCGGGCGTGATCCTCCGTGAGCCGCTCGCGGTGGTGCTCGAGCGCGTACAGGGCGCCGGCGGCCACGATCCCCGCCTGCCGGAAGCCTCCGCCGTAGAGCTGCTTGAACCGGCGGGCGCGCTCGATGAGATCGGCCGGGCCGGCGAGGGCGGAACCCAGCGGGGCGCCGAGCGCCTTGGAGAAGCAGACGTTCACCGTGTCGAAGCCGGCGGCGAACTCGGCTTCGGGGATGCCGGCGGCCGCGGTCGCGTTCCACAGCCGGGCGCCGTCGAGGTGGGGCGCGAGGCCGGCCTCGCGCGCGGCGGTGAGCATCTCGCGCAGGAGGTCGAGCGGCCACACGGCGCCGC
Source organism: Gemmatimonadales bacterium (assembly GCA_009841005.1). Classification (GTDB taxonomy): domain Bacteria; phylum Gemmatimonadota; class Gemmatimonadetes; order Palauibacterales; family Palauibacteraceae; genus Palauibacter; species Palauibacter polyketidifaciens. The sequence goes on from VXMR01000124.1 coordinate 43,492, forward strand.
CCGCCCCGTTGTGCGTGTTCTCGGCGCAGACGAGCCGCACGGGCGACTGCATGCGCGCGCGCACGGTCCCCATGTCGAGGTTGAGCGCCGCCCGCAGCGTCGCCGCGCCGAAGATGCCGCGTTCGCCCTCGAGCGGCCGGATAACGACCCCGGAGATCGGCGACGGCGCGCCCCCCTCGCCGAACCAGATGTGCGCCCCCGGGCCGATGAGGACGGTGTCGCCCGGCTCCGTGTGCGCGCGCAGGGCGAGCTGGTTGCTCATCGTGCCCGTCGGCACGTACATGGCGGCTTCCTTGCCGAGGACCGCCGCCGTCCGCCGCTCCAGTTCGAGCACCGTCGGGTCGTCCCCGTAGCAGTCGTCCCCCACGGGTGCCGCCGCCATCGCCGCCCGCATCGCCTCCGTCGGGCGCGTAACCGTGTCGCTGCGGAGATCGATGATCTTCCCGGCCCCGTTCCCGGCCGCCGGGCTCACGACGCGAACTGCGGCGGACGCCGCAGGTGGTGCTCCGTCGCGTCCTGCACCGCCTTCGCGAGCCGCAGCGCCCCCGCGTCGCCGAACAGCCCTCCCACGAAGGAGATGCTCGTCGGCGTCCCGTCCTCAGACCGATACCCGTTGGGGATCACGACCTGCGGGTGCCCCGTGAGGTTCGTCAGCAGGAGCATCGGCCCCCCGAAGCTCGGCGTGACGACGACGTCGATCCCCTCCATCGCCCGCTCGAAGCGGTGCATGGCGATCGTGCGCAGCCGGTTCGCCTGGATGTACTCCACCGCGGGGATCATGCGCGCCTTGCGGAAGGTGTTGGGCCACGCGCCGCCCGTCTGGCGGACGAGCAGGTCGTCCCGCCCGCTCCGCGTGAGCTCGTCGAAGGCGGCCCCGGCTTCCGCGCTGAGGATGATCCGCATCGCGCCGTAGGGGATGTCGTCGGGGAGTTCGAGCGGCATGGGGTCGATCCCGAGTCCGCGGACGACCTCGAGCGAGGCTTCGTCGAACGCCTTCCACTCCTCATCCTCCCGCTCCCCCTCGAAGGCGGAGGGCACGTACGCGACGCGGAGGTCGGAGAGCGGCCGCTCCGCGTCCCAGTCGAAGGCGACATCGCGCGCCGTGGGGTCCATCCCGTCCGCCCCGTGGATCGCATGGAGGACGAGGGCGCAGTCCTCCACGCCGCGGCAGATCGGCCCCAGCTTGTCCATCGACCACGAGAGCGCCATCGCCCCGGCCCGGCTCACGCGCCCGAAGGTGGGCCGGAGCCCGGAGGCGCCGCAGCGGGTGGAGGGAGAGACGATCGAACCCAGCGTCTCGCTCCCGATCGTGAAGCCGACGAGTCCCGCCACGACCGCCGAGGCGGAGCCGGCCGACGAACCGCTCGACCCCTGCTCCAGGTTCCACGGGTTCTTCGTCTGCCCGCCGTACCAGCGGTCTCCCTGTGCGAGCGCACCCAGCGTGAGCTTCGCCACGAGCACGGCGCCCGCCTCCTCGAGCCGCCGGCCCACCGTGGAGTCATCGGGGATGTGCTGGTCCTCGTACGGCTTGGCGCCCCACGTCGTGCGGTAGGAGTCCTCGGCGAGGAGGTCCTTCGCCCCCCACGGTATCCCGTGCAGCGGACCCCGGTAGTAGCCGCGCGCGATCTCCGCGTCCGCGCGCGCCGCCTGCCGCAACGCGAGTTCCTCGGTGAGCGTGATCAGGCACTCGAGCGTCTCCCCGTGCGCCTTCAGCCGCCCCAGGTACATCTCCGTGAGTTCGGTCGACGTCACCTGGCGGGAGCGGACGAGTTCGGCCAACTCCGTGACGGGCGCAAAGGCCAGCGCTTCGAGGTCCGGCGGGCGCTCGAGCCCCTGCGGGCGCGTGTAGCGAAGAACGCTCGACTCGACCGGGTACGAGGCGCCCGGCAGCGCGGGCTCGAAGTGGAGGGCGGGGACGACGGAGTTAGGGATCTCGACCGTGCGCAACTCGTCGTAGCTCTCCCGGGTCCCGTTCAGGTCCTCCACCATGAGGTCGAGTTCCTCGTCCGTGAACTCGAGTCCCGCCACGCGCGCGGCGGCGGAGATATCGGCCTTGGTGAGCGCCTCCTGCCCGTCGCGGGTGCGCGCCCAGAGGACCGCCGGGAGCGCCGTGGCCCCCAGCCCGAACGCCGAAGCCGACGCCATGAACGCGCGGCGATCCAGCGCAGGGCGGCCGGAATCACGTGATTCACTTCCGTGGTGAGCAGACAATCCCGAACTCCCGTCTTCAGTTGTCAGTGTCATGGTGCCGGCAACTACTCACGATCGCGTATCTTACGGCGCCTTCTCCCGATCCGACTGACCATACCGTGTCCGGGCACACCACGCTTGAGCCGCTTCGACGACGCGGTCGATGTCGCTCTGGTCGTTGTAGACGCCGATGGAGAAGCGGAGCATGCCCGTGCGGATCGCGAGGCGGATGCCGGCGGCGGTCAGGTGTTCGTAGAGCGAGTTCATGGCGGGGTCGTCGGCCGTGTAGTGGCGTCCGCCGCCGCTCTCTCCCACCGAGACGATATGCGCGAGGCGGGGCCCCGGCCGTCCCACCACCGGGAGGCCGAGGTCGCGGAGTCGGTTCGAGAGGTTCGCCGCCAGCCCCCGCACGTGCGCCTCCACGCGGGCCACGCCCCAGGCGGAGAGGAGGTCCAGCGCCGCGTCCGTCGCCGCCGCGCCGAGGTAGTTGTAGTTGCCGACATCGAAGCGCAGGGCGCCCGCCCGGAAGCGGAGTTCGTCGTCCGAGTACGCCGTCTCGTGCGCGTCGAGTTCGATCCCGAAGCGCGCCACGTGCACGGGCGTCATCGTCTCCGCCACGTCGCGCCGGACGTACAGGAATCCGAAGCCGTACACCGAGAGGAGCGCCTTCTGCGCCGCGACGGCGAGCGCGTCGACGCCCAGTTCGTCCACATCGGTGTGCTGGGCGCCGATCGACTGCGCCGCGTCCACCAGCGTGAGCGCCCCGACCTTCCGGGCCGCCGCCGAGATCGCCGCGACGTCGGTCACGAACCCCGGCGCAAAGGTGATTGTCGGGAGGGTCACGAGCCGCGTGCGTTCGTCCATCGCGGCGGCCGTCGCCGCCACCGGGATGTGCCCGTCCTCCGGCGCGACCGACCTCACCTCGATCCCGTGCGTGCGGGCGAGACTGTACCAGAGATAGATGTTGTTCGGGTGCTCGAGCGCGGGGCACAGCACGACGTTGTCTCCCGCCTGCCACGGGAGGCTCGCGCCGAAGAGGTTGAGGCCGTCGGAGACGTTCTTCGTGATCGCAACCTCGTCGGGGGCCGCTCCAATGAGCGCTGCGAACGAGGACCGGGCGCGGTCGACGGTGGCGACCATCTCCTTCTTGTCGCCCCGGCCCGACGTTCGCCCGCCCAGGTGCTGCTCGATCGCTTCCCGAACGGGCGCCGCCATCAGGGAATTCGCCGAAATGTCGAAGTAGGGCTGCTCGTCCGCGCCGGGGAAAAGCGCTCTCACGTCCGGATTCACGCTCGCCTCGCTTCGGAACGGGCGACGAGCGATGCGCCGACCATGTCGCCCATGATGTTCACCGTCGTGTTGCTCATGTCCACCAGACGGTAGATCCCCCCGACGATCGCCGCGACCTCGATCGGCAGGTTCAGCGCCTGCACGTAGATGAGCGCGACCACGAAGCCGCCGCCCGGGACCCCGCCCGTGCCGTGCGAGAGCAGCAGGCCCAGAAGCAGGATCGTGACGAAGTCCGCCGCGGAGAAGGTGACACCGGCCGCCTGCGCCGTGAAGAGGAGCACCGCCGCCAGCATGACCGAGGTCCCGTCCTTGTTGAGCTGCGCCCCGAGCGGAAGGACGAAGGAGTAGACGCGGCGCGGGAGGTCGAGACGCCCGGCCGTCTCCAGTCCGACCGAGAGCGAGGCGAGGCTGGACGTCGTCGCGGCGGTCGTGGCCCACAGCGAACCCGTGGTCCGCAGGAAGCGGGCCGGCCGGTAGTCGCTGAAGAACCTGAGCAGGAGCATGTACCCCGTCACGATGACGATCTGCGCTCCCCACACGCCCGCGAGGAACCGCGCCGTCGGGCCGATCAGGTCGGTCCCGTAGCGGCCCACCGTGACCGCGACGAGGGCGCCAATGCCGACCGGGGCGATCCACAGAATCATGTGGACGAGCCGGCGGAAGAGCGCCGCCAGATCCTCGAACAGGGTGGCGAGGCGAGCGCGCGGGCCGTCCCCCAGAGCCAACGTCGCGATCCCCAGCACCAGCGCGAGGATGACGATCTGCACCACGTTCCCCTCGGCGAAAGCGCGGACGACGTTCGTCGGGATCATGTCGAGGAGGACATCGACCGCTGAAGGGGCCTCCCCCACCGCCCCCGAGACGGTCTCCGGCACCTGCTCCGCGAGCCGCATCCCGACACCGGGGCGCAGGAGTGCCATGGCGCCCAGTCCGAGCGAGAGCGCGACCAGTTCCGTCGTGAGGAAGAAGCCGACAGTCTTGCCGGCGAGCCGCCCCAGCGTGCGCAGGTCCGCCAGCGAGGTCAGACCCGCCAGGAGATTGAAGAAGACGAGGGGGGCAGCTGCCAGTATCAAGAGCGTGATGAAGAGGTCGCCGAGCGGCTGGATCGCGGCGCTGCGCTCGCCGAGGACCGCCCCCAGGACGACGCCGGCGAGCATCCCGATCAGTATCCGCCCGCCCGGCCCCGCCTTCATTCAGCGAACTTCGGCGAACGGATTGATGATCCGCAGACCGCCGTAGTCCTGCTCGGCGCTCAAGTCTTCCGAATACACGATGTCGCAGCCACCGGTGCGGGCCGCAGCCAGAATTGCGCCGTCCCGGTACGACAGTTGAAAGCGTCGGCTGATGGCAGCGGCGGCGCGGAACAGGTCGAACGTGATTTCCTGGATGGGAAAACGTTCGAGCGATTCGATGAACCTCAACGCCTGTGAGGATGCGAGGGCCTGAGGCCGGCCGGGTCTGGTCACCTGATGGTAGAACTCCTGGAGAACCTGCACGGACAGGGTCAGGTCCTCGCGGTCCAACAGGTCGTTGGCCGCCCGACATTTCTCGTCTTCCCCGGACGCCGGGCTTACCGCATAGATCAGAACGTTCGTATCAACGAAGCGCACGACGCTCGTAGAGTTCTTCGCGGGAAACGTTGTCCGACGCCCGGAATCCGCCGCGCGTGGCGCGAATTTCGTCGAGCAGTTCCTCCCGGATTCTGCGACTGCGCTCGCGGGACGTCTCTACGACCTGCGATGTCCGGCCGACGGACGCACCACGCTTCCCGGCAAGATCTCTCAGGTATTCCCTCACGAGGGCGGAAACCGACGTATCCAGTTCCGCGGCCCGGATGCGCGCCAGCCGATGTGTCTGTTCATCGACGGATACGGTGATGTTCCTCATGAACACAGTCTCACAGTTAATGTGGCCCACAGCCTACCGGACTGCGGAGCTTGACGCAATGAGACCCAGGGGAATCGCGCTTGCGGCCAATACTCCGCGCTCACGGCCTCCGTTCGAAGCGGACGCGGGCCGCGCGCTCCACGCCGAGTTCGTCGGCAGTGATGCCGTAGAGCGCCGTTTCCGTCGCCCAGGGCACCGCTCGCGGATCCACGCGGCTCGGCCAGCGGTAGCGGGCGACGAGGGTCGCGCCCTCATAGACGTCCGCCTCGACCATCTCCGCGCCGTCGGCCGCGGCCCTCTCGACCCACAGCCGACCCGCCTGATCGAAGAAGATGTCCGCGAGGGGCCCCTTCCTCCCGGGAATCTCGAACGCCGGCTCGTCGAGATTCCCCCGCTCCATGTCCCGCTCGAGGCGGCTCCGGGCGTACTCCCGCTCCTCCGGGCTGAGGGGCGGGCCCGGGTCGGGCGGACCGGTGATCTCCGTCACGGAACCATCCGCGGCGTGAAGTTCGACCGCGTAGAGGGAACGCGAGGCGCTGGCCCAGGCGCCCCCCGGCCCGTGGGCGCGCAGCCAGAGAGGCCCGTACGGCTGGTAGAGGTACAACTCGGCGGTGCCGCGGAAACCTTCCCCGAACCCGCTCATGTCGACGACCACGGTCCGGTGTCCCGCCGCCGCGGTTTCCGGCTCCCTGAGCACGACCGTGTCCGCGCTCCCGTCCGCGTTCACGTGGACGCGACCGTGGACGAAGGGCTCGCCGGAACTCTGGAGCGAGCCGACGTCGACGAGCCTCCCGTCAGCGTCGAAGGTCACGGGGGCGGCTCCTCCCTGCCCGCCGAACGGCCGGCGCTGGACGCGCAGGTAGGCGGCGGCCGCGTCGCCCAGTTCGAACGCCGTGTAACGCGCCGCCTGGCGCACCCAGAGCTCTCCCTCCGGCGAGAACCCGAGGCAACAGGGACCCCTGAACTCCTCGGGTCCGTCACCTTCCCCGCCGAGCCGGAAGAGGAACGCACCGTCGGGATCGAAGACGCGGACCTCGCTCGCCTCCCGGTCGACGACAAGGATCCTCCCCAGCGGATCCTCGGCCACCGAGGCGATGCGGCTGAACAGATACGCCTCGTCCCCGTCGAGTTCTCCGATCTCCAGGTCTACGGTCCCTTCAAACGTGGGAACACCGGTCGACGGCTCCGGGGCATCGCCATCGGTGCAGGCGGTGACGCAGAGCAGAATGGCCGCGCACAGGGGAACGGCGACCCACGAGACGGGTCGGCGCGACCATCGTGGCTTCGGGGAAAGAAACGGTGCGTCCGACATGACAAGACTCCGTTCAGGTCGCGCCCGGCCGTCAGGGCCGGCGCGCGGGCGGGGTTCCGAGTTCGAATTCGTCGCGGTCGAAGCGGCGGCCGCGCTTGAGCGTGAAGCGTATGGACTTGACGTTGTCGACGCCTGCCGTGGGATCCTCTTCCAGGAAGACGAGGTTGGCGTACTTCCCTTCCTCGACCGTCCCGATGTCCTCCGCGAGACCAAGCGCGAGCGCGCCGTTGCGCGTGGCGGCCTGAATGACGTCGGCCATGGGCATGCCGACGCGCTCGTGAAGGTAGGCCAATTCATCGTAGAGGGCGGGCCATTCGGAGCCGGGGGCCGGCGGGGCGTCGGTTCCCGCCGAGATCGGGACGCCGGCCTCGTACGCGCGGCGGGTGAGGGCGACGCTCTCCTCGGCGCTGCATGCGGCCCGGACGCCTCGCCGGCGCGGATCGGGAGGCGGTGCGTCCGGCCCCTCCCTCGGGCCGTCCGGCCTCGGCGCGGGGGGTGCGGGAGGCGCGGCGGCGCTGTCCCGGGCCAGCGTCATCTGCTCGCGGAAGAAGCCGACCGTGAGCGTCGCGTCGAGCACCGTGCCCCGGCGCTTCATCTCCTCGAGAACCGCATCGATGCGGGGATCATCCAGATCCACCTCGACCATGCCGGAGCGGCGTCCGGCGAGCGCTTCCGCCACCACGTCGTCGGGGATCGCGGCGCTCGCCAGACTGCACACATGCGACATCGAGGTGACCCCCGCCCTCGCGACGTCCAGCGGCAGGGCCGGGCCGACGTGGGTGTGGGACCACACCGGGATTCCCTGGCGCCGGGCCTCCGCCGCGATCCTGGCCAGGAGGGGGCCTTCGATCGAGGCGTAGATCTTCAGTCCCGTCGCCCACGTGCCCCGGGCCAGCGCGATCGTTTCCACCAGATCGGTCTCGTCATCGACGATCTGCAGCCAGGGGACGCGGCCGGGCACTTCACCCATCGACGAAGACCGCGTGCGCGGGTCGATGAAGAAGGACTCCCCGGCGACGAGGGCCGCGTAGTGGATGTCGGGCGACGGGATCTCGCCGACCAGCGCCGCCCGCTGGAGTTCCGCGAGCGCGCGCACGTCGCCCGCCATGTCCCGTGCCGTCGTCACGCCGCCGTAGATTAACCGGTTGAGTTCGAACTCGGCCGCCGTCCGGTCCGCGCGCGTGGCGAGGTGCGTGTGGCTCTCGATGAGTCCGGGGATGACGTACAGCCCCCGCGCATTCTCGATCTCGGCTTCGGGCCAGTCTTCGGGGGACAGTTCGTCCGCCGCCGCGAGCGCCGCGATCCGTCCGTCGCGGACGACGATCGACATGTCCGGCATGAACGGCGGGCCGGTGCCGTCCAATACCGAGACCCCTTCGTAGATGGTCGTCTCGGGCTCCGCGTTCGGATTCCGCGGCGGTTCCCCGCTCCGCGACTGGCCTGCGAGGGGAGCGGTCAGCGCGGAGAGCATCGCGAGCGCCACCCGCGCCGGATGGGTCGCCTGCGCCCCCGTGGTCGGCCGGCCCCGCGGAGCCACCGTTATTCTCCCCACACGTCGCGCAGCACGCGCAGCGCGTTCATCCCCAGGATCCGCTCGATGCGCTCCGACGAGTGTCCGCGCGCCCCGAGCATGCCGGCTAGTTTCCGGAACTGGTCCGGGCCCTGAAGATCGGGGATGAAGGGGACGACGCCGGGGCGCTCGCCCGCCGCGCTGATCCCCGCCCTGCGCCGGGCCTCGACCTCCCGGCGCGTCGCCTCGTACGCGGCATCGAGATCGTCCACGGCCGTCGTGCCGCCATCGGTGCCGATGCCGACGTGCTCCTCGCCGCACACCTGCACCGCGTGCTCGATGTGCCGCACGACATCCTCCGCCACGGCCATGCCGTCGGCCGCGAGGAAGGGCATGAAATATATGCCGACGATGCCGCCGCCCTCGGCGACGAGCCTCAGTTCCCGGTCCGTCTTGTTGCGGGGAAGGTCCGTTACCGCCCGGCAGCCGGTGTGCGTGATCGCGACCGGCGCCGCGGAAGCATCGATCCCGTCCAGGCAGGTCTGCTCGCCGCTGTGGCTGAGGTCCACCAGCGTCCGGGTGGCGTTGAGTTCGGCGACCACGTCCCGCCCGAAGCCCGTGAGCCCGCCGTTCTCCGGCACCATCGATCCGTGTCCGAGCTGGTTGGAGCCGTTGTAGGTGAGCTGGATGATCTTGACGCCGAGGCCGGCGAAGACGCCGACCCGCCCGGCGTCGTCTCCCATCATGGCCCCGTTCTGGAACCCCTGGATGATGCCGACTCTGTTTTGGCGTTCCGCGCTCTCGATGTCGCTCGCCACCCGCACCTTGAGGAGCGCCTCCGGATGGTTCCGGATGATCCGGTTCCAGCGCGCGACCTCGGCGACGGAGTACTCGAACGGCTCCTGCAGGCCCGCCACGTAACCGATCGTCGTGTTGACGGCGGCCGTGCCCGAGTCGAGGGCGTCGGAGAGCGCCCGCTCATCCAGCGTGAGCGGCCCGTCCGCCGGGTCGCCGCCGAGCGGACCCCGCGAACCCCGGCGATTGGGGTTCCGGATGCCGCCGAGCATGTTGATGACGAACAGGTCGGCCTGAGCGCGCCGCACCGCCGGCATCCGCACGCGAGCCGCCACGCCGGTGGCCGCAAGCGCAAGTCCGGCGGCGACTCCGAGAAACGCTCGGCGCGCGATGTGCATCGGGCTCGCAGTCTCCATGTGTCAGCGTCCTCGGATTCCTCAAGCCTCCCCGTTGCAACTCTCGTTGGGCCCTTCCGCGATGCCGTGCCCGGCCGCGGAAGCACGGCTCAACCCCTCCGGCAAAAGAAAGGGGATCATACACGAGAGTTGACCTCTCGAATTGTGGTACCTTCGATTAGCGGTAAGAGCATTGTAGATAACGAGATGAAGCAACACCGAAACGCTCCCGGAAGATCCAACAGACACGGAATCAGCCTGCGCGAACTCACCCGCAAGTTCCCCGACGAAGAGGCCGCGCGCCAGTGGTTCGAGGACGAGCTGTGGGGTGGCGAGAGTTGCTGCATGCGCTGCGGGTCGCTCAACACTCATGAGGCCAGCTACAAGACGATGCCCTTATCGCTGCCGCGACCGCCAGAGCTATTTCAGGGTGAAAAGTCTGGTTCATGCTGCGCCGGCCCCGCACCTAGCGCGCACCCTGTTACGCTATCCGGTGTTGAAAGGGCGGCAGGTCAAGAAACGGGGGACGCCCGGCCCGAGCCAGACGCCCCCCAAAGAGCGCGACCGGAACACCTGACCGTCAGTCCTCCTGGAACATGGCCCAGCCGTTCTCGTCGGCCAGCTGCGCCAAAGGTGTGTCCGGATCCTCGGGGAGACCCACGTTGCACGAGTCCTCTCCGATTCCCTTCCAGTCGCCGGTGGCGGCGTCGATGATGATCGGGAGCAGACCACCGAGGAGGTCGAGCAGGACCCAGCCCGCACCGACGTTTGAACTCAGTTCGCACACCACATCCTCGTAGCCGTCCTTCCGGAAGATCACCGTGTGGGAATCCTGGTTGTCGAGCGGCAGGGAGAGTGGCGTGACGCCGCGCATCGTCCCATCGATCCAGACCTCGGCCTGGGCGGGCGTCGAGGTCATCGCAATGGTTTTGACCTTGGTGTTGAACAGCGCTCCGCAGCCCGCAGTGGCGACGATGAGAATCAGCAATACGAGATGTTTCAACGTCCGGGACATCTGCAACCTCCGTCGCACGAGAGACGTGAAGGCCCGCTCGGATGGGAGTCGGGCCGTGTCACGATCGCACATGAGGCATGCAGAAAGCCCCGCCTGTTCACCGGGCCTCGGGGAGCTACCCCTCGGCGCTTGATCGGCTGTGGTATTCAGCGGGAGGCCCGACGCGGGGCCTCATGTGCTTCGTGACGATTCGGAAGGTACGGCTTGCTGCGGATGCCGTCCACTCTCGTGTATAATCCCCACCAGTAACGGCACGCTGCGGCACATGATCGTGGGATCTGGAAGCCCGGGAGTCGGAGGAGTCAACGGGAAACAGTGAAGACGGCAGCCTGACGCGCTGACCTCGGCGAGGCGGGCGTCAGGTGAATACTGTACTTGTACACCCTGCAAGCTTACTTACGATATTTCTTAGCCATCTCTCGGTTCCACAACATAAGTTAGTCGATAGTGGGCCTCATCTAGATCGAACGTCCTTTGACTTTCGCCTGCACCCGACTCGGAATCGTTGATCGTGGCCACACCGAGCAAATCGTGGTCATCCCCTATCCACGGTGTGTCTTCATCGTACAGTTCTACTCGAACATTGGTATCGAACGGTATGGCTTCCATCCCTCGCAAATCCCTCGTGTCCCCATTGTTCATGGACCAAACAGAAAAGCGATTTCCGTTGACTACCAGAAAGGCTTCATCCGCTCCACTATCCTCTGGTTCGATGCAATGCAGCGAAATCAACCGGAGTTGTACATCCACCTCTTGCGCGCTTATGGATGAGGTACTTAACGCTATTCCCACGAGCCCCAGAACAACGAGCGCCTGATTCATGACCTTAGTCCTTTCTTGGAAGACGTTACGAGACACCCTTGCCAGGGGCCCTGCCGTGCTCGTTCTCAATCTCAGGCTCATGCGCGGGGTTGGGACAGATGTCGATTATATGAATAAGATATTATATTAGATGGTACAGAGACATTGTCGATAGGTGCGTCAACGCGAGGGAGAAGGGCGGGACAGCGGGCTGTCCGCAGGCCCCCGATCAGCCTCCGGCGTCGGAGCGCGGTGCGTCGAGCAGGGGGGCGAAATGCTCGGAGGCGAAGGCGGCCAGAAGTTGGTCCGGGGGGATGCGTTCAAGATCCAGGAGATTGCAGCCGGGCCACCGCTTCGCCTTCCGGCGGAGGGTTTCCCGCGGGAGTCCGAGTTGCGCGCCCACTTTCTTCCACTTTGCGCCGGCGGCGCGGAGTTGCAGCGCCCTGAGGATGGCGAGGGCGCCGAGGAACCGGTTGAGCGTCGTCCGGCCCCGGGCGCGGGCCCGAAACTGCTGAAACAACGGATTGCCCAACGCCAGAATCACGGCAAAAATCACGTAAGTCTAACCAGGGCTGCACGATCTGCCACTCTTGCCGCTGGGACGGAGCAGGTACCATCGTTCCAAGATATCCGGATTTGTAGTGATGAATGGCGGGAGTCTACACCGACAATTCCCGCCAGCGGTTGAGCGCTCAGAGCAGACCGCGCACGCGGGACGCTCCTTACTCCCAATCCCGCCGCCAACCACCGTGCGAACGCCGCTTGGATGGTGTGCTGGAGCCGGTCACCGGTCACACTGTCCTCGACCTCGACATAAAGGCCGCGCTGGACTCAGCGTCCCAACGCTCAGCGGTCAATCGAAGGTCTCGTACGGCACATGTACTCCTAGGTTCATTTCCTTGACCGCTTGCGCAATGACGTGGGCAGGGATACCAGCGTAGTGCGGCGAAAATGGCGATGTGTCGAGGTATTGCCCTTCGATGACGTCGGTTGCCATGCCAACGACATACCCCTCGTCAGACACGATCGCACCTCCGCTGTTGCCTGGGCGAGCAATCGCCGAGTATAGGAAGAGGTCCGTGGCGGCGATCACGGAGACCGCGTCGTTGGTCACCTCACCGCGCTGGACGATAAGGGGCGAGTTGCCGTCCTCCGTAGGCAGCGCGCACGGGAGCCGGGGATACCCGAACGTGTAGACCGTTTGCGTGACAAACGGTTCCAAGAACGCAAGCCCTGCAACGGCGTGAAGCGGTTCTGTTACGCGCAGGACGGCAACATCGAGAGCCTCGTGCTCGACGATAGCCCTTGCTTCAATCGCGATTTGATTGCCTTGGAAGCGTTGCGTCCGGTTGACCTCCATTCCCGAAACGACATGGCCGCACGTCAAGATGTGATGAGGGTCGAAGACGATTCCGCTACCGGCGCTGTCATCACCATCAGCGTTCTTGCCGGAGATTTGTACGATCGCGGGTGAAATCTGGCGGTGAAGGAATCGACCACCGAGTGTCTTTCCGAGCCAGAGCGTGCCCATGCTGCGTATCCTAGAGACCTCGCTCAGGGCATAGTAGCTCTTTGGAATCATGACGTAGCTTGAGTCTGCGCCGGGCATTTCGACGAGGATGTTGTGCGCTGCCATTCGCCCAAGTAGGTGTCGCACTTGGTAGATGTGTTGGTCAGGTTCTTCCACACTGTTGGTAGCCTTCAGGAATTCCATGAAGTCGCGACCTGACAAGGGAAGAATCGAGCCGGATGCCGGGACCTTTCCGATAACTTGGCAGCTCTCCCGGTAGTTTGCCGGAGAGAAAAACGCCCGAGCAGCAAGAGCGAGGGCCATCTCCTGATCCACATCCAGCGGGGCAAGCCTCGCGTATCGATCACGTGGCTCGGTTATAGTGGTTGATCGAGGTCGCCCATGTGCCATGACGGTGTAGCCTAGCGCAATCGGTGCGGTGTGAGTTGCCACGTGCCTTCCATCCTACACACCCTCTTGTCGATGTTCGCCAACGTCACCTTCGCGTCGGATCTGTCGAGCTTCAGCGTGAAGTCCGGCGGGTCCTGGCCAATCGGAATCCCGATGGATGGGCCTTCCGGCTTGAACTTGGCACGAGGGACATCGGCGACTTGAGCCAAGACGGAGGTTGGAATTCTGACCATTTCGTAGAACGCCTTCTTCCTGAACAGCCGCAGTTGAATGATGGCGTCCACCGTGGCCGTGTACTCCTCGAACAACCGCTTGGTCTTCTCTTCTCGGTAGGTCGCAATGCGAGCGTCTTGAATCCATGCCGCCTCGCACAACTTGGAAATGTGGAGTGACCCTATTCGCAGATTCGCCGCCGCCGTGGACTTCAGGCTGATCCGCCGCCCGTCCAGCTCGACATCCCAGAAGCGCTGACCGGCGGGTGCCTTCCGAATCTCGTGGCCTCCGCTCCGCGCGGCGCGAATGAACGCCGCTTCAAACGAGTTGGTCGCCAGTGGTGCTCTCAGGAAGTAATGGTGGATGAGCAGTGTCGTTCGGAACTCCTTCTCGAATCGGGCGCTGAGGAATGGCGGGCGTGAGGCGAACGTGGGGTCGGAAGGAAGGGCCAGTCCGCCACGCTCGTCAGCGGACGGGAAGGCTGCGAAGGTACCGTCGCACGGCCCACGCATCGCTGCGAGCAGTTCGTCAAGGTATCTCTGTTCCGTGGGGTCCGGTGGGCTCGTCATGCCGCTTCGCGAACGAGATCGGAGACTTGTAGGCTCGTTCCGGCCAAGACGAGTGCTGGGATGCTGGGCCGCTCGTTCGTCAGGATCCAACGGCAGAGGTGCGCGAGCTGATAGGAAATCAGCGGGGGAACCGCATCCCCGATATGACGGTAAGTGTTTGCCAGCGACGAGCCGTTGAACCGGTAGTTGTGGGGGAACCCGTTGAGGACTGCCATTTCCGCAACCGTGCAAAGCCGGTCCCGTTCCGGGTGGGCGTACCTCCCATTCCCGATATGGGCACACTCGCGCTTGATCGTAGGGGCGGGCCTGTCCCAAGCCATCCGACCGTAGACGTCCGGATAAGACCCGAATCTCTCGGCTGCCGCAATCCTCTTCATGGATCCGGTCAGCAGTTCTTCGGCTTCAGGATGGTCCAACAGGTCCATCCAAGAGCCGCCGTCACGGGGAATGGCGGCTAGTCGGCGCTTGACCGTTTCCGATCCGAATCCTGGGTAACGGTGGTCTGCGTCCTTCGCTCCCGAGGCGACCGAGAGCGCCCGACGAACCGTGCTGGCGCTTTCCTTCACGCTCCAGCCGTCCCACAAGCTCTCCAGCGTGTAGAGGGGCAGCCCTTCCCGGGCAGCGATGACGATGGCCCGCTCGCGGATTTGTGGGAGCCCGAACCGGCTTAGCATGTAGTTCCGCCCGTACACGCGGTAGCCGCTATCCTCCAGACATTCGCGGAAGGCGCGGTAGTGGTGCCGGAAGTTGCCGCGAATGAGTTCGCGCGCGTTCTCCATCACTACGATGTCTGCGTCCAGGGCCACCGCGAAGCCTGCGGCCTTGGGAACGAATCCGTTGCGGCAATCGTCCCGCAGGTGATTCCGGGGATTGGTTCGGGTGAAGCCCGTGCAAGGTGGACACACGCTCAAGACATTGACCGCGCGCTCGCCGATGCCCAAGACGCCGCGCACGTCGGTCGGAGCAACCTCCCCGAGGTCGATCCGCTTGGGGTCGATTCCGATGTTGTTTCGATAGGTGGTGTTGCACTGCAACCGCCCGTTGCCGGAAGTGGGCTTGCCGATCTCCGCATCGGCCGCGCCGATCATCTCGAATGCGCCGTGCGCCTTGAAGCCAAAGGACATACCCCCGGCCCCGGAGAACAGATCTACGACCGCAATCGGCTGGTCCGAACCCCTCATGGTGCGCCATTCCGGCTAGGATCGCGGGTTCGATCCACAGCGAGCCAAGAGGCGATACGATCCACCGCACCCGGTTGCCGTAGGTCACATTCCCACACCACAAGGACGCTCCACCCGCCCGCTTCAAGCTCGCCCCGGTTCTTGGCGTCGCGATCCTTGTTGCGGTCGATCTTCGCCTTCCAGAATGCTCGTCTGGTGGCAGGTAGTGAGCCTGACGGACACGCATGTCCGTGCCAAAAGCAGCCGTTGACGAAGATCACAGACTTCCGGGACGGGAATACGATGTCGGGGGTGCCCGGCAAATCGCGGCGATGCAGCCGGAATCGGTAGCCTCGGGCGTGTAGCTTTCTGCGAACGAGGAGTTCCGGCTTGGTGTTCTTGGAGCGAACCGCCGCCATCATCCTGCTCCGCTGCTCACGTGTTACGCGATCCACGACTCAACCCCTCCGACCACCGACGCCTGCCGAGGGCCGTAGTAGCGTTTCACCGGCGACCCCTTGTCGGAGCGAACAGGACTTGTTGCGGGCCATCATCGGTCACCGGCGAGACTCTTCCGTGACCGGCTTCCCGCTCAGCGGCCCGGATCAACTCGAAGCCAATCCGTCGGATCCGATCCCCGCGGAGCAGCAGGGCGTGACCGACTGCGCGGATGCTCTCGGCACGGGGCTTTCGGGTTCCGGCCTTCCATGCAGCGAGGGACTGCCAACTCAGGCCAGCGGACTCCATCATCTTTCTTCCCGAGTAGGAAGCGGCGTCGGCCGCTCTTGTCAGGAGAGACCTCAGGTCTGCGTCGTGGTTCAGCGGTTCGGGCTGCAACAAGCTCCTCCAGAAAAGAAGTTGTAGATCAACATATCTACGAATCCCCCTGTAGACAAGAACTGCTACAGACCGCAACGGTGGTCGCGTCGGACGCTACGGGGATCGCCTCCGTAGCCTCGTCTCCATTCCTGCCCGTAGCTTTCTGGAGGGCGTTGGCGAAGGAGACGAGGATGAGTAGATCGCGTTCAGGAAGGTCAAGGCAATTCGTGCGCACCTACGCCTTCCTCTCCCCGCTGCGACCCGCAACACGTGAGGCTTGGCGGGGCGGTGGCCGGGGGGCATGGTGTCCCGGCTGACGCAGGGGTGACGGTAACCTTCCAAGCGGTGCCGATGACACGCCGCTGGCGGCCGCGTGCGGCCGGTTGGATACCTTCCGGGACAGCATGGGAAGACGTGAGATCGCAAGACGCACTCCGCCGGTTGACTCGCCTCTGGGCCTGCCCTCACCGTACGGGGCATGGAGACGCCGAAGCAGCAGGTCAACTCCCAGATCGCCCAACTCACGGAACGCGCAAGGGCGCTGGAGCCTTTGGGCTGGAGGGGACGCCGCGCCGAATGGATCGCGCTCGCCTGCTGCCACGGCGGCGTGTTCACGCGGGTGCAGTGGACGAGCTTCCTCCGGTGCCACCACGAAAAGGTGGGCCGCGCCGTCCGCAAGCTCGTCGCCCAGGGCGTGGCCATCGAGGAGAAGCCGCCCGGCATCAAGGGCATCGGCCGGATATGCCGGATCCACGGTCGCCCGATCTACAAGGCGCTCGGCTTGGGGGACCGCCGCCGCCGGAGGATCACCTCGCCGGAGGTGGTGATGCGGCGCCTGCTCGGACTCGACTACGTGCTCGAACATCCCCGCCTGCCGTGGCTTCCCACCGAAGCCGACCGGGTGGCCGCCTTCGAGGCGCTCGGGATCGAGCGGGGGCTTCTTCCCCAACGGGTCTACCGGGGCGCGCTCGGGGGTATCCGGCGCTTCTTCCCGCTCGGGCTGCCCATCGCGCTGGACGCGGAGCGCGCCGT